>CALZIZ010000375.1 GCA_945787465.1 uncultured Desulfuromonadales bacterium
TGAGAGCTCATAGCCGTAGCTATGGGCCGAAAAGGAGCCGAAATATGGGCCAAACAGCTGGGTTTGCAGCCGGTCTCTCATTGTCGGACAGCCTCCTAGTTGACAGCGATTACCCCCCTTGTTATTCTCGTGGCACATAGCAGGCAAGCCTATGGCGGGTTAGTTTGCCATTCTTCCGAGGAACCAGGAGACCCCTCATGAATCTTTATCGTTGCCGTATCTGTGGCGATACTTACCTGGGGGCAGAAAAGCCGACCAACTGCCCATTTTGTGGTGCCCACCAGAAACTTCTGGTCACTGCTGCCGATTATGAACCGACGGTGGCAGGCGATTTGTCCAGAAAGACAAGGGAAAATCTCCAGCGGGTGCTGGAACTCCAAGTGGATAACAGTAGCTTTCTCAGGGGCGCCTCCAAGGTGGCCGACTCCGAAGAGGGCAGGGCCCTTTTCAGTGCCCTGGCCAAGGTCGAGGCCGAGCATGCCTCGGTTATCTGCAGGGTTCTTGGCGTGGTGAAGCCCGAGGAGCTTTATGACATTGGGGAATGTTCTCCCTCCCACAAAGAAAATCTGGCCGAATCCCACCGTCGTGAGGAGCGGGCGATCAACCTCTATCGCCGCCTGGCCGAGGAAGAAAAGGACGAGCGGGTCCTGCAGGTTCTTGAGGCCTTTGTGGAGGTCGAAAATGATCACCTGGCCCTTTCGAAGTAGGTGTCATCTGGAAACGGCCTTTTTCCAATATGAAAACTGTTTCGTGTCCGCCCGTTGTTTCCCTATAGACACGAAGTAATTCCTAGAATCATCTGAAATAATGAAGCCAGGGACATCCCTGGCTTTTTTTCGGCCCAAATTCAGCAGGAACCGATAGTGCAAGACGTCGATCTGAAAAAATTTCCTACCGCCCCGGGCGTCTACCTGATGAAGGACGCCGAGGGGCTGGTGCTTTACGTCGGCAAGGCGAAAAACCTGCGCAATCGGTTGCGCAGCTATTTTTCCGCAGCAGGTGACGGCCGCGCTCATATCCGCTTTCTGATGAACCGGGCCGAGCAGGTCGAAACGATAGTGACCGACACGGAAAAAGAAGCGCTGATCCTCGAAAATACCCTGATTAAAAAACACCGGCCCCGGTACAATATTCACCTGCGCGACGATAAAACCTACGTATCGGTTCGCCTTGACACCCGGGAAGAATTTCCGGCCTTGCAGGTGGTGCGGTGGGTCAAAAGGGATGGTGCCCTCTATTTCGGTCCTTTTTCCGCCTCCGCCGCGGTGCGCGAAACCCTGAAGGAAATCTACCGCATTTTTCCCCTGCGTCATTACCCCATCGAAACCTGCCGTCGCCGGGGACGGCCCTGCCTTTTTTTCCAGATCGATCAGTGCAGCGCCCCCTGCCACGGCAAGATCAGCCGCGAGGAGTACCGGCAACTGGTCAAGGGGGTGATCGCCCTGCTCTCGGGCCGGGAGCGTGACGTTTTGGACCAGTTGCGAGAGCGCATGGCGGCGGTGGCGGCAGATATGCGCTTTGAAGAAGCGGCGCGGCTGCGCGATCAGATTCGCTCCATCGAGAAAACCGTCGAGCGTCAGAAGGTCGTTGAGGCCGGTGGCGGTGACCAGGATGTGCTGGGAATCCACCGAGAAGGCGGGGAGGTGGAAATCGCCGTGCTTTTCGTGCGTCAGGGCAAGCTGATCGGCCGCCGAACCTACCCCCTTGACTGGCGCCTGGATGAGGATGAACTGCTCAGCGGCTTTTTGCAGCAGTTCTACGGCCGGGACGTCCTGGTGCCTGAGCAGTTGCTGTTGCCCTTTTTGCCCGAGGACAGCGAAACCCTTGGCGAATGGCTGAGCGAGCGCAAGGGCCGCAAGGTGACCCTGCTTGCCCCGCAGAGAGGGGAGAAGCTGCGCCAGGTCGAAATGGCCACCCGCAATGCCGAGGAGGCGTTTCGCGAGCGGGGCAGCCGGCGCGAGGCCCGCGAGGGTATTCTCGAAGAGATTTGCCAGCGCCTGCACCTTGGTCGAATGCCGCGGCGTATGGAATGTTTCGATATCTCCAACGTCCAGGGCCAGCTCAGCGTCGGCAGCATGGTGGTGCTGCTCGACGGGGAACCGGCCAAGGCCGAATACCGGCACTTTCGCATCCGCACCGTCGAGGGGGCCGACGATTTCGCCTCCCTCGGCGAGGTGCTCCAGCGCCGCTTGTCCCGCGGGCTCGCAGAGGGCTCCTTGCCTGACTTCATCCTCATCGACGGTGGCAAGGGGCAGCTTTCTGCGGTGACCATGGTGTTGGAAGAGCTTGGACTTGCAGGCCGCCTCGATGTCGCCGGCATTGCCAAGAGCCGGGTCATAGCCAATGTGCGGGGCAAGGCCGTCGAACGCAGCGAAGAGCGCTTCTTTCTGCCCGGCCGCAAGAACCCTGTATTGCTGCGCCAGGGCTCGCCGGCCCTGTTCATGCTCGAGCGGCTGCGCGACGAGGCCCATCGTTTCGCCATCACCTACCACCGCAAGCTGCGCAACAAGGCCACCCTGAGATCGACCCTCGAGGAGATCCCCGGTGTCGGCCCCGCCCGGCGCAAGGCCCTGCTCAAGCACTTCGGCAGCCTGAAAAAGGTCAAGGAGGCGAACCTCGAGGAGCTCAAGGCGATGCCAGGGGTGCCCGAGAGCATGGCTGATGCGATTTACCGGTTTTTTCACCCGGAATAGGCTCTCTTGCTGCGGCCGGCATGGTTGTTTGTGCCGACTTGGTCATCCAACCTGCCGGGCGGCAAAAGAGGCAAATTGCTCAGCAGGCATCGGGCGGCCCAGCAAAAAGCCCTGAAGGATGTCGCAGCCCATATCGACCAGGATCTCCTCCTGTTCAGTTGTTTCGACGCCTTCAGCGACGACCTTCAGGTTGAGGTCATGGGCCATGCCGGTCATGGCCGCGACGATGGCCCGGTTGCCTCGGTCTGTGGCGAGCTCTGCGACAAAGGAACGGTCGATTTTCAGGGTGTCGACGGGGAAGCGTTTGAGGTTGCTCAGGGAGGAGTGGCCGGTGCCGAAATCGTCCAGCGCCACCGAAATCCCCTTCTTTCTGAGGGCGCGGAGGACATCAACCGTCAGGTCAACGTTTTCCATGATCGCGCTCTCGGTGATCTCGATCTCCAGCATCTCCGGCGGTAGCCCGGTTTCAAGAAGAATCCCCTCGATCATCTCCAGAAGGTTGCGCTGCCTGAACTGCCGTGGAGAAAGGTTCACCGCCCCACGGCTGAGGCCGGGTTTAAGGTTTTTCCATGACATGATGTGGCCGCAGGCATTGCGCAGGACCCACTCTCCGAGGGGCAGAATCAGGTCGGTTTCTTCGGCGAGCAGAATATACTCACCTTCGGCGAGCAGAATATACTCACCTGGTGAGACGAGGCCCCTTTCGGGGTCCTGGCAACGGATCAGGGCCTCGGCACCGACCAGGTCATGGGTTCTGCTGTCGAACTGGGGTTGGAAAAACAGCTCGAACCCCTGATCGCGCATTGTCTTGCGCAGATTGTTCTCGAGCTTCTGCCGGTGCAATGCCCGCTCGTTCATGGCCGGGGTGAAGAACTGATAGTTGTTGCGCCCCTTGTCCTTGACCCGGTGCAGGGCCAGGTCGGCGTGTTTCATCAGGGTTGCCGCGTCCTCGCCATCGGCCGGATAGAGCGAGATGCCGATGCTGGCGGTGACAAACAGCTCCTGTCCCTCGAATATCAGGGGCTCTTCGATGTTTTTCAACAGGATCTGGGCGACCTTGGCGGCATGCTCCTCTTTGCTGATTTCGGCCAGCAGGATTTTAAAGGTGTCGCCGGCATAATGGGCGACGGTGTCGCTGGTGCGAAGGCAGCTCATGAGGCGGTCGGCCACGGTGCGCAGCATCCTGTCTCCGGCTATGTGCCCGAAGGTGTTGTTGATGTTCTTAA
>CALZIZ010000376.1 GCA_945787465.1 uncultured Desulfuromonadales bacterium
AGGGGCAGCTCCAGCGGGCGTACCGGGCCCTTTTTGCCGCAGCCGGCAAGGGCAAGAAGCGAAACCAGGGAAAATAAAAAGATGCTGGACCTGATTTTCTGTTGAACCCGCAAGTGCATCATAGAACAGTCTGTCTTCATGTTCCCTCCCCCTTCAGGGGGGAGGGTTAGGGTGGGGGTGGTATTAAGAATTCAGCAATTCGTTCTTTGACCGAAGTGAGTTCTTTCAGAACCTCGTGGTTCCAGAAACGCAGGACCTGGTAGCCTTCGGTCTTGAGCCAGGCTGTTCGTTGGCCATCTTTTTCTATTTCCAGAGCATGCTGTCCGCCGTCGACTTCGATGATCAGACCATTTTCCAGACAGACGAAATCGACGATAAAGGGCCCTATGGGGTGCTGTCGGCGAAATTTCTGTCCGAGCATCTGGCGACCCCTCAGGTGCTGCCATAACAGACGCTCGGCATCGGTCATGTTTTTTCGCAGCGCTCGGGCTCGTTGGTTGGGCATGGTTGGCCCCCTCACCCCGGCCCTCTCCCCGAGGGGAGAGGGAGCTATCCGGGTGTTTTTTTGCACTGGTTGTGTTCTTTGTCTGGGGCCTGGCGTTTTTGGGGGCTCGTTTTGCCCCCTCTCCCCTGGGGGAGAGGGAGCTATCCGGGCGGTTATCAGGGTGTTGCCAGATTACTATTTCTTCCGCTCGTTGCGGGCGCGTTTGATTTCGCGCTCGACCGCTTCGCGGGCGGTGCCCCCGGTGGCGCGGCGGGCGTTGACCGAGGCGTCGAGGGTGACGTAGTCGTAGATGTCATCGGCGATGAGATCGGAGAACTGCTTGAATTCATCGATGCTCAGCTCGGGGATGTCCTTCTTGTTCTCGATGCAGTAGCGCACGGTTTTACCGACCACCTCGTGGGCCTGGCGAAAGGGCAGGCCCTTGCGCACCACGTAGTCGGCGACGTCGGTGGCGGTGGAGAAGCCGCGGGCGGCGGCGACGCGCATGTTCTCGGCGCGCACCTTCATCTCGGCGATCATGTCGGCGAAGATCTTCAGTGAGCCCTTGACGGTGTCGATGGTGTCGAAGAGCGGCTCCTTGTCTTCCTGCATGTCCTTGTTGTAGGCGAGCGGCAGCGATTTCATCAGGGTCAGCAGGCTGATCAGGTTGCCGTAGACCCGGCCGGTCTTGCCGCGCACCAACTCGGGGACGTCGGGGTTCTTCTTCTGCGGCATGATCGAGCTGCCGGTGCAGAACGCGTCGGTGAGCTCGACGAAGTCGAAGTCGGCGCTCGACCAGAGGATCAATTCTTCGGAGAGCCGCGAGAGGTGCATCATCAGGATGCTCGAGGCGCTGCAGAATTCGAGGGCGAAGTCGCGGTCTGAAACCGAGTCGAGGCTGTTGCGGGTGACGCCGTCGAAGCCGAGCTGCTCGGCGACCCATTCGCGGTCGATGGGAAAGGTGGTGCCGGCCAGCGCCCCTGCGCCCAGGGGCATGACGTTGAGGCGCTTGAGGACGTCGGCCATGCGCCCGGCATCGCGCTTGACCATCTCGTAGTAGGCGAGCATGTGGTGGGCGAAGAGCACCGGCTGGGCGGTCTGCAGGTGGGTGTAGCCGGGCATGATGACGCTGAGGTTGCCTTCGGCCTGGGCGAGCAGGGCCTCCTGCAGCTTGTCGAGGTAGCCGAGGATCTCTTTGAGCTCGTCGCGCAGGTAGAGGCGCACGTCGAGGGCCACCTGGTCGTTGCGCGAGCGGGCGGTGTGCAGCTTGCCGCCGACCGCCCCGATGCGCTCGATGAGCCGGGCCTCGATGTTCATGTGGATGTCCTCGAGGGAGACCGAAAACTCGAAGTTGCCCGCATCGATGTCGGCGAGGATCGCCTCGAGGCCGCCGACGATGGTGTCGGCTTCTTCGGCGGCGATGATCCCCTGCCGGGCGAGCATCCGGGCGTGGGCGATGGAGCCCTGGATGTCGTAGCTGTACATGCGCTTGTCGAAATCGATGGAGGCGGTGAATTCTTCAACGAACTTGTCGGTCGGCTGGGTAAAGCGCCCGGCCCAGGGTTTTTCGCTCATGCTGTTGTGCTCCGTTTCGTTATTTGGCTGCCCGAGGCCCCAAAAGCGGGGGCGAGGCAGGAGTTTTCGGTGAATAGATACGACCTGCAAAGGTCCGGTTAGTCAAGAGTTTCCCGCGTCGTTCGGCCTGAGCCTGTCGAAGGCCCGCCGGTGGTCGTTGGACCGATGCTTCGACAAGCTCAGCATGAACGGGGTATGTCAGTCTTGGGCCAGGTTTTCCCCGCGTCGTTCGGCCTGAAGCCTGTCGAAGGCCCGTTAGTGGTCGCTGGACCTAATGGTTTTATTCCCCCGCCTGCTCCTCTTCGTCTTCGAAGCGCCGCCAGCTGTGGCCCACGGGGCGGAATATGCCGTGGATTTTTAGCGGCACGCGGGTGGTGCGGGGGTCGAGTTCGTGGAACAGGGGGAGGTTGAAGTAGTAGAGCCTTGTCTTGGTGCCGAAGCGCAGGCGGCAGACCCGCAGGCCGTCGAAATCGTCGGTGACGAACTCGGGGTGCTCTGCGGGGCCAAGCTTATGGCTTTTGTGGATGATCACTGAGGAGTGACCGAAGCTGCTCAGTTCGGCCCCCTTGAGGCCGCTGGTGGTCTCCGAGCTGTTGCAGAAGACGGTGATGGTGTCGCGTACTCCCGGAGTGTAGGCCAGGTACTCGCCGTAGAAGCCGTTGACCACGTCGTGAAAGGCCTGGTGTTCGGGTTTGGGGTTGCACTCAAGGACGACCAGCAGGTCGAGGTGCTGGCGGGTCTGGAAAAAGAGTTCGTTGGCCTTTTCAATAATCCGGTTAATGTTCGACTGGTAGACGTCGCGGTAAACATAGTCGAGGCAGATCAACGCCATGAAGTTGAAGCACGACGGCTGGCAGCTGTACAGTGGAAAAACCTTGCCCCGGTAAAGGTCGTGCCCAGAATCGAGGTGCTCCTCGCCGACAAAGGGATGGCTTTTGGCCTGCAGAAAGACCCGCATGCGGCCGTCGGCCTCTTTGACCGCGGTGACGCTCCAGTTCACCGGGATTTCGGCGATGTCTCCCGAGTCGAGGTCGGTGAGCACCGAGGCGAGGGCCTCGGAGTTGTCCTCGCAGTAGCGCTGCAGCACGTCGCGGTAGGCGGCCAGGGGGACATGTTCGACGCCGAACATGACCACCGAGTTGGGGCGGAACCGGTTGTCGATCAGCCGCAGCGCCTCCTCGACGTAGTCGGCGGGCATGGTCGATTCGGGCAGCACCAGAAAGTGGCACTTCTTGAGGTTGCTCTCTCCGCGGGCGACCAGATCGAGGATGGAGCGAACCTGCATCCGACACCCCCAGATGGTTGGGGATCTGGCCAATCATGCAATGCAGATGGTGTCCCCTGGGAAAATCGATGTTGAGAGATTTTTCGACAATCCTGAACATCGGTTTTCAGGGTTCCTCGAGGGGGCAGATCTGGGGCAGATTCTTCTCGCCGGGCAGTTCGCTCTCGGTGTAGACCTGCGGCGGCGTGCCGCTGTCCCAGCCGAGTTCGGGGAAAACCTTGGCGAGAATATGTCGGCATCCCGGCGGCATGGAAAAGTTCTCCAGTTTATCCTTGGGGGCCCAGACCGCCTCGGTGCACTCATCGCCGTTGGGAGCCAGATCAAAGGTCACCGGGTTGACCCGGTAGTAGAGAATAATGAAATGGTCGTTGTTCTGCCCGACCTTGACATGCTCATAAACATCGATCAGGCCATCGACATGCACCTCGATGCCGACCTCTTCGCGCACCTCGCGGTGCAGCGCCTCGAGAATCGGCTCGCCATGGTCGATCTTTCCCCCGGGCATCACCCACTGGCTGCAAAAGGGCTCGATGCAGCGGCGGGTGAGCAGAACCCGGTTCTGGTCGTCGATAATACAGGCGACCACCGAGGTTTTTATGCCGTGTTGTTTGGTGAATTCCATAAGGTCTGGGGCTGGGGGCTTGGGGCTAGGGGCTAGAGGATAGTCTTTACCAGTCCCCAGCCCCGAGTCCCCAGCCCCGGGTTCCATTACTTGTTCTGCAGCATCAGGCTGCGGATGCGCAGTCGCAGGGCGTTGAGCTTGATGAAGCCCTCGGCGTCGGCCTGGTTGTAGACCTCGTCGGCCTCGAAGGTGGCGAATTCGACGTTGAACAGCGAGTCGGTTTCGGACTTGCGGCCGACCACCCGGCAGTGCCCTTTGTAGAGCTTGACCCGGGCCACGCCGTTGACGGTCTTCTGGGTGTCGTCGATCAGCGCCTGCAGCGCTTCGCGCTCGGGGGCGAACCAGAATCCATTATAAACCATTTCGGCGTAACGGGGGATCAGCGAGTCGCGCAGGTGCATGACCTCGCGGTCCATGGTGATCGACTCGACGCCGCGGTGGGC
>CALZIZ010000377.1:0-3341 GCA_945787465.1 uncultured Desulfuromonadales bacterium
ATAAAATAACTTTCAGCTGTTTTCTTTAATTACAACATCAATGCCAAAGGCCAGAAAAGCTGAAATAAAATCAAATCAAACTCTAAGCTGCTGTTTTTATTGTTTCAAAAAACTGGATCGCATTATCTAGATATTCAAGAAACCTCTTTACCCCTTGTAGGATCTTCGCCACACTGTTGTCTTTCAGCCACGACTAAAACAGGGACACACTCACCGAAAACACTCACAAAAGGGTATATTCCAATTTCAAAATGTCAACGTCTTGCACAGAAAAACTGTGACTTCGAGGCTAATACGCACGTACAGTCTCGTTATTGAACCTGGGTTTCGGTCTCCCCGAGCAACCGCTCGACCTTTTTGCGCAGGTCGTAGGCGGAGATCAGGCTGCCATCGCGCTGGATATTGAAATCCCGGTCAATAATCAGCATCCGGGGGATGAGATAAACATTGTAGGCCTTGCGGGCCTGACCGTCGTCCATAAGGGCTTGAAAGGGTACGCCATAGTCCTGGCCCTCGAGGGCCTCCTTTACCATCTCTTCTGAGTCCTGCAGAAAAACCTCGATAACGGCGACGTCCTTGCCTTCGAACCTCTGGCTGGCTTCAACAATCTCACCTGCCTGTTGTTTGCAGGTGGGGCACCAGGTGGTGGCGAGCTTGAGCAGGATGACCTGCCCTTTATAATCGGAGAGGTGGATCTTTTTGCCCTCGATATTGGGCAACTCAAAATCCGGGGCCGGTGTGCCTTTTTCGATAGCCATGGCGGCTCCGGCCAGAAGAAGAAGAGAAGCCAGGGCAAGGGACGTCTGGAGCAGTAGTTTTTTCATCTCAGTTCCTCCGCGGGGTTCTGTGACAAAGATGGTCTAAACTTTACAATCTAGCAACACGACCCTCCAAGTCAAGCCCCTCCCCCATCACCCTGTTCTACTTTAAGCGGGATCAGTATATTTTTCCCCCGAAATATGTCAAGGCAAAAATAATGAGAACACCTCAAGTCACTATTCTTATTGCAGTATCGACTCTAATTTAAAACACAAACATCGTTTTGAAAATCAATGCCCGGCTTCACAAAGCTCGGTAAGCACCGAACCGGTCGCCTTGGGATGCAGAAATGCAATGCGGCTTCCGTGGGCACCGCTGCGGGGCACCTCATCGATAAGACGCACCCCCTTGGCCTTCAAGTCGGCCAGGGTAGCCTCAAGGTTTTCGACCTGGTAGGCCATGTGATGGACACCCTCGCCGTTTTTCTCGAGAAACTTAGCCACCGGCGAATCTTCGGATGTCGGCTCCAGAAGCTCAATGCGGCTTTCACCGACAACCAGAAAGGCCACCTTGACCTTCTGCTCGGCGACTTCCTCGGTGCCTTCGAATTCCATCCCCATCATATCACGATAGAAAGGGATCGAGGCTTCGAGACTTTTTACGGCGATTCCGATGTGGTTGATTTTCTTTGTCACTTTAAACTCCTTTTAAGGCAGTTGGGCCACCAAGACACCAAGGCACCAAGAAAACCGATTCAAAGGGCAAGGCGCTGGATTCCATTCTTGATCAGGGGGACATTGAAATTAATCAAAAAACCAAGATGCTTACCGGTAAGCTTCATGTGACTGAGAAGTTGAGCTCTCCAGACCGGGTTCTCCTTCTCAACCGCTTTCAGCTCACATATGATGCTGTCCTGCACCAGCAGATCAAGCCTAAACCCCTCATCGAAAGCTATGCCCTCATAGACGATGGGTACCGGGACCTGCCTGTCGACCCGATAGCCCCTTTTTGTGAGTTCGTATGAGAGACAAGTTTCATAGACGCGCTCCAGCAGCCCGGGGCCCAATTTCTTATGGACCTGGAAAGCTGCATCCACAATGGCTGCCGCAATTTTATCCTGAGACTGCATTCCACTTTCCTTGGTTTTCAGCGCACTTCTTGGTGTCTTCGTGTCTCGCTTAAGAGCGCCTACTTTTGGTAGTGGCCATATTCAAGATTTTAGTGTCTTTTGAAAGCTTCGAGCAGTCTTCTCGAGGCTGCTCCCGGCGTGGTGGCCCCCGTGGCGACGGCCTGCTGAACCTGGCCGACGAGGGCTTCGACGTTTTTGTCGCGCAGGAACAGGTCTTTGAGGTCGTCCATCAGCAGGGTCCACATCCAGTCGGTGGCCTGCAGGCGGCGCTTTTCGTCGAACTCGCCGCTTTTTTTCATTGCCTCACGGTACCCCATGATGTTCTGCCAGACCTCGTCGATGCCCTCGTTATGCAGGGCGCTGCAGAGCATGGCCGGTACCTGCCAGTTGGCGCTCCTGGGCTTGAGCAGGTGCAGGGCGTTGACGTACTGCTGGCGGGCGAGCTCGGCCCGGGGACGGTTGTCGCCCTCGGCCTTGTTGATCAGAATGGCGTCGGCGATTTCCATGACGCCCTTTTTGATCCCCTGCAGCTCGTCGCCGGCTCCGGGCAGCTGCAGCAGCAAAAAGAAATCGACCATGGAGGCGACGGTGATCTCCGACTGGCCGACACCGACGGTTTCGACGATAATCACATCGTAACCCGCGGCCTCGCAGATCAGCATGGTCTCGCGGGTCTTGCGGGCGACCCCTCCCAGGGTGTCTCCCGAGGGCGAGGGGCGGATAAAGGCATTGGCTTCGCGGGAGAGGTGTTCCATGCGGGTCTTGTCGCCGAGGATGCTCCCGCCCGAAAGCTGGGAGCTCGGATCGACGGCAAGCACCGCGACCTTGTGCCCCCGGGCGATCAGGTGCAGGCCCAGAGCCTCGATAAAGGTGCTCTTGCCGGCACCGGGGACCCCGGAGATGCCGATACGGATCGATTTTCCCGAGGCGGGAAGCAGCTCGTCGAGCAGGGTGGTGGCTGCGACGGAATGATCGATGTTGCGGCTTTCAATCAGGGTGATGGCTTTGGCAAGGGCGCGCAGGCGACCGCTTTTCACCCCTTCGACGATATCGTGGATTTTGATCAATGTTAAAACCTGGAATGTTAGCCACCAAGGCACCAAGCCACCAAGAAAAGCAACATCGAGACAAAAACCTCAAGATGCAGGGGAAGGTCTTAAAAAGCCATAATCCTCAGACGATTTCCCTTAACGTCAATCGGCATTTGCGGATTCTTTGGTTCAGGTTTTCTTGGTGCCTTGGTGGCTTGGTGGCTAATAAAGTTGTTTGGCGAATCGGTATTTGTAATTGCTTTGGCTCAGGTTCTCTTTGTGCCTTGGTGTCTTGGTGGCCAATAAAAATGGTTTGAAGAAAAAAGGGCAGGCCCGCAGACCTGCCCCCTTTTGTTATTGCAGCTTACTTATCTCTTATCCTCAATTGCGTCGAGGGTGTCACCGGCCGACTTGGTGATCGG
>CALZIZ010000377.1:3349-4830 GCA_945787465.1 uncultured Desulfuromonadales bacterium
TCCTGCCGGGGGATGACCCCGCCGCAGACGATGGCGATATCCTCGGCACCGAGCTTTTTAAGCTCGGCCGCCAGCTGCGGTACCAGGGTCTTGTGACCGGCGGCGAGGCTGGAAACCCCGACCACGTGCACGTCGTTTTCGACGGCCATCTTGGCGGCCTCTTCCGGGGTCTGGAAGAGAGGGCCGACATCGACATCGAAACCGACGTCGGCGTAGGCGGTTGCTACGACCTTGGCGCCGCGATCATGGCCGTCCTGACCCATCTTGGCCACCAGGATACGGGGGCGGCGACCTTCCTTGGCGGCAAAGGCCTCGACCCGCTGCTTCAGTTCGGCAAAATTCTTGTCGCTTTCCACCACGGAACCGTACGCTCCTGAGACCAGTTTGATTTCTGCCCGGTGACGCCCGAAGACCTTTTCCATGGCATCGGAGATCTCGCCTATCGAGGCGCGCTTGCGGGCTGCATCGACGCAGAGGCCGAGCAGGTTCTGATTCTTATCATCGCACGCCTGGGTGATGGCGGCAAGGGCCTGCTGGCAGGCGGCCTCGTCGCGATCGGCGCGCATTTTGTTGAGGCGGGCGATCTGCGATTCGCGCACCGCGGTGTTGTCGATGTCGAGAACCTCGATCGGCTGCTCTTCGGCGAGCTGGTACTTGTTGACCCCGACGATGACGTCGCGACCGCTGTCGATGGACGCCTGCTTCTTGGCCGCCGACTCTTCGATACGCAGCTTGGGCATCCCCGACTCGATGGCCTTGGTCATGCCGCCGAGCTCCTCGATCTCGTCGAGGATCTTCTGCGCCTCTTCGATCAGCGAGTTGGTCAGCGACTCGACGTAGTAGGAGCCGCCCAGGGGATCGACCACATTGGTGACGCCGGACTCTTCCTGGATGATCAGCTGGGTGTTGCGGGCGATGCGGGCGCTGTGGTCGGTGGGCAGGGCGATCGCCTCGTCCAGCGCGTTGGTATGCAGCGACTGGGTGCCGCCGAGAACCGCAGCCAGCGCCTCGAGGGTGGTGCGGACCACGTTGTTGTAGGGGTCCTGCTCGGTGAGGCTCCAGCCCGAGGTCTGGCAGTGGGTGCGCAGCATGCTCGACTTGGGGTTCTTGGGGTTGAACTGCTTCATCAGCTTGGCCCAGAGGAAGCGGGCGGCGCGCAGCTTTGAAGCCTCCATGAAGAAGTTCATACCGATGGCGAAGAAGAACGAGAGCCGCGGCGCGAAGGCGTCGACGTCGAGCCCCTTTTCAATGGCCGCCTTGACGTACTCGAGGCCGTCGGCCAGGGTGAAGGCGAGCTCCAGGGCGTTATTGGCGCCGGCCTCCTGGATGTGGTAGCCCGAGATGGAGATGGAGTTGAACTTGGGCATCTTCTGGCTGGTGTACTCGATGATGTCGGAGATGATCCGCATCGAGGGCTCGGGCGGGTAGATGTAGGTGTTGCGGACCATGAACTCCTTGAGGATGTCGTTCTGGATGGTCCC
>CALZIZ010000378.1 GCA_945787465.1 uncultured Desulfuromonadales bacterium
CCGGCCCACCCCTGGCCAAATTCGGCCATATCAACGATCAACAGCCACTTTCAAGGGTTCAACGACAGGCACATTTCTCCCCCTGGCCCCTTGACGGAACTCATTCTCACTGTATTTTTAAGTGATTGCAAATAATCCCGGGCCCTTGGCATTGCTGTTGCTAAAACATCCAGAACCCGGATGCCGAAACCCGATTTTACCAGGGATAAAACAACGTATATTCTGCTTGACAGTCCTAGCACCAAGGTCTATGGTGAGATTTATTGTAAGTAAAAAAACAGACCCACTAAAGCGGAACGAAGCTCTGGGAATCTCTAAGAAATATTCTGATAGATTCTATTATCGTGCAATCTCAGAGACCGGCCATTTTTTAGAGGGAGTAAAAAAACCATCCAAGGGAGGTCAAAAACATCATGTCAAAACGACAGGACGCTCTGGACTACCACAGTTCGGGCCGCAAAGGAAAAATCGAAGTCATCACCACAAAGCCCTGCGCCACCAGCCGGGACCTGTCCCTGGCCTACAGCCCAGGGGTTGCTGAGCCTTGTCTCGAGATCGAAAAAAACCCCAACGATGCCTACAAGTATACCGCCAAGGGCAACCTTGTTGCGGTTGTCTCCAACGGCACCGCCGTGCTGGGCCTCGGCGATATCGGTGCCATGGCAGGCAAACCGGTTATGGAAGGTAAAGGGGTTCTGTTCAAGACCTTCGCCGACGTCGACGTTTTCGACATCGAGCTTGACACCAAGGACTCGGACGAAATCATCCGTACCGTAAAATTGCTGGAGCCGACCTTCGGCGGCATCAATCTCGAAGACATCAAGGGGCCCGAGTGCTTCTATATCGAGGAAGAGCTGCAGAAGATCATGAACATCCCGGTCTTCCATGATGATCAGCATGGTACCGCTATCATCTCGGCCGCCGGCCTGCTCAATGCCATGGAAATCATCGGCAAGAAGATCGAGGACGTACGGATTGTGGTCAACGGCGCCGGGGCTGCCGGTATCGCCTGCGCCAATCTGGCCATCACCATGGGGGCCCGCAAGGACAACGTCATGCTCTGCGACTCCAAGGGGGTCATCTACAAAGGGCGCACCGCGGGGATGAATGAATACAAGGAACGCCTCGCCACCGATACCGACGCGCGATCCCTTGAAGATGCCATGAGGGGTGCCGACGTTTTCTTCGGCGTCTCGGTCAAAGGGGCACTGACCAACGAAATGGTTGTCTCCATGGCCAAAGACCCCGTCATCTTCGCCATGGCCAACCCAGACCCGGAGATTCTGCCCCCCGACGCCAAGGCATTGCGCGACGACGTCATTATCGGCACAGGCCGCAGCGATTTTGCAAACCAGGTCAATAACGTACTGTGCTTCCCCTTCCTGTTCCGTGGCGCTCTTGACACCCATGCCAGCGCCATCAATGCAGAGATGAAGATTGCTGCGGTCAAGGCGCTTGCCGAGCTGGCCAAAGAGGACGTTCCCGACTCGGTACGCAGAGCCTACGCCGGCGAAGAAATCAAGTTCGGTCGCGAATACCTGATCCCAAAACCCTTTGACCCGCGCGTTCTGCTTCACGTTGCACCTGCGGTTGCCCAGGCAGCCATGGACAGCGGCGTTGCCCGTCGCCCCATCGAAGACATGCAGAAGTACCATGAACAACTCGAGGCGCTCCAGGGCCGCTCCAAAGAGGTCATGCGCACCCTCATCAACAAGGCCAAGGCCAATCCCAAGCGAGTGGTCTTTCCCGAGGGCGAAGAAGAAAAAGTTCTGCGCGCCGCCCAAATTCTGGTCGACGAGCAGATCGCCACCCCGATCCTGCTCGGCGAGGAGGCAGAAATTCGCGCTGCGGCCGAGGAGCTGCGCATCGATCTGACCGGGATTCAGATTATCGACCCGACGACCTCGGAAAAGCGGGGCGAATACATCGACGAACTCTTCAATCTGCGTCAGCGCAAAGGGGTTACCCGGGCAGAAGGCAAGCGCCTGATCAAGAAAAACCGCAACTACTTCGGCGCCATGATGGTTCAGAAGGGCGATGCCGATGCTCTGCTTTCCGGCATCAGCCACCACTACCCCGAAACCATCCGCCCGGCTCTGGAGGTCATTGGCAAGCAGGAAGGGCTCTCAAAGGTCCACGGCCTGTACATGATGGTCACCAAGAAGAATGCGGTATTCTTCGCGGACACCACCGTAACTATCGAACCGACGGCCGAAGAGCTTGCCGAAACCGCGATTCTCTCCGCGGAAAAAGCAAAGAAGTTCGAGATCGACCCCAAGGTGGCCATGCTGTCCTTCTCCAACTTCGGCAGCGCCGAACACCCGCTGACCCTTAAGGTCAAAAAAGCAACCGCCCTGGTAAAGGAGTGGGCACCTGACCTGGTGGTAGACGGTGAGGTTCAGGCCAACGTGGCGCTTGACCCCGATCTGACAGCCGACCAGTACCCCTTCTCCAAGCTCAAAGGGGATGCAAACGTCTTTGTCTTCCCTGACCTGCAGTCTGGCAACATCTCCTACAAACTGCTCAACAAGCTCGGCGAAGCCGAGGCCATCGGGCCGATTTTGATGGGCATGAAAAAGCCGGTGCACGTTCTGCAGCGCGGAGATGATGTGGCCGACATCGTCAACATGGCTGCCGTAGCGGTGGTTGACGCCCAGGCACAATAATCAGGAAAAATCCAGAAGTAGAACCAACTCCGGGGGGAGTGCTGCCAGCACTCCCCCCGTTTTTTTGTCCTGCCCCCCCTGCCCCCTTTTCTCCCCTTGAGATTCCTGCTAGAATGCGCGCACCAATACCTGAACCCATGAGGCCTGCCCGGTCAATTACATCGGGGCGGCCTGACATTTAAAGGAGTTATGAATTCATGCGCTACATGAGCACCCGTGGCGGAGTCCGCAACATATCGTTCAAAGATGCCGTCATGATGGGCCTTGCCGATGACGGCGGCCTGCTGCTGCCCGAGAGCATCCCCCATCTGACCCAGGGGGACATTGATGCCTTTTCAAAGCTGGCCTACCCGGAACTGGCCTTTCAGATCTTCTCCCGTTTTACTGAAGGCATACCTGCTGCGGACCTCAAGGACCTTATTGACCGCTCTTACGCAACCTTCACCCACCCCGAGGTAACCCCCGTGGTCCACGCTGACGGGGTGCATATCCTCGAGCTCTTCCACGGCCCGACCCTCGCGTTCAAGGACGTCGCCCTGCAATTTCTCGGCAACCTGTTCGAATACCTGCTCAAAGAGCGGGGTGAGAAGATGAATATCCTCGGCGCCACCTCGGGCGATACCGGCAGCGCTGCAATCTACGGGGTGCGGGG
>CALZIZ010000379.1 GCA_945787465.1 uncultured Desulfuromonadales bacterium
CCTTCCCGGTCTTCGTAACCAGTGGCGTTTGGCCCTTCGTCCTCACTTACAGCGGCGGGTCCGCGGGGGCTTTTCACCCCTCTTCCCTTTTTCGGCCCTCTCGGGCACCGATGGACAAAATATTTAATGTGTGGATTTTCTAACAAAAGGGGCGTTGACTGTCAAGTAAATCCCATGAACTGAGGTTGCTTCTGTTCCTTTTCCATTAGACCGATGGCACACCTAACCAAGAGAGGTAGATAGGATCAGTTTTGATTTTTCCTGGTCGGTCGCTCAGAGTTTGGGCCTGGCCTCCACGCTTACGCTTTCTCTTTTGGTCTTTTCTTACAACTCAACTTTCCCTGCCACTATTCCAAAGATACTTTACCTCTCTGCAGGATTAGAAGGGTATTTGGAAGGTCAGGCTGTACGCTGGGCTCTGGCGGAGCCCAGGAGCTCGAGAAATGCCTCCAGGCGCAGTTTCAGCTGTTCGGTGTCCGACTCGGAATAATCGGTCTCGATCTGGAGGAAGGGAAGCCCCGTTTCCTGCTGTACTTGTTTGCGCAGGTTGAACGATTCAATGTTGTAGGTGTGACAGGCCTGCCAGGTCAGGTCGATAACGCCGTCAGCCTGAAACTCGCCGGCCAGACGAGAAACGAGTTCGAAGCGACCGCGGTTGGGCGACATGCAGGAGCAGGGGATTTCCAGGTAACATTCGGCGATAGCACGCAGGGGATCATCGCTCTGGCGTACCGGTTCCACCTTCTTGTAGGCTCCGCAGCTCTCGAAGCAGACGACCTGGCCGCCAGCTTCTTCGATCAAGCGCACGACCTTGTCGGAACCGAGCCCGACGGGAACCCCGGTCAGAAGGATTCTCGGCGCATCGGCAGCCAGGGTGGAGATCCCCTGGCGGATGCGTTCGGTCAGTTCTTCGGTGAGCAGATCGACCAGTTTGATCGTTTCGCGTTTGTCGAGAGCGAAGCCGCGGTTGTGCAGTACGGTGAGCATTTCCATGCCGCTGACAGGTGCTGGCTTGTGGCGGCAAACGTCCTGAAGGGCCTTGAGGCTGCGGCGCTCGTCGTTGAGCAGTTCGATGGCGCCGCGCAGCTTCTCTTCGGTGATTTCGACTCCGAAGGTTTCTTCCAGTACAGCCTGCAGCCGTTGAAGTTCTTTGACCCAGTAGTCGAGGGCCGACTCCTTGTTCTGAACCTGGGGGAGTTGCATCAAGTGCACCGACTTGAATTCCTCCATCAGCTCGTACATCTTCTTTTTGCCGTCGCAGGTCGTCTCGGCAACGATCAGATCGGAAAAGTGAAAGAAGGGACAGGTGTCGGTTACGGCAAAGCCGTAGCTCGACTTGATCAGCGGGCAGAGGTTGCGGGGCAGGCTCTGCTCAGCGGCGGGAATCGGGTTCTGGCTGGTGCCGCATAACATGACAGGGCTGGCTCCGGCGGCGACGATCAGCTCTGCCGGAGCGTAAAGGCAATAGGTACCGACCACGTTTTGTCCAACTTCTTTAGCCTCCTTGAAGGCGATGACGTTGTTCTCGCGCAACTTCTCTATCTGTTTAAAAACTGCTGACTCCATAAGTTCCTCCTCTTCAAAGATCGCTGCCGATAAGGGCTGCCCCCAGCGCTCCCGTCATTTGGGGGCATGTGGGCACCTGCAGCGGCAGACCAAGACTTTGTTCGATGCGTCGGCAGATGCCTGAATTGCTCGCCAGTCCGCCAGTAAAGGTGATTTCTGATACCTGTGGCATGCGCCCGACCAGGGTCGGCAGGCGCTTGGCGATCGATTCGACCACTCCGGCGGCGATGGCCCCCTTGTCGATGCCGCGGGCCAGAAGGCCGACCACTTCCGATTCGGCAAAGACCGTGCACATGCTGCTGATAACGGCCGGTTCAGAGGCGAGGGCTAGCTTTCCCAGCTCGTCGAGAGACACACCGAGCACCCCGGCCATCACCTGAAGAAAGCGGCCGGTACCGGCTGCGCACTTGTCGTTCATGATAAAGTCCGTGACATTGCCAGCACCATCAAGAGCGATGACCTTGCTGTCCTGACCGCCGATGTCGACCACCAGCCGGCTTCCCGGGACCATATATTCAGCGCCGCGGGCATGGCAGGTCACCTCGGTTACCCGGCGATCGGCAAAAGGGAGCGAGATGCGTCCGTAGCCTGTTCCGACCACTATATTGACGTCATCTTCGCAAAGACCACTGCCTTTCAGCAGGGAGTCGAAGGCATCACTTCCTGCCTGCTTGGGATCCCATCCGGTAGCGATGACCACCTGTCCGGCAATTTGGCCATCGACAAGGAGTACTGCCTTTGTCGCTGTTGACCCGATATCAATACCAACAGTTACTTTTGTCATGGACTTCCTGTTTGATTATAATTGCAACAACGACGCTGTTTTATTGGTGTCAAGCAATATACGAAAATCGACATGTGGATGTCAAAGAGGAAGTATTGATGCCTTCGATGTGTTCTATCGTGAAAACCGATGGGTAGGGCTTCGAGACTTTTGGCACTCACCCTTGTTCCTTATCGTGCATTTTCACACGAATGTCCGTGGCACCCAAAACCCTACAAAACAGGGCGCCCTAAAATGTTCGATAAGTTGTCCTACATTGTTTGGCGGGAATTCTAGCGTGGAAATGGAGCATTCCTACAAACCCTGCCCTATAAAGAAATGGCCACCCGGTGGGCATCCCAGGTGGCCATCATATTGCGGATAAAAGGCCCGCTGTGTCAGATTATTTCTCCAGAAATCTTTGGTCAAACTCAAAGTCCTCAATCTTCAGGGTACTCATTTCCGGAAAATCCGGGTGCAGGGGGTTCACCACAATGTTGCTGTCTGGGCCTTCTGGAAACAATGCCGCCGGCACACGCAAGGCCAACGAGGATTTGCTATCCAGCCATTTCTTCCCAATCTCCGCGAGCTTTTTAGGTGGTGGAGATTTTCGCCAGTCTTTAGGTAGGGCCCCGGCAAAGTCGATCACTTTTTCATCTGGAAACTGGTAGGTAACCAAAGACATTGGGGGCAGATCGCTCGGATCAAGATGGATCAGGTATTCAAGAACAGCCAGAGCTGCCGAAGAACTGGTGTAGTGAATTGGTAAACCTGGTGGGTTCCAGCGCCCACCTTTACGCTTTGCCCCCTCACCGCTAGTGTCAGTGGCGTATTTCCTGGGTGTAAGACGATAGATAAGCACTAGGAGGCTGTCCGAGAATAGAGGCCGAAGCGAAAATCCAGAAGTTTGAGAACAGATTTTGGGTCGTTTGAGAGCTCATAGCCGTAGCTATGGGCCGA
>CALZIZ010000380.1 GCA_945787465.1 uncultured Desulfuromonadales bacterium
TCAGGAAGCTCTGAAGAAAAATGGAGTACAATGTCATAAGAGGCCACTTTGGGCGGTGGCAAAAAATCCCGCGATGCGGGCATTGCGCAACCCCAAAGCACCAGGGCGAGCAGAGTCAATGCGGAGAGGAATTTGTTCATTGCGACCTCCCTGTGCCGACGTTTCGGGTTGGAGTCGGTCAAATAGCATCCAATCCGGAAACGATCAACTTACTTTCAATTGTAACATGAAGGCCATAAGACAAGCTGAGAGGTTCCGGGGCTTATCCCCTCTTGGCGGTATGTACTTGCCTCGATATGGGGGGTTCCCTATAATCTGATCAGTGATTAAGATTTATATTTCCGCATTCCAGGAGGATCATGCAGCAGGTGGATATCGTTTGAAGAAAAAAAACAGTAAAGATGGCAGCGGTAGTAAAAACCAGAAGCCTGTCAATACCGAACAAATCCGAAAGGGCCTGATTGTCGCTCATCGTGGGGTCGCCGTCGATGTTGTGTTTGACGACGGGGAGTGCGAGATGGTCCGGGTCAAGCGGCGTTCAGGGCATGTCGTCGGTGACGGTGTGGCGGTTCGGGGTGAGGTGCTTAAGCGATTGCCCCGCAGGACGGAGCTTCGCCGCCGCGACGCAAGGGGCGCTGTTCACCTTGTCGGGGCCAATCTCGACGTTCTCGGCATCGTTGTGGCACCCAGGCCAGCGCCACCCTCAGGTTTCATTGACCGGGCCATCGTTGCCGCGCGGGTGGCCAACCTGCAACCCTTCGTGGTGCTCAACAAGAGCGACCTGGATGCTTCGGCCGAGCTATTCGCATCATTGCTCGCTACATACTCCTCGGCAGTTTCGGTTTTTTCCTTGAGTGCTTCAAAAGGACAGGGCCTTGACCCGTTGCTCGATTTTCTTGCTGAGGGTCATCGGGGGGCATTTGTCGGCACCAGCGGAGTCGGAAAAAGTTCGTTGCTCAATGTCCTTTGCCCGGGGATCGATCTTGGAGTCGGGGAGATCAGCGAATACGGCCAGGGGCGTCATACGACGACCGTAGCGACCCTTAACACCCTCTCCGGCGGTGGCGAACTGATCGATACGCCAGGTTTTCGGGACTTCGGCCTGGTCGATATTTCGGTGCAGGATCTCTCCGAACATTTTCCGGGCTTCGAAAAGGCCAGAGATTCAACCTGCCGCTTTCGGGATTGCCGGCATCGGTCTGAACCAGGCTGTGCCGTGGTCGAACTGGTTACGCAGAACCAGGTGTCTGCCGAGCGCTACGAGAACTACCTGGAAATCCTTCAGGAAGTAGAGGCTGCCGAGGAGGAAACCCGGCGCCGGGGATGGAAAAACTGAAGAAATTACACACATTCAGTCTTTGGGAACGACCGCTGGCAGGTTTGCTGAAAGAGATTCTTGCCAAGGAAGGCATCGCCTGCCTGGTTCGCAATGAAAATCTCTTTGCCGCCATGGGTGAGATCCCCCTGATCGAATGTTATCCTGAGCTCTGGGTGATCGATGATGAGACCCTGCCCAGGGCAAAACTGTTGCTGGACGGGTGGTTGAAAAACAGCTCCCTTGACGCGACACCCTGGGTTTGTCCAGACTGCCATGAGCGTCTTGACGGACATTTCGGGGCTTGCTGGTCCTGTGGGCGGCAGCGGGAGTAGAACGTTCGGCAGGCCAATACTCGCATATTTTCCATGAGCCTTAAAAAATCTTTTCAACTCTGGCGCCAGGACGACAACGGCAACCGTTTTCTTGTGGGTATTTTTTCTGAAAGAAAAATCGCCGAAGGCCGGCTGGACGAACTGACCCGCGCCCCTCACAAGCAGACTTACTGGATTATTGAATATCATTGTGGAAAAGGGCAGGGGCGGTAAACAAAAGATGATGAATGCCAGAGTTTGAACTGGCCATGATATTTAAAGAAGTCGGTCGTTGAAAAGTGACGCGGCGCCGCCTGCTGGCCTTACACGTAATTCTTATCAAAAACCTATTGAGAATGAGCCGTTCGTAGAATGAGAATCGTTGAAGTGACAAAAGAGCCAATTGAGCTCTATAAAGTTCTAAAGTTTGAAGGCATGGTCTCTAGTGGTGGTGAGGCGAAGATTGTAATCGCTGAGGGTCAGGTTTTAGTGAATGGGAATGTGGTCACCCAAAAAAGAAAAAAGATTGTTTCAGGCGATATCATAGAGTTTGGAAACGAGAAAATCCGGATTCAGTTCAAATGATACCTGCGCTGACGAGGATCGCCCCGCCCCTGATTTTCCTATTTAGTGTATCGGAATGAAATTTTGGGGCCAAAGGCCGAAAAAACGCAAGGCCCACTCGGTTTTCTGGGTGGGCCTTTTATCTGTCTGATGATTAAAGAGTTGTCGGTCAGGGTTTTCAGCCCTTCTTTTTCGGCTCTTCCGATGTTTCCAAGTCCCCTTGGCGCAGATCTACGTAACGGCCGAAGTTGTGGAACTCATCCAGGTTGCTGAACTCGCCCCATTCAAGGTAACTGGTCGGTGCATTGACAAAATCGAAGAGCTGTTCGATTTCTTCCAGTTCATGCTGCTCGAGGGCAGCTAGCCAGAGCAGAAACTGCTTGATCACCGGTTTGCTCTCGGCTGCGGCAGCTTTCTGGTATTGGCGGACGATTTTTTTCTCGGCCTGCTGGGCTAAGTGGTAAGCCTCCAAGTCGGAACTGATTCTGCTTGGGCTAGAGTTTTTGCGCAGTTCGTCGAAAACGTTGGCATCTTTCCGCAAACGACCGCACTTCACGTCAGCAATCTCCGGATAGCGTTGCTGCATCAACTGGATCTTTTCCAGCAGTTTTTTCTCGTCAGCGGCAAGCATGCTGAAGATTCGCTTCACCCCGTCCTCTTTTGAGTCAGTGGCCATCTTCTGGTAGAAACGGATGCCGCTCGCTTCTGTTGCCTGGGCAAATTTATAAAGGTTCATAATCACCTTCCTCGGAGATCATCGTTCACTGGCCGATGATTCCAGCCTGGAATTTCTTCTTTTATAAAGCAATTATAACCCCAAAAGTTATTAATGGGCCAGATGGCGAAAGGGAAAAGAAGGAATAAAAAATGGCCCCTGCGAGCCATTTGGATAATGCGGATCAATTTAAGTTTTAGGCTTTTTGGTAAGGAAGGTTATTTTGACCTTGTGGTTATTGCAATTTGTGGGTTTACAGAGGAGAGTCTAGAAACAGAGCACTGTCCGACAATAAGGGCCGAAGCGAAAATCCAGAAGCTTGAGAACAGATTTTGGCTCGTTTGAGAGCTCATAGCCGTAGCTATGGGCCGAAAAGGAGCTTGGGAGGCGCCTCAGAACATGTGGTGGGATGATTGACAAGCTCTTTATTTGGGGATAGCGGTAGGCACTGTTTAAACAGGAGTGTGGTTGATTTGCCATAAAGCGGTGGCAATTCGACTGAAATCGACACATTTTTAAGGTCCCTAGATTGCTTCCTGCTAATCTCCGAGCCGATTTGTTTTGTTGTCCGTATTCAATCCTGTTCGTAGACCCTTTTTATTCTTGAGCAATTCCGGACATTTTGCGTAATTGTTGTATCGGTGGTCGTCCTTTTTGGATCAGTTTGGAGTTGTCGGCATGCCTTGTGCTACTTGGTTAGGTTGCAGGCAATCGAACGATGAAAAGAGGACAATATATGAAAAGATCAAGCCTTATTATTCTCTCGCACTTGGTAAGTCTAGGATTTATCACTTCCTTTGCCTACTGCGCCGACCCTCAAATTCCTACTTCTGCTTCTCCTGAAGCGAAGAACACACCTGCGGCAGTTGTGGCTGTGAAATCAGCATCGCTCGTAGGGATCAAGGAGATTTCCTTCGTAAACATCATGCTCAATCTTCTGGACAGCGATGTGGAGTACCGTCTCAATGAATCCAGCTCGATTGTGCTGGCCTGCAGTCCTTTTGCCTCCGCGGAAAGTGACAACCACAGCTACCAAATTGCCAGCGAGATTTCCGTCGGTTTGAAATTTTCATTCTGAAAGCTTTAGTTCCTTTTTTACTGTATTCTGAGAATTCCCCCCCTGACACGCATTAAAAGCAGCCAAAATAACGAAAGGCCCAATCTGTTTCCAGATGGGCCTTTTCGGTGTTCTATATGTAGTGATTTGCGAGACACCTCCGGGGTTGGTCGAGAGTGTCCAAGAAACTAGGGGTGATTCAGTTTGATAGGGGGGATCATGCAGGGCGCCGGCGCTGCGGCTGTCTATCATCCCAGAAATTCGCAACAGTCTCCGTTGTGGACGCTGCTCAACGAGCACGCCCATGATTACGAGTTGAACTACGACGAACTTTGCATGCACCAGTACGGCTATCGCGCGTGGCCATAGGGCCAGAAGGCAGATCGTTTTTTTGTACGAAATTCAGCGGGCAGGTGCGGTTACAAGCGCCGCAGGCGCAATCCCCGGAAAAGCAATTTCTTATCAGCGAGAGCGGTGGACTACGACGCTGACAGTGAGGCCAACACTGAACTGTGCGAACACATTCCGGGGCCGCCCTGTGCAACGAGGCCCGAATGCTGAATGGTTCCGAAGGCTTCGTGCACGTCCACAACGGCATCCACGGCATCTGCGACCTGAATGATGCCAACATGGCTTGGCGCAACCCGGTTGCCCAGGTCACGATCAAGAAAAAGAGGTAGCCACAAAGGGGACAGGGGTGAAATACCGGGCTCAGGGTAAACCTGAGCCCGGTATTTCTTGATGATTGTCATTCGACTTGAATTGTGGGTTGGATCAGTTCAGCCTTCTTTGGAGCTTTGAGGGCGCTCTACCTGCCTTATTGCTTCTTATCAATCCCGGTGCGGGGCACAAAGCATCCCGTTGTTGTACTTATCCAACATCTCATATAGCGGTTCGCCCTGGCGGCACTCTGAAGAATTGGCTCTTACTCCTTTTCCGACGGGACCATATGTCTCCATCCACATGTCCGCTATCATAATGGTCTGTTTAAAGCAGTTACCGTCATTGCAGTCTGCAACGTTCAACTTGGCGGAAACCAGTGACTTGAACAGGGTAATAGTCTTGTCCTTTTCTATGTAACCGTCAACTGAGCCCACCTTGAAGGGGGACTTGCACAGTGGCATCATCTTGTTGTTTGGCTTGGGTCGCGAGCCACTTATCCGGGAGAAGTTCGGTGATACGCTGGGCGGCGCCTTGGGCATCGACCACCGCCACGGCGGCCATGTTGACGATGTCGGCCACGTCGTCGCCGCGCTGCAGCACGTGGACCGGCTTCTTCATCCCCATCAGGATGGGGCCGATCTGCTCGGCGCCGCCGAGTTTGTGCAGCAGCTTGTAGCAGATGTTGCCCGACTGCAGGTCGGGGAAGATGAAGACGTTGGCGTCACCTTTGAGCCTGGAGAAGGGGTACTGCTTGGTCATCAGCTCGGGGTCGAGGGCCACGTTGGCCTGGATCTCGCCGTCGACCACCAGGTCGGGGGCCCATTCCTTGACCAGGGCGGTAGCACGCTTGACGTTGAGGGTCAGCGGATGCTTGGCGCTGCCGAAGTTGGAGAAGGAGAGCATCGCCACCTTGGGCTCTACGTCGAAGTGCTTGGCCTTGTTGGCGATGAGGATTGCGGTTTCGGCCAGTTCCTCGGCGGTCGGCTCGATGGTCACGGTGGTGTCGGCGAAGAAGACGGCCTCCTTCTTGGTGACCATCATGTACATGCCGTGGACCTTGGAGAGCCC
>CALZIZ010000381.1 GCA_945787465.1 uncultured Desulfuromonadales bacterium
AATCATTGCTTACCAAGGAATACACATCATGCAGATGACACAAAGCACAGTGGGCAGAAAGGTCCTGATGGCCGTTACCGGCCTGATCCTGCTTGTCTTCGTCCTGATTCACCTGCTCGGCAATACCTCGGTGTTCGTCGGACCCGACGGCATCAACGCCTACGCCGAGAAACTGCACAGCCTCGGGCCGATGGTCTGGATCTTCCGGCTGGTGATGCTGGCGGTCTTTGCCGCGCACATCGTCTTCGGCATCCAGCTCACGTTGGAGAACCGCTCGGCCAGCCCTCTCAAGTACGCCCAGAACAAGAAGCTGCGCGCCAGCTTCTCCTCTGAGACCATGATCGTTTCGGGTCTGGTGCTGCTGGCCTTCGTGGTCTACCACCTGCTGCACTTCACCGTCCAGGTGATCGATCCGGCCACCGCCGCCAAGGCGCACATGGACGCCCTGGGGCGCCCCGACGTGTACCTGATGGTGGTTTCGGGCTTCAAGAGCCTGTTCATCACCCTGATTTACGTGGTCTCGATGATCTTTTTGTTTCTCCACCTCTCCCACGGCGCCGGCAGCTTTCTGCAGACCTTCGGTCTGAACAGCGACAAAACCCTGCCCACCGTCTCGCTGGGTGGCAAGGCCGTCGCTGCGGTTCTGCTGGTGGGTTACGCCGCCATTCCGCTGTTCATCATCGCAGGTTTTCTGAAGATCTAACCAGGGGGTTCCAATCGTGATACTCGACGGTAAATGTCCGACAGGACCGATTCAGCAGAGCTGGGACAAGCATCGCCAGGATATGAAACTGGTCAACCCGGCCAACAAGCGTAAATACAAGATCCTCATGGTCGGCACCGGCCTGGCCGGCGGCGCCGCCGCAGCCACCCTGGGCGAGCTCGGCTACAATGTCGAAGCCTTCTGCTACCAGGACAGCGCCCGGCGCGCCCATTCCATCGCCGCCCAGGGCGGGATCAACGCCGCCAAGAACTATCCCAACGACGGCGACAGCATCTATCGTCTCTTCTACGACACCGTCAAAGGCGGCGACTTCCGCGCCCGCGAGGCCGACGTCTGGCGTCTGGCCCAGGTCTCGAACAACATCATCGACCAGTGCGTCGCCCAGGGCGTGCCCTTTGCCCGTGACTACGCCGGCTACCTCGACAACCGCTCCTTCGGCGGCGCCCAGGTCAGCCGCACCTTCTACGCTAGAGGCCAGACCGGCCAGCAGCTGCTGCTCGGCGCCTACAGCGCCCTGTGCCGCCAGGTCAAGGCCGGCACGGTCAAGATGCGCGCCCGCCGCGAGATGCTCGACCTCGTTGTGGTCGACGGCGTCGCCCGCGGCATCACCGTGCGCAACCTGGCCACCGGCGAGATCGAGTCGCACTGGGGCGATGCCGTGGTGCTGGCCACCGGCGGTTACGTCAACGTCTTCTACCTGTCGACCAACGCCATGGGCTGCTCGGTCACCGCCGCCTGGAAGGCCGCCAGAAAAGGCGCCCTCTTCGCCAACCCCTGCTACACCCAGATTCACCCCACCTGCATCCCGCAGTCGGGCGACCACCAGTCCAAGCTCACCCTGATGAGCGAGTCGCTGCGCAACGACGGCCGCATCTGGGTGCCGAAGAACAAAGGCGACCAGCGTCATCCCAGCGAGATTGCCGAGGGCGAACGCGACTACTACCTCGAGCGCAAGTACCCCAGCTTCGGTAACCTCGCCCCCCGCGACATCGCCTCGCGCGCAGCCAAAGAGGCCTGCGACGACGGTCGCGGCGTCGGCTCCGCCGGCCGCGGCGTCTATCTCGACTACGCAGCCAGCATCGAGCGCCTCGGCGAGAACACCATCGCCCAGCGCTACGGCAACCTCTTCGAGATGTACGAGAAGATCACCGACGAAAACGCCTACAAAGAGCCGATGCGCATCTACCCCGCCCCCCACTACTCGATGGGCGGTCTGTGGGTCGACTACAACTGCATGAGCAACGTGCCCGGGCTCTTCGTGCTCGGCGAAGCCAACTTCTCGGTCCACGGCGCCAACCGCCTCGGCGCCAGCGCCCTGATGCAGGGTCTGGCCGACGGCTACTTCGTCATCCCCTACACCATCGCCAACTTCCTCGCCGGCATCACCCCCGGCGAGATCAAGGACGACCACCCCGAGTTCAAAAAGAGCGTCGAGGACGTCAAGGCCGAGGCCGACAAGCTCATCGGCATCCAGGGCAAGAAGACCCCTGCCGAGATGCACCGCGAGCTCGGCAAGGTCATGTGGGAGAACGTCGGCATGGCGCGCAGCGAGCAGAGCCTCAAAGAGGCCCTCAAGCGCATCCCCGAGCTGCGTGACGAGTTCTGGAACAACATCAAGGTCACCGGCAGCGGCGCCGAGTTCAACCAGCAGCTCGAAAACGCCGGGCGCCTGGCCGACTTCCTCGAGTTCGGCGAACTGCTCGCCAAAGACGCCCTGGTCCGCGACGAGAGCTGCGGCGGCCACTTCCGCGTCGAGCACCAGACCGCCGACGGCGAGGCCATGCGTGACGACGAGAACTTCTGTTACGCCGCCGCCTGGGAGTTCAAAGGTCCCGACAAAGAGCCCGAACTGCACAAGGAGCCTCTGAAATTCGAGAACGTCCATCTGGCGGTAAGGAGTTATAAATAATGGATCTGACACTTTACGTATGGCGCCAAAATGGCCCCGAAGATAAAGGCAAGCTCGAGCGCTACGAGGCCAAGAACGTCAGCGAAGACAGCTCGTTTTTGGAGATGCTCGATGAGGTCAACGAAGAACTGATCAAAGAAGGCACCGATCCCATCGCCTTTGACCACGACTGCCGCGAAGGCATCTGCGGGATGTGCTCCCAGGTCATCAACGGCCAGACCCACGGTCCCCAGGAGAAGACCACGGTGTGCCAGCTGCACATGCGCCAGTTCAAAGACGGCGACACCATCTTCATCGAGCCCTGGCGCGCCAAGGCCTTTCCCATCGTCAAGGACCTGGTGGTCGACCGCACCGCGCTCGACAACATCATGTACGCCGGCGGCTACACCTCGGCCAGAACCGGCGGGGTGCCCGACGGCAACGCCGTGCTGGTCCCCAAGGATGCGGCGGACTACGCCATGGACGCCGCCGAGTGCATCGGCTGCGGGGCCTGCGTCGCTTCGTGCCCCAACAGCTCGGCCATGCTCTTCACCAGCGCCAAGGTCGCCCAGCTCGCCGAACTGCCCCAGGGCAAGGCCGAAGCCAAGCGCCGCGTCAAGGCGATGACCGAATCGCTGCAGGCCGAAGGTTTCGGTAACTGCACCAACCACTA
>CALZIZ010000382.1 GCA_945787465.1 uncultured Desulfuromonadales bacterium
ATCAAGGCTACCATTCTTGAAACGGCCTTGCAGCTCTTTTCCTCCCGCGGCTACTTCAACACCTCGGTCCACGACATCCGCAAAACAGCAGATATCAGCATCGGTTCCATCTACCACCATTTTGCCAGCAAAGAGGCCATCGCAAAGGCCTTGTATGATGAACTTCTAGCCAAGATGACTGTCACCCTCGAGACCATCCGTGAGCGGCACGACTCGACCCACGACCGCTGCCGGGCGGTGATACAAAGCCTATTCGAAATGACCGAGGCAGACCCGGTAGCCATGGAATTCATGCTTCACGCCAAGCACCGCGAATTCATGCCCGGAGAGACCCCCATCTGCTCATCCCAGCCCTTTACCCTGATGCGCACCATGGTGGTCGAAGGCATCGACGCAGGCGAAATACTCGACATCGATCATACGGTAGCCGCCTCTTGCCTATTTGGCGGCCCCTTGCGCCTCATCGTTTTGCATCTCGACGGCATCCTCACCTCCCCCCTGACCTCGCTGCTCGACTCGACCTGGGACTGCTCCTGGCGGGCCGTGGCGCGCTAAGGATTGGTCTCCTCCCTCATCAACCGAAAGCCTCAGGAAAACAAACACTGAATGTACTCCCCGCTCCCGGACGACTTTCCACGTTGATCCCGCCGCCGTGTACCTTGGCGATAGCTAGAGCAAGGCTCAGCCCCAGGCCGGTTCCCGGTTGCGATCGACTCTGGTCACAGCGATAAAAGCGCTTGAAAATATAGGGCAGATTCTCTTCGGCAATGCCGATACCCGTATCGGAAACGGTGATCTCGGCCTTCGTTCCTGATTTCTGCAGCCGGACCTCCACCTGCCCTCCTGCAGGGGTGTATTTGATTGCGTTATCGATAAGATTGGCCAGCAGCCGTTGCAATTTCTGGCGATCGGCGCGAAGGGCAATTGCTTCTTCGGGGATTTCTGAAATCAAACGGACCTCCTTCTCCTCGGCCAGGGGGAGGAAAAGATCGCAGGCCACGCGGGTCATGGCGCAGAGATCAACCCGGTCTATTTCAAGACTGCTGACACCGGCTTATCCTTAAGCTCTTTTCCCTGCAGCAAAGTGGTCTCGGCGGTTCCCCGGATCCTGGTCACCGGGCTTCGAAGATCATGGGCGATGTTGTCGGTCACCTCCTGGATTCCCGTGATCAACGAGTGGATGCGATCCAGCATGTAATTGAAGGTTCTTGCCAGCCGCTCTATCTCTGTGCCACGGGATTTCATGGGGATTCTCCGGCCGAGCTCCCCTTTGGAAATTCTCAGGGCAGTATGGGTGACCTCCTCAACGCCCTTGAGGGCCCTGCGTGCCATGAACCAGCCTGAGAGGGCCGCAAGAAGTAGGATCAGGATCATGGTACGGGCGAAAATCTCCACGATCAGCTCCAGCAGGTCGGCATTTTGTTCAAGCGACTCGCCCATCTCCAGGTAAAGAGTCGGGGCCAGCCTGGCATAGACCACCCGTGCGCCATATTCGTGATCCGGAGGGACGATGGTTTTTAAAAAGATACCGGCACTCGAATCGATTCTGTCGACCACTGTTTGGGCATCTTCAAGCCCCGCCCAGGGAGCCAGATCAGACGTCAGGATGACTTCGCCTTCAGCGGAAAACAGGCGGAAAAAGAAGTCTTCGGGCTCCTCGAACCTGGCTTCGCCCCTCAGTTCGTCCCACAAGGGCTCCCGATCTCCCTCGGCCAGCAGAATGGCGAACTCTTCCACGTCGTCGCGCAGGTCCTCGTCGAGGCTTTCCTGCAGATGGGCCGAGGTCATCAGGTAGATGAGCAAAAGCGCTGCAACCGAAGAGAGGGTGAAGATACCGGCGTAGTAGAGGGTCAGGCGCAGCGCCAGGGTGCCGCCGATCTGCTTAATCTTCTCGGATAACATAGCCAACCCCCCGAATGGTTTGGATGAGTTTCTGCGCAAAGCCTTTGTCCACCTTATCCCGGAGGCGACAAATCCTGACTTCCACCACATTGGTTTGGGGATCAAAGTTGAAATCCCAGACATGCTCCATGATCATGGTCTTGGAGACCACCCGACCTGCATTGCGCATCAGGTACTCCAGCAGAGAAAACTCCAAAGGCTGCAGGTCGATGAACTTTTCAGCGCGGTTAACCTTGCGGGTCTGAATATCGAGGCACAGATCCCCTACCTGAAGTCGGGTCGGTTCGGTCTGCCCGTTGGCCCGGCGAATCAGGGCCTGTAGTCGGGCCAGCAACTCCGAGAAGGCGAAGGGCTTGGTCAGATAGTCGTCGCTGCCGCTCTGAAGCCCCCTTACCCGATCGTCAACGGAACGTTTTGCGCTCAAAACCAGAATCGGCATATTACACTTCTTTCGCCGAAGCTCCTCGATGAGACTCAGGCCGTCCAGTTTCGGCAGCATCAAATCGATAATCGCCGCGTCATAGGGCTCCATCAGAGCCATCATCAGCCCCTGTTCACCGTCGCCGACATGGTCTACGGCAAAGCCCGCCGACTTCAAGCCCTTCATCAGAAACGAAACGATCTTCAGGTCGTCCTCCACCAACAGTAAACGCATGGGCCAGGCCTTTTTGATGAGTTCGGAAGAGTATGCTCTTCGTCGTTCCGCGATTCAAAAATACCGGCAGAACAACGATCCGCAAAAAGAAAAAAAGACACCTGCTTTTACGGACCGCGCTATTCAGGCGCGGTCTGCAAGGAGGCAGCAGGTGTCCATAATAACTGGTTTATGTTGACGATTGGAGTTAAATCGCACCCCGGACCGTCCTCTTAGGCCGGAACGGGACCCTGCCGCCTTAACTCAATCAATCCGACCTATTCAGAGGTTTCAGGCAGCGCTCTTCGCCTTTTCACCTCACACCTCACTGGATTCAGGTTATTAATCAGCGCTTCCAATCTGATATTCAACCAGCTCGAGGCGCTCACCCGTATCGGGATTCATCTCCAGAATCTGCCCTATACCTCGTACGTAGAACTTGTTTTCCTGCACTTCAGGTTCCAGAGGAGTCCCCTCAGCCGTCATCAGGGTGACAAAGTCACCCAGGTCGATTCTGGCCTCTTCGGATAGATCTTCGTCATCCTCCTTTTTCCTTTTACCCAAGGCCATCGTCTATGTTGCCAATACTTTAACCCCGGCAGATGACCAGAAGGTTTCTGAAGAATTACCACTTCGTAATGTTGGGGAATTAAAAAAGCTGTTAGAATATCCGGCGGAACCATTCAAACCCTCGAAATCCAGGATCAAGTGTCCTCCAGACCCTCTTTCGGGAATTCAACGCTCTCAGAGACCAAATGTTATGACATTACCTGCCCTTATGATATGTGCCCTGTTTTGGTCCTGGTTCGGATTAACGCCGGGGGCAAGCGCAGCTGAACCTGAGATAAATGAAGAGAACATTGTTGGTTGGCTTAAAAGAGACGGGGTGGATCTCTATGGTTCCGTGGAGTTCGAAGTTCGCACAGAAAAGGGGTTTGCCGATGCTCCAGGCGAGGGATCAACGACATCCAACGCAGATGCATCGGTGGACCTCGGCCTGGCGATTGCCCCGTCACCCTGGGTTGCCGCAGAATTTCAAGTCAGTTGGGACGATGAAGGCCCGCTGGAGATTGACGAGGCCTGGGTGAGCCTCGGAAATACAGAGCGGTTTCCTCTTTACTTCGCCGGAGGAAAGATGCCCCTGCCCTTCGGTCGCTACGAATCCGCCATGGTATCCGACCCGTTAACCCAGGAAATTGGCGAGACTAAAGAACAAGCGCTACTTTTAGGGCTTGGATGGCAAGGCCTGCAGGGTTCTGTCTTTGCTTACGACGGCTTAACCGGGCCGGAGGAAGAAGGGGACGACCTCAAATCCTACGGCGCGAATATTGCCTTTCAGCTGGGCGAAGAGGACCGAGGCCTGTTGCTGGGTGCCAGTTGGATCGATAATATTGAGGATTCGGACGGGTTGTCCGATTTCATAGCCGAAGAGGCATTGACCCTCAAGGAGAAGGTGCCAGGTATCGCTACCTATACCCTCTTGCAATGGGGGCCTTTCACACTGGCGGGTGAATATGTTGAATCTCTGGAACATCCCAAGTTTATAGACGAAGGCGAGGTTGAAGGATCCGATCGGCAAATAGCCTGGGTGGGAGAAATCGATGTCACATTGGAGCT
>CALZIZ010000383.1 GCA_945787465.1 uncultured Desulfuromonadales bacterium
ATTCAGGCGACAGAAATGCCCCCCGCAGGGGAAGCCGCTTTTTGCCTACTTTTTGGCGGCTTTCAAAAAGTAGGTCGGCTGTCGGGGCGAGTCCCGACGGGTTTGCTTTGCAAATGTGGTGAATAGTTACGAAAAAATAAAGGAAAAGATCCCGCATATCGTTTGCCGTCTGTGGCCGATGCGGAATATACTTGGCCGATGCCTGAACCAGGGCCGAGGAGCCGATGGTTTCACATCCCCTTTACTCAACCGCCGGAAATAGCTATTGTGGCCGTAACCGAGGCGCGAGCAGGTTCTGATTTGATGATCGGAGCTTTGCGCCGGGCCAATGAATCCGACACGAAATCTCCATGATTTTCAACGCAGATACTCCCCCGGAGGTCAGGGAAGACAATGGCTAAACGCCGGAGCCCGAAAAAAAGCAAAAAGAAATTTATTATCCTCTTCGCACTGGCAGCACTCTTTGTCGCTGGTGCCTGGGTTGGCTATCTGGATGTCACCGTGCGTGCGCGGTTCGAAGGCAAACGGTGGGCGCTGCCGGCGAGGGTCTATGCCCGGCCGCTGGAGCTCTACCCGGGGCTGAGCCTGCGCCCCGCGGATCTGACCGCGGAACTTGCCTTGCTCGGTTACCGCGAGAGCTCCCATCCCAAGGAACCGGGCACCTACCGCAGGCGTAACCGGGCCCTGGATCTGGTCACGCGGCCCTTCGTCTTCGGCGACGGTCCCCAGGATGCGGTTTCATTGACCGTGGAGTTTGATGACCGTGGCGTCAGCGCGTTGATCGATCGCGGCGAAAATGGGTCCGTGCATCTCGTGCGCCTGGACCCGGCCCTGATCGGTGGCATCTACCCCGGAAAGAACGAAGACCGCGTTCTGGTGCAGTTGAACGAAGTCCCCCAGCACCTGATCGACGCCCTGGTCGCCGTGGAGGATCACCGGTTTTATTCCCATTACGGTATCGATCCGAGGGGCATTGCGCGGGCGATCATTGCCACGGCAAGTGGCGACAGCGTGCAGGGTGGAAGCACCCTGACCCAGCAGCTTGTCAAGAATTTCTACCTGAGCGCCGAGCGCACGGTGAAACGAAAGCTCACCGAAATGGTGATGGCGGTGCTGCTGGAAATCCACTACAGCAAAGATGAGATCCTCGAAACCTACCTCAACGAAGTCTACCTGGGGCAGGACGGCAACCGCGCAATCCACGGATTCGGACTGGCGGCGCCGTTTTTTTTCGACAAGCCCCTGAGTCAACTCAGCATTCCCGAGGCGGCCTTATTGGTGGGGATGCTCAAAGGGCCGGGCTATTACAGTCCGCGCAGCCACCCGAAGCGTGCCCTGAAGCGACGGAACCTGGCCCTGGCCGAGATGGCCGAAGCGGGATTCATCGACGACGGGCAGTTGGGTTCGGTCCAGACGGCGCCGCTTGGAGTGGTCGACCGTCCGCCCCGCGGCACCTCTCCCTATCCGGCGTTTCTGAACCTGGTGCACCGCCAGTTGCAGCGCGACTACCGCGATGAAGATCTGCGCTCGGAGGGGCTGCAGATTTTCACCACCCTTGATCCACGGGTGCAGCGCGCGGCCGAGGGCGCTTTGAGCAAACGCCTGGCGGCTCTGGAAAAGGGCCGCCGGATGAAGGCCAAAACCTTGCAGGGGGCCTTGCTTGTCACCAGCACCCAGAACGCCGAGGTCCAGGCCGTTGTCGGCGGGCGCGATCCGCGCTTTGAGGGATTCAACCGGGCCCTCGATGCCCTGCGGCCCATCGGCTCGCTGGTCAAACCGGTGGTCTACCTCACCGCCCTGCAACACCCGCAGAGCTATACCCTGGCGACGCGGCTTGACGACAGCCCGCTGGTGCTGCAGCAGCCGGGAACCGACGACTGGGCCCCCCAGAACTACGATAAAGAATTTCATGGCCAGGTGCCGCTGCGAACGGCCCTCGCGCATTCCTACAACGTATCTACGGTCAGGCTCGGCCTTGAGCTCGGCGTACCCCAGGTGATGGCAAACCTGCGGCGTCTCGGGGTCGACCGTGATCTGCCCGAGTACGCATCGAGCCTGCTCGGAGCCAACGCGCTCTCCCCCCTGGAGGTGACCCAGATCTATCAAACCATCGCCAGCGGCGGCTTTCGCACACCCCTGAGCACCATTCGGGAAGTCCTGACAGCCGAGGGTGAATCGCTGCAGCGTTATCCCCTCAACGTCGAGCAGACCATCGACGGGGCGCCGCTCTACCTGCTGACAGTAGCCATGCAGGAAGTCGTGCGCGAGGGAACGGCGCGCCAGCTCGGCAAATTTTTACCGATGCCCCTTGATACAGCGGGAAAAACCGGCACCACCGACGACTTTCGCGACAGCTGGTTCGCCGGTTTCACCGGGGATCGGTTGGCGGTGGTGTGGGTCGGACGCGACGACAACAAGCCCACCGGCCTTACCGGGGCGGCCGGGGCCATGACCGTCTGGGGCGATATGATGGCCGGCCTTGACCCCGAGCCCCTGATCCTGCCGGAGCTGGAGCATATCGAAGCGGTCTGGATTGATCAGGTATCGGGACTGCGCAGTGACCGGGGGTGTCGCGATGCCATTGAACTTCCGTTTATTGCGGGCTCGGCCCCGACGGAGTCTGCTCCCTGCGCACAGCGTTCCCTGGGCAAGTCGCTTAAAGGCGTATTTGAAAGGATATTCGGAAAATGAGAGCCATATCTCGCGTATTTTGTTTGGCCGCAATGCTGCTCTTTGCCGGATGTTCGGTGCTTCCGCCGATCATCCCGCCGCCGGAGCCGTCGCAGAACATGGCCGTAGTGGCGTTGCTGGACCAGGCACACACCCAATCCTCCGCCGGCCAGTGGGACTCAGCCAGTGCGTCGTTGGAGCGCGCCTTGCGTATCGAGCCGCGCAACCCCGCCCTTTGGCAGGAGTTGGCGCGCGTCCGGCTGAATCAGGGGCAATACCGGCAGGCGGAAAACCTCGCCGCCAAATCCAATGCCCTGGCCGGAGACAACCGGCGCCTGCGGGCTGAGAACTGGCGAATTACCGGTCAGGCGCGCAGCCAGCTCGGTGACTTGCAGGGGGCGCAGGCTGCCTTTGAAAGGGCCGAGCGGGAAAATTAAGGTTGGCCCGGATCGGTGCTCAGATTCATGGGAAAAATATTGTAACTTTTCAGCACCTCAGTAAAAAAGCCTTTAAAACCGTCGGGTCCCGGCCCGACAGCCGGGTAACTTTCTTTGCTCGTCCAAAGAAAGTCACCAAAGAAAGGACGTTGGCTGCGCCGCATGGGGTGGCCGCATGGGGTGCGCAAAGGGAGCCGGATCATAGTGCCGGTTCTGCAATTGATAGACGGTTCGCCGTTTCCGCGCCCTCTTGCGCACCGGAGTGCTTTGCCACCGCTCTACCCGGCTGTTGCGAACACCGGCGCTGCTATGCCTAAAAATACAAGATTTGAGACGCCCGCCGATAGCAGCCCCCTGTGTCAGGGGGGGGACCACTGAGTGCCATCAGGTCAATCGAGAAGCAAATCAGGGCCACTTTGATCTCCGGATCAGGATGCCCTTTCTCGCAATGCAGGCCTTCCAAACCCTCACTGACCTATCTCTCCTGAATTTTGAGGCGCCACGGACATTCATGTGAAAATGCACGCTAAAGAATGTCTGTGGATCTCTTCATACCGCCCCCTGTTGACACCTGTCCAAGAATGGAGGGCAATTGTCAAAAGGAGGTCTTTATGGAAGCTCTTGCGGACATATTTGAGAATCCCCTCTCTTTGGAGGCATTGGCCAAAGCAGCAAATCAAGGGTTGCCGAGGAAGGTTTTGGACGAGCTCTCCCAGGCACTTGGCCTCGGTCCTTACGATCTGGCTCCTTTGGTTCACATTTCCGAACGAACCTTGCGCCGCT
>CALZIZ010000384.1 GCA_945787465.1 uncultured Desulfuromonadales bacterium
GATCCCGAAGTGGCCTGGAAGACCGGAACCTCCTTTGCCTTTCGCGACGCCTGGGCCATCGGGGTTTCCGGCCCCTATGTCATCGCCGTCTGGGTCGGCAACTTCAGCGGCGAAGGAAATTCGGCATTTATCGGAAGGCAGGCCGCGGGGCCCTTGCTGTTCGAGATCGTCCGGAGCCTGGGGGGCGGGGAGGGGTGGCGGGCCACCGGCAATCTTTCCCCGGGACTGTTGAACCTCAGCAAAGTTGCCGTCTGCGCAAATACCGGTGATCTGCCGGGCCGCTTCTGCCCCAAGGTGGCCGAATCATGGTTCATCCCCGGCGTCTCACCGATCAAGGTCTCCACCATCCATCGGGCCGTCCCGGTTAACGTGGAGACCGGGCTGCGTGCGTGCTGGGACAGGCCGGGGCAGACGCTGCGGAAGGTGTTTGAATTCTGGCCCTCCGATCTGCAGCATATTTTCCGCCAGGCCGGCATTGCCATCAAGGCCCCGCCCAAATACGAGGCCGACTGCAGCCTCGATGAAAAAAGCGCTCCCCCATCGATGGGGTCCGCTACAGCATGCGCGGCGATGCTCTCGATGGGGAGACAATCCCCTTTGCGGCATCGGTTGACGCCGATGTCAAAGAGCTGTTCTGGTTCGTGGACGACCGTTATGCAGGCAAGGTCGGGGGAGGCGGTGTCTTCTTCTGGAAGCCTGAAAGCGGGGATTTCACCGTCAGGGTTGTCGATGACCACGGTCGGGCGGCTCAGAGAGAAATTCATGTGGGCCTGGTCAGAGACAGGGGGGGGCGGGATTGAGCCAACATAAATAAGAAGAACCCTTGCCCGTTCGTTTTTTTATGGTAGCCTAACAGAATTCAATATGGCCGATTTCCTATTCCACTCATGGCCGATCCCCTACCTCTCCTCTTTACAATTGTGAATGATTCGTCCCTTCCAGTTGCGGCCGGTAGCCGGGCTGGATCCCTCAACGCGTTCGTGCATGCTGATTCAGGTGATGTTGAAAGATGGAACGATTGAGAAGGTAAGCCCCGTGGGTCTCGAAAACCTCATCCTGGCCGATCTGGTTATCCGATTCAAGCGAAACGGTGGCTGGGTTCTGGTCGGCAAGGATCCCATCCGGAGTTTTGTTGGCGAGGACTATGCCGGGATCGAGCGGCGTTCCGAGACTCTTTTCATGGTGGATTTCTAAGCAGTCTCCCGGTGTGGAGAAAGGGCATCGGCGGCAGGTCTGAACGATTGAAGCTTCATCCGTTTTCATTCAACTTAAAGAGGGAGTCGTTCCAGAAAGGAACGGCTCCCTCTTTTTTTGTTTATCGGCCTGGCGCTTGAGGCGACAGCGCTATCCCGTTGGCAGTGGTCTCCAACCGGATCCAGGTTTAAGACTCCCTTTCCAGGTCGGCCGGGGTCAGGTCGAAGTCTTTGATCTTACGGTCGAGGGTTTTTCGGGTGACGCCGAGCAGGCCGGCGGCCTGGCTTTTGTTCCAATCGGTCTGGCGCAGGGCGCGAATGACCTGGATGCGTTCAGCGGCCCGCAGGCTGAGGGGAGCTTCGGAGCCGTCATCTGCCGGTTGCGGCTCGCGGGGGGCTTTGAAGGGGAGCAGGGCAGGGGTGATCATGCCGCCCCGGGCGAGGATGGCGCAGCGCTCCATAACATTTTCAAGCTCCCGGACGTTGCCCGGCCAGTGGTATTCCTGCAGTGCTTTAAGCGCATCGGGGGTGAACCCCTGGACGGTGCGGCGGCTTTTGCGGCTGATTTTGTCGAGAAGGTGGCGGGCCAGCGGTTCGATGTCCTCCGGCCGCTCCCGCAGCGGCGGCAGGTTGAGGGTGATGACGTTGAGACGGTAGAAAAGATCCTCGCGGAAACGGCCCTGGACCACTTCTTCTTCGAGGTCCTTGTTGGTGGCGGCGATGAAGCGCACGTCGACCCGGCGGGTTTTGGTCGAACCGACGGGGATGAACTCGCCCTCCTGCAGCACCCGCAACAGCTTGGCCTGCAGGGCGGGGCTCAGGTCGCCGACTTCGTCGAGGAACAGGCTGCCCTCGTGGGCCTCGTCGAGCAGGCCCTTCTGGGCCTGGGTTGCACCAGTGAAGGCGCCTTTGACGTGACCGAAGAGCTGGCTTTCGAGCAGGGTTTCAGACAGGGCGGCGCAGTTGATGGCGAGCAGGCGGTTGGCGGCCCTGGGGCTGGCGTAGTGGATGGCTGCCGAGATCAGCTCCTTGCCGGTGCCGCTCTCGCCCAGGATCAGGACGCTCGAGTCGCTGTCGGCCACCGCCAGGGCCAGGTCGTAGACCTCGCCGAAGCTGGCGCTGGTGAAGACCGGAGGACCTGGGACGGTGCGTTCCTGAAGCTCTTTTTTCAGCGAGCTGTTCTCTTCGAGCAACCGCTCCCGTTCCAGGCAGTGCTGGACCAGGGCGAAAAGTTTTTCCTGGGGAAAGGGCTTGGCCAGATAATCGTAGGCGCCGATTTTCATGGCTTCTACCGCCGATTCGATGGTGCCGTGGCCGGTCATCATGACCACTTGAAGCGCGGGGCGGGCCTTTAAGGCGCGGCGCAGCACTTCGATGCCGTCCATCTCGGGCATCTTGACATCAAGCAGCAGCAGGCTTGCCGGGGTTTCGGTGTCTTCGAGAGTGCGCACCAGCATGGCCGGGCTGGAAAATGTTTCGACCTGGTGGCCCCAGTTCTGAAGCATTTTGCCCAGGTAGCGGCGCATCCCTTCTTCGTCGTCGCAAACCAGTATCTTGTTTTCCATGGAGTCCTCGGTTTTCGGTGTTAAGCGAAACCCATGATACACGCAATTATCGTCCCAAGGAAACACTTTGCCTCGCCTTATCGTTAACCTGCCTGAAAAGCTTGCCAAACGAAGTCCTTAGAAAACTTTTTCCTTTCTTCCAGTGCCGGCGCAAGTGGGTCGTAAGTATCCAGTCGGGAAAAAAGTATCCAGTATTTTCAGCCCAGGGAGGGCCTTTTTCCATTCCGTTCTATAGAGTCAAATCCAGTTTTATCAGGCCTTTTGGCCGGTAAGCCTGTGTCGTAAACACTCTGGCACAACTGTTGCGAAAAATGGCCCCGAACTGCCTGCAATCTTTTTGATGTAATAGGCAAAAATCGAAAAAGGAGAGCAAGTCAAATGGGTATTTCCAGACGTAACTTTCTCAAGGGCGGCGGTCTTGCAGCCGGCACCCTGGCGGTCACCGGCAAGCCTGCACTGGCCAACGTCGATTCGGAGCAGCTGCGCACCAAGGGCCTGCAGACCACGACCACGGTCTGCCCTTATTGCGCAGTCGGCTGCGGGATGATCGTTCACACCAAGGACGGCAAGGTCGTCAACATCGAGGGCGATACCGAGCACCCGATCAACCAGGGGGCGCTCTGCTCCAAGGGCAGCGCCCTGTTTCAGGTTGCCAACAACGAGCGGCGCCTGACCAAGGTGCAGTATCGTGCCCCGGGCAGCGACAAGTGGGAAGAGAAATCCTGGGACTGGACGATGAAGCGTATCGCCAAGCTCATGAAAGAAACCCGCGACCGCAACTTCGTCAAGACCGAAAAGGTGGGGGGCAAGGAATACGTCGTCAACCGCAACGACGGCATGGCAATGATCGGTGCCGCTGCCCTCGATAACGAAGAATGTTACCTCTTAGGAAAATTTGCCCGCGCCATGGGGGTCGGGTACCTCGAACACCAGGCCCGAATATGACACTCCGCTACGGTTGCCGGTCTGGCAGCCTCCTTCGGTCGTGGAGCAATGACCAATCACTGGATTGATATCCAGCACTCGGATGTGATTCTGGCGATCGGCTCGAACCCAGCCGAGAACCATCCGATCAGCTTCAAATATATCGAAAAAGCCATGGATGCAGGCGGCAAGCTCATCTCCGTCGATCCCCGCTATACCCGGACCTCCTCCAAGGCCGATACCTATGCCCAGCTGCGTCCCGGCACCGATATCGCTTTCATGGGCGGGCTGATCAATTACGTGTTGAAGAACGACCTGATCCACAAGGATTATGTCGTCAACTACACCAACGCGGCCTTCGTCATCAGCGACGAGTTCGAATTTGACGACGGCATCTTCTCCGGCTACGACGCCGAGAACTTCAGCTACGAACGGGGAGGGCAACCCGCTTCGCGACGAGACCCTGCAGAACCCCCGCAGCGTCTACCAGCTGATGAAAAAGCACTACTCGCGCTACACCCCCGAGAAGGTCTGCGAGATCACCGGCACCGCCATCCAGGACTACATGGAAGTCGCCCGCACCTTCTGCTCCACCGGCAAGGCCGGCAAGAGCGCGACCATCATGTACGCCATGGGGACCACCCAGCATACCCACGGTACCCAGAATGTCCGTTCCTACGCCATGCTGCAGCTGCTGCTCGGCAACGTCGGTATCGCCGGCGGCGGCATCAACGCCCTGCGCGGCGAGTCGAACGTTCAGGGCTCGACCGACTACGCCATTCTCTACCACATCCTCCCCGGCTACCTGAAGGTTCCGACCTACGACAACGTCGACCTGGCGGCCTACAACGAGAAGTGGACGCCCAAGAGCAACGATCCCAAGAGCGCCAACTGGTGGGGCAACACCCCAAAGTACATAACCAGCCTGCTCAAGGCCTACTGGGGCGATGCCGCCACTGAAAAGAACGACTTCTGCTACGACTACCTGCCCAAGCGCAGCGGCAACTACTCTTTCATCAAGCTGATGGAGCGCCTGCAGGGCGGAGGCTTCGAAGGCCTGGTCTGCATGGGGACCAACCCCATTGTCGGCGGTCCTGATGCCGGTTCCATCGCCAACGGTCTCGACAACCTCAAGTGGATGGTCGCCGCCGATCTGTGGGAGACCGAAACCTCGGTCTTCTGGAAGCGCCCGGGCGTCGATCCCGAGACGATCGATACCGAGGTCTTCCTCCTTCCGGCGGCCTCCTCGGTCGAAAAGGAAGGCTCCATCTCCAACTCGGGTCGCTGGGCCCAGTGGCGCTACAAGGCGGTCAACCCGCCCGGACACGCCGAGAGCGATGCCTTCATCGTCGATCAGTGGGTCAAGAACCTGAAAGAGCTCTACGCGAAGGGTGGCTCATTCCCCGAGCCGATCACCGATCTGGCCTGGGATTATGGCAACGGCCACGAGCCCGACATCGACCTGGTCGCCCGTGAGTGCAACGGCCGGTTCACCCGCGATACGGTCGTTAAAGGCAAGTCGTTCAAAAAAGGGCAGCAGGTACCTTCTTTTGCCTACCTGCAGGCCGACGGCTCGACCACCAGCGGTAACTGGCTCTACTGCAACTCGTACACCGAGAAGGGCAACATGATGCAGCGCCGTGGCCTGGACGACCCGAGCGGCATGGGCTTCTACCACGAGTGGTCCTGGTGCTGGCCGGTCAACCGCCGGGTCCTCTACAACCGCGCTTCGGTCGATCTGGACGGCAAGCCGTGGAAAGCCAGTCATCAGCTGGAACGCCGTGACCCGCAAGTGGGAAGGGGATGTCCCCGACGGCGGTTGGGCGCCGATGAGCGAAGACGGTACCAAGTACCCCTTCATCATGATCGCCGAAGGACACGGGCGTCTGTTTGCCGCCGGCTTGGCCGACGGACCGCTGCCCGAGCACTACGAGCCGATGGAAAGCCCGGTGGCCAACGCCATGACCGGTCAGCAGTGCAACCCGGCCGTCGCCACCCCCGGCAAGATCAACAACAGCGGCAAGTTCCCCTACATCGGCACCACCTACCGGGTTTCCGAGCACTGGCAGGCCGGCGCCATGACCCGTAACCTCCCGTGGCTGGTCGAGCTGGTTCCCGATATGTTCGTCGAGATCAGCGAAGAGATGGCCGAGTGGAAGGGGCTTAAAAACGGCGA
>CALZIZ010000385.1 GCA_945787465.1 uncultured Desulfuromonadales bacterium
CACCTTGATCGCAAATTCATGCACCTGGGCTTCCACATTTATGACATCGGTTTCCAGTCTCCCAACGTCGAGGCGGCCAAGCCGATGGTTTTTGTCACCACCTTGCTGCTGGTGATGATTGTATTGGTGATGAGCAGCGTGGCCATTTACCTGCGCAACCGGATGAAAAAGAAATTTACCTACGGAACGTTTTAAAAACGGGTGATAGGCAAATGCGAAAGGCGTAATGTGTAATGAGTGATTAGTAATGGATTCGACTAATGCATTTCCCATTACACATTACTTATTACGCTTTCTAGCCCTAGCCCTAGCCCTAGCCCTAGCCCCTAGCCCCTAGCCTGAATTTTTCAAGGAACTGTTCATGAGTGAAACGACTCCCACATCCAGCCAGATTCCGGTGATCGATGTCGAGAACCTGAATTTTTACTACGGCCCCTCCCAGGCCCTCTACAACCTCAACCTGACTTTTCCGCGCCGCAAGGTGACCGCCCTGATCGGGCCTTCTGGGTGCGGCAAGTCCACTTTTCTGCGCTGTCTCAACCGCATGAACGACCTGGTTGATGTGGCCCGGGTTGAGGGTGAAATTCTGCTCAACGGGGTGGACATCAACTCTTCGGCCATGGATGTTATCGAACTGCGTCGCCGGGTCGGGATGGTTTTTCAGAAGTCGAACCCCTTTCCCAAGTCGATCTACGAGAACGTCATTTACGGGCTGCGCATCGCCGGGGTGAACAACAAGGCGGTTCTGGACGAAGCGGTGGAAAAGAGCCTCAAGGGCGCCGCCCTCTGGGACGAGGTCAAGGATCGCCTGAACGAGTCGGCCCTGGGGATGTCCGGCGGTCAGCAGCAGCGGCTGTGCATCGCTCGGGCGATTGCCGTCAACCCCGAGGTCATCCTCATGGACGAGCCCTGCAGCGCCCTCGATCCCAAGTCGACGGCCAGGGTCGAGGAACTGATCGGCGAGCTTCGCAAAGACTACACCATTATTATTGTCACCCATAATATGCAGCAGGCCGCCCGTGTTTCCGATTATACAGCCTTTCTGTACGAGGGAATCCTAATCGAATACGGGCCGACCCAGGAGATTTTCATGAAACCGAAAAACAAGCAGACCGAGGATTATATCACCGGGCGCTTCGGATAACGGGGGATCTGTGCAATGACTCAAATTATGCAGCATGAACTGGACAAACTGAAAAAGCAGCTTCTTGAACTGAGCGCGGTGGTCGAGGAGGGTGTGCAACAGGCGGCCCGGTCGCTCGAGCAGCTCGATGTCGCCCTGGCCCAGAAGGTCATCGATACCGATGAAGAGGTTAACCAGATGGAGGTCGAGCTCGAGGAGGAGTGCCTCAAGGTGCTGGCCCTGCACCAGCCGGTGGCCATCGACCTGCGCTACATCGTTGCGGTCCTTAAGATCAACAACGACCTGGAGCGGATCTCCGATTTGGCGGCCAACGTCGCAGAGCGCACCCTGGCCCTTGCCCAGACCGAGAAAATCACCCCGCCCTTCGATTTTTCCGGGATGGCGACCAATGTGCAGAACATGCTCAAGGTGGCCCTCGACTCCCTGGTTCAGCTCGATACCGATCTGGCCCAGAAGGTGCTGGAGCTGGATGACGACGTTGATTGCATGCACAGCCAGAACTATAAGCTCATCAAGGACCAGATTCGCGCAAACATCAACCATCTCGAGCCGCTCAGCCAGTACCTGACTGTCTCGAGGCACCTGGAGCGGATCGCCGATCTGGCCACCAACATCGCCGAGGACGTCTACTACATGATCGAAGGCGAGATCGTCCGCCATACAGAGGACTGGGCGCGCTGAGACGCCCCTTGCATTGTTGGGCCGGTTTCTGGCAAACTCGGGGGAACCGGTCGCACTTGGGGGCTGTTTGTTAAGCCCGACAGCCTTCAGGGTGGACGACCCGGGATTCCAACAAAAGGGAGTTGTCCATGTCCAATCCTGGTGATTTTCTGCAGGCCTGCGCCGACGGCAGGATCTGGTTGTTCTGTTCGCAGTGCAACGAGGCCAAGAACTTCAACGATGTTGAGCACCTCGCTAGCATCGAGAACCCGTCCTACTGGGGGCCCGATCCCTGGTGGCACGATACTCGGGAGTTCAACTGCCCCGATTGTTCCACCACTCAGCAGTCGGTCATCCAGATGCAGGATTGATCGACCGTTGAATCTGCACCATCCTCAAAAAGGGGCTGTCCCAACTTCCAGTTTGGGGCGGCCCCTTTTTTGTCCGTTCATGCTGAGCCTGTCGAAGCACAGATTTTTGATGGTCGACAAAAGAGGGCCTTCGACAGGCTCAGGCCGAACGGCCGTGTTGTTTTGTCCAGGCCTTACTGTTTTCCGTTCATGCTGAGCCTGTCGAAGCACGGATTTTTAAGGGTCGACAGAAGAGGGCCTTCGACAGGCTTAGGCCCAACGGGTTCATGGCTGCGGCTCGAGGGGCGGCAGCTCCTCCGGCAGCAGAGGCCTTGGGGTGAGGTGCTCGGGCAGCTTCAGAAGGGTTGTCCCTGCGGGAGGCTGCAGCTCTTGGTAAAGTTGTTCGCTGCGGCCCAGGTAGGTTTTGGACAGGTGCATCGGCAGGACATAACGGGGCCTGAGCTCCTCCAGCAATTGATTCAGGTCGGTGGTGCAAAGGTGGTAGGACCTGCGCGCCTTGGCCAGATCATCACGTAAAAAAGTGCATTCGCAGATCAGCCAGTCCACTCCCTGCAGAAACTCTTTGATTCGCTGGCGGTTTTCCGGGGTGAAGCCGACATCGGTCAGGTAGCCGATGCTTGCCGGGGCCTGCTGCCTGCGGATGCCCAGGTAGAGGGTTTCAGCATCTTCCACCCGGTCGGGTTCTATACTCTCACTCTTTGCCCGTAGGATCTCCAGGGGGCTGTGCCGAAGTTGCCCAGCGATAAATAGTTTTTTCAGTTCTTTTATCCAGGGGCCCCGAACCAGGCCAGCCCCTTCAATCTTTTCCTTATCGAGAAGAAACGCCGGGCGTTCGTTGATACGGAACATCAGCACCGGAATTTTGTGGTCGGCCAGTTCGGATTCTACCTGCAGGTACTGATTTCGGTAAAGGGTGCGGTTGGTGCGCTCCGCTTCTTTGAGGGGCTGACAGGCAAACCCCTCTGAGCCGGGCAGGCGAAACGGTTTGATCCGCTCGGGATGGACCTCTTTGACCAGGTAGGTGCACCAGTAGTTTTCGGTCAGGTTCCAGTCGTAGCCTGCCAGCTTGTGGGCAAGGGGCCGAAAATTTCGATGGTTTTCGGCGAGACGTGGATATTGCGGGTGAAGGTGTCGAGGCCCATGAAGTGGTCCATGTGGGCATGGCTGATGAAAAGAGCGTCTACCGCCTTGATCAGGCGTTTTGCCAGATGGTGAATCTGGCCGCAGTCAAACAGCAACGCGCGGCCCAGGGGCCGCACCTTGATCCACAGCACCGGGTCGTCGAGCAGACCGGCGAAAAAGCTCGGTTCGAGGTAGCGAAAGAAAATGGCTGGCTTGCTTGGCAAGGTCAGTCTCCCGGGGCCAGGTTCCATCAGAGCATCGGGGTGGTGCGCCCCCTTTTTCGAAATTCTTAGGGCTGCAAATCGGCGTTTGTCCACATGTCGTTTCGGTCCTGTGGGTAAGTCGGTCAAGGGCCCGAAAATAGGTATGAAAAAGCTTTGCTTCTGGGTGGGTTGAAAGTCGCTTGTTCACACCACGCGAAGGAGCGGTTTAAGGCTCTGGTGGACTTGCCCCACGAGCCTTGCCTGCACCTGGGCATGGCGCAGGTTTTCGACCAGGCGTCCCCCCTGGGTGGCCGGCACCGCCAGAAGAAGTCCCCCCGAGGTCTGGGGGTCGAAGAGGAGTTCCTCTTCGGCTTTCGAAAGCGCAGCCTGGATTTCCAGCCAGCCTTGGGCGAGTTGCCGGTTGGCGGCGTTGCTTCCGGTACTTTCGCCTTTCTGGTACATGGCCCTGGCATTGTCGTAGAAGGGCAGGGCGGTAAATTCGATGTCGATACGCACCCCGCTGCCCCGGGCCATTTCCAGGGTGTGACCGGCCAGGCCGAAGCCGGTGATATCGGTGCAGGCGTGAACCTCAAAGGCCTGGGCCACCTCCAGGGTCGTGCGGTTGAGGGCCGCCACCTGGGGCAGGATGGGATCGAGTTCCCTTCTGGGAAGTTTTTTTGAGCGGCAGGCGTTAAACAGCACTCCGGTTCCCAGCGCTTTGGTAAGGATCAGCACATCGCCGGGCCGGGCCCCGCGGTTGGTGAGGATGCGCTTTGGATCGACCACCCCGGTCACCGCAAGTCCGTAGCCAGGTTCGGGATTTTCCACCGAGTGCCCTCCGGCCAGCGACGCCCCCGCCTCGGTCACCTTCTCGTGACCGCCCTTGAGGATTTCTCTCAGCACCTCGGTGCCGAGCTTTTCGCCGGGAAACATCACCAGGTTCAGCGCCGTCACGGGTCGCGCCCCCATGGCATAGATGTCCGAAAGGGCATTGGCCGCACCGATGCGCCCGAACCAGATCGGGTCGTCGACCGGCGGGGTGATAAAGTCAACGCTGGTCACCACCGCCAGCCCCTCGGTCAGGCGGTAGACCGCGGCATCATCACTCGACTCGAAACCGACCAGCAGTTCGGGGTCGGTAGGCGCGGGCAACCCCTGCAGCGCGTCCGACAGAACCGTCGGACCGATTTTAGCCGCTCAACCGCAGGTGCGGGCCAGGGATGTGAGGGTTTTCTTTTTGCGAAACAGGGGCATGGGTAAACTCCAGAAGACAGAAGACAGAAGACAGAAGCTAAAGGCAAAGGCTTCGCGGCTGAAGCCGCTCCTACAGGGGCAGGCGCTTCATGAAGGGACGTGTAGGAGCGGCTTTAGCCGCGAAGATCTTTCCAATCACCGATCACTCGTCACTCGTCACTCGTCACCGCATTAATAAGATGTTACCAGTTTGGTCGATATTTTCAGGCGTCGGCGAATCACCTGGGAGGCGGTGTCGATGGCCATGTTCAGCAGCGCGGTGACCAGAATAAGCAGGATGGCCTTGTCGAGCTGGTCTTCGGCAATGGCGCTGTCGATAAAAAAGCCCAGGGTGTAGATGCCGAGAATGCCGAGGATCGCCGATTCGCGCATCATCACCTCCCAGCGGTAGAACAAAAAGGCCAGAAACTGGCCGTAGACCCTTGGCAAGACCTCGAACAGGTAGCGATCGCTGCGTCGTTTCGGGGCATCGATCGGTAGTTGGAGCAGATCGGCGTTGCGGCTGCTGAGGTGGCCGAGAATGGCCCCATTGTGCAGGGCGATGGCGGCGATCGCCGGCAGCATGGAGGGGCCCCAGAGCTGAACCAGGACATAGGCCAGGATGTACTCGGGGGTGGTGCGCATCACGATCAGCCCCAGGTGGGCCAGGCTGTGGCTGAAGCGGCCGCTGAAATGCCGGCAGGCCAGGGGAAATGCCGCAAGCGCCAGCATCCCCGTTGCAACCAGGGCGACCTGGGTCAGCACCAGGGTGTTCCAGAGCCCCTCGAGGGCTTCGTTTCGCAGAATCCCCGTCGCCCAGGCGGCAATCTCGGCCCAGGGAAAGTGCAGGGCGAAGGAGCCGTCCATCACTCCCTCGCGGCGCATCGGCCAGGGCAGGATGTCGTTGGTGAAAAAACGCACCAGGTTATCGAGGGACAGATGCACATTCTT
>CALZIZ010000386.1 GCA_945787465.1 uncultured Desulfuromonadales bacterium
CTTGAAGACATCCTTGTCCGCTGGCGGCGGTTGCCGTTGCATGGCAGTGGTGCTCATGGTCGACATGGCGCTGTTCATACCTACACTGTTGATCATCATGACCTCCTCGGGGGGTGACTGACGGCTGAAAAGTCGATCTTCCTGTGCATTTTTATCGGCTGGCTGCCAACGGTTGTTTGTGGCTGTTTTGTCACCGGGATGTAACAGTATGTAACTAGTGCACTGTGCGGTTAATCGTGGCCACTAATTCCGGCCCTTTTGGCCTCTGTCTGCGTTGCGCCTCCTTGACTTAACGCAAGGACCTCAGGTTTTTTGAAACCCTTATTCAGGCCAAGCTCTTACTCTCTTTATCCGCCTCGGTCCCGCGGATATGGGTTTATCGTGGAGTCAGGGTAGAGTCGGAATATGGACCAAATAAGGAAGAAATGAGGATACTGGTTCAGTAGAGGGGAAAATTCGCCCGGGAAGGTATCGCCCCCCCTCAAAGGGGGGGGGCGTCAGGTCAATGGCCAGGCCCCATGGCTGGTAATGGCTCCAAGGTACGGAGGGCGGGGCAGGCCTTGTCTTTGGTTATGTGGGGGTAAGCGGAGCCGGCCAGGGCCAGGATGGCGAATTAATGCCAAAATGTCATGCAATTCTGCCTTGGTTCCACGCACGGGGGCAGTGCAGGAGGCGACCAAAGATCGAGTTACTGGAGGCAATCCTCCACAAGGGGCGGTGGTTCAGGGAGGTCGGATTCGCCCAGGGCCTCACGAAGGTCACTTTCGATGGTGAGACTCATGGCCGTAAGGGGCAGGTCGTTGGGAAACAGGCCGAACGGTTGTTCGAGTTCGTCGCCCAAAGCGTCGAGCCCGAAAAAGGTGTAGGAGATAATGCCGACGACGAAGGGGGTCATGAAGCCGAGACTGTCAACCAGGCCAAAGGGAAGAAGGAAGCAGTAAATATACGCCGTGCGGTGCACGAGTAATGTGTAGGCAAAGGGAATGGGGGTGTTCTTGATCCGCTCGCAACCGCCGAGGATACCTGCCAGGCTGTCTAGGTTCTGGTCAAGGCTGGCAGCGAAGTAGGGATGGGTGCGCTTCTCGGCAAGGCAGCGGCGCAGCTCGTTGCCAAGACTCTCCAGGAGGAAATTGGGCTTGTTGCGGGCGCGATCTGCCCTCTGCCTTTCGTTGGCCGGCAGCAAGGGGGCCACATCCTCTTTAGGGCAGGAATCCCTGAGGTGATGCCGCAGGGCGTGGGTGAAAGCGATAACCCTGTAAACCATCTTTTTCTGCAGGGGCGAAGGACTGGGGGGCGTGCTGCCGGTGTCGACGAAGGTTAAAATCTGCCGACACAGATTGCGGCTGGTGATGACCAATTGCCCCCAGAGTTTGCGCCCCTCCCAATAGCGGTCGTAACTGGCGCTGTTGCGAAAACCGAGAAAGATGGCCAGGGCGATGCCGATAAGGCTGAAGGGGACGGGGGTCATGGTGATTTTGAGCCGGAAGAGGGTGCCGTGGGTCAGAGTAACGGCAAGGGCCAGCAACATGGTGACCAAAAGCTTGGCTTTAATTTTCTGGAGAATCGATCCTCGGTAAGTGAAAAAGAGGCGCAGCCCGGAGGGGCGTTGGCGAACGATCATCGGCTAATCCTTGGGGCAGATCACGTCCGCCCCCCGAGTCTGGAGGGGGCAGGGCAGGGAAAACATGCCTATTTAAATACACCTGCGCTTGAGGTGGGTCAAGGGCTTATTGGCCCTGCGGCGCCAACCCCTTAGCAGGCAATTCTTATCATCTCATCTATAATAAAAGGTAAACATGCGGGCCTTGCGGCGAAGGCGATCAAACCGCCAGACGATGCAGTACAGCACAGGGGGGAATGCGCCCTGGCTACCGTAGACATTGTAACCTTATTCGTCTGAGCGATAAGGAGCTGAAAATGCGTACACGACGATCCACATCATTGAGTCGTTTCCTTGTTCTACCCGTGCTGCTGATGTCGGCATTTCTCACCACATACACTCTGCAAGCTGCAGAAAAACCTGATTCTCCTCCGCAACTGGGGCTTTATCTGGAAGGGGTTGCCTACCCGTTCCCGGTTCACTGGTACGAGTTTACCAGCCAGGGGCATGACCTGCAGATGGCGTACATGGATGTCCTACCCAACGTCACGCCGCTGAAGAACATTCTTCTGCTGCACGGCAAGAACTTCAACGGGGCCTACTTCGGACAACTGGCTGGTGATCTGCAGAAAGCAGGCTACCGGGTGATCATCCCCGACCAGCTTGGCTTTGGAAAATCCTCCAAGCCCCTGCCCTACAACTACACCTTCCAGCAACTGGCGCTCAACACGCACAGTCTGCTTGAATCGCTCGGTATTGAAAAAGTGACCGTACTGGGCCACAGCATGGGCGGGATGCTGGCGACACGTTACGCGCTGATGCACCCGGATCAGGCCAATGAACTGATCCTGATGAACCCGATCGGGCTGGAGGACTGGAAAACGGTTGTTCCGTACCAGAGCCTGGACAAATGGTATGAAAGCGAGTTGAACAAAACGGCAGAGAAGATCCAAAAATACCAGCTGGCAAGTTATTATGACGGCAAGTGGAAGCCGGAGTACGATCGGTGGGTTGACCTGCTGGCCGGTGTTATCTCCAGCCCCGGCTATCCGCAAATCGCCAAAACGCAGGCGCTGCTCTATGACATGATCTTTACCCAGCCGGTGGTGTACGAGTTTCCGCTGGTCAAGAGCCGGACGCTGCTGCTGATCGGTACCCGTGACCGCACGGCGCTGGGCAAGAATCTGGTCAGCCCGGAGATCCGCAAAACCATGGGCCTGTATGAAAATCTTGGCAAAAAAACCGCAGCAGCTATCCCCAATGCGACCCTGGTTGAGTTCGACAACGTCGGCCACCTGCCGCACATTGAAGCGTACCAGCGCATGCTGCCGCCACTTTTGAAGTGGCTGAAAGACTGACCCGGTGGTTTGTAAAGCATTAACCAAAGCCCGGCCTCATGGTGGCAAGGGGATTCCTTAACCTGTTGAAAACCATCTAATCCGCACAGGCCACTAGCTCTCAATAGGTTAGGGGGATTTACTTGCAGGTAAAATCATTTTTGAGCCGATCTTCTCATTCTGGCCTGCGTTTTTTTGCTGTGCCATGAGTGAGCCCCTATTGAACAGGAAAAACCCCCAATCCACTGATCAGGGGTTTTTCTTGTAATGCGCTATATTTGGCACAGGCTAAGAAAACTCGGATTTTCAGTGT
>CALZIZ010000387.1:0-1950 GCA_945787465.1 uncultured Desulfuromonadales bacterium
ACCGAAGAGTACCTTCCCCTTTCCGGCGAGACGGCGGTCTGCACAGATAACTGTATCTGCCCCAACAAGGACGATCATCAGTGGCGCTGCACCGACCGCAGGATGATCCTGGGCAGTTCCTCCTACATCCCGCCGATCTTCGGCATGACCATGGCGGGAGAGGTGATCCGTACCCTTCTCGAAGAGGGGAGCCGCTGATGGGAGACTATCTCTGGCAGGCTCCGGTCCTGATCCTGGTCGGGGCGGCGGCGGGGTTTCTTAACGTGCTTGCCGGCGGCGGATCGCTGCTGACCCTGCCGCTGCTGATTTTTCTCGGCTTGCCTGCGGCGGTGGCCAACGGCACCAACCGGGTGGCGATATTATTTCAAAACATCTTTGCTATTGGCGGTTTCCGCCGGCAGGGGGTGTTTCCCGCGCGGCTGGCCCTGATCTGCGCCGTTCCGGCTTTGGTCGGCAGCTACCTTGGAGCCAACCTGGCCATCGATATCGATGACCAGCTCTTCAAAAAGCTGCTTGGCCTGATCATGATCGGGGTGCTGATTTTTACCCTGGTCGACCCGATGAAGAAACGGCGGGTGGAGGTGAGTCATATTTCGCCCTTGCGGGGAGCGGTGCTGATGGTGACTTTTTTCCTGGTCGGCATCTACGGGGGATTTGTCCAGGCCGGGGTCGGGTTTCTGATCATTTCCGGTCTTCTGGCCCACGGCCTTGACCTGGTACGCATCAACGCGGTGAAGGTGATCGTGATTTTCGCCTTTACCATTATTGCCTTGGGGGTATTTGTCGCTCATGGCCAGGTTGACTACGGATTGGGCCTGGCCCTTGCCGCTGGAAACTCTGCCGGTGGCTGGATTGCCACCCATGTCGCGGTGAAAAAGGGGCACGACTGGATCAAGCGCGTGGTTTCCCTGACCATTGTGGTATTTGCTCTGAAATTGTTTTTTGGATAACCAGGAACCGAATGAAGGGACGCAAGACGAATGGTTGACAACTCATTCACACCATTGGTGTCCGCCGAGCGTGCGCCGGTGACCGAACTGGAGCGGCAGGCCGACTCACTTGCTGACCAGGCATTCACCCGGCATCTACTCGATGCCGTCCCGACCCCGTTGGCGATACTCAACCGGCAGCGGCAGATTGTCTGTGCCAACAAGGCCATGCATAGCCTGGTGGGAACCGAGGTTGCCGAGGCCTTGAGCGGCCTGCGGGTTGGCGAAGCACTGGGCTGCCTGCATTCGCGGGAGACCGCCGGTGGTTGCGGAACCTCCGAAGCTTGCCGCGCCTGCGGCAACCTGCAGGCCATTGTCGCCAGTGCCTCTGGCCGCAAGGGAATCCGCGAGTGTCGCATCCTGCGTCGGCAAAATGGGCACACCGAGGCCCTCGACCTCGAGGTCTGGGCCACTCCCCTGGAGTACCAGGGCGAGGTTTTTACCATCCTGGCGTTGCAGGATACCAGCCACCAGAAACGCCGGAGGGCCCTCGAGCGGATCTTTTTTCACGACATACTCAACGTGGCCGGCAGCATCAAGGGGTTTGCTGAGCTGCTGCGGGACTACGACCCCGCCGATAAGCCCGAACTGTTTCGAATGATCCATGCCGGCGCCGAACAGATTATCGATGAGATCGAGGCCCAGCGGACCCTGCTTGCCGCCGAGCATCAGGAATTACGGGTAGTTGCCTCGCCCCTGGACAGCCTGGTTTTGCTTCGGCAACTGGTCGAGATGTACCGTCATCACGAGGCTGCCGAAGACCGGGTGCTGGAACTCGACGAGGCGAGCGTTTCGCTGCGCTTCTCCAGTGATCAGACCCTGCTGGTGCGGGTGCTGGGCAACATGATCAAAAATGCCCTGGAGGCCTGCGCCGATAAAGACAGGGTCACCGTCGGCTGTTGCGCCCTCGAGGCGGGGGTCGAGTTCTGGGTGCATAACCCCGGAGCCATTCCCCGCCAGA
>CALZIZ010000387.1:1992-9533 GCA_945787465.1 uncultured Desulfuromonadales bacterium
GAGTCCCTGCAGGGTTCGGTTTCTTTTATCAGCAACGATATTGAAGGAACGATATTCCGGCTGCGCCTTCCCTTGGCGATGGCCTGAATTCTTTCGAGAGGGTCGGTCCACTTACATTTTTTATACGGAATTATAACCCAAAAAAAGGTAACCAATTATTAGCCACCAAGGCACCAAGACACGGAGAGAATATTGGGTTTATGAACCCGACAGGCCAAGATGGGAAAAATGATCCTAGGGCAGGTGGAAATTCCTGGTCGTTTGGGGGTCCTTGGTGCCTTCGTGTCTTGGTGGCAATCCCAGCCTTTGTTTTGGTTATAGATCCGTTTTTATATATCCGAGGGCCGGCAGCTGATTGTCGGCCTTTTTTTAGAACCTTTACTTAATAGGCATGAGGTATGCAAAGCAGAAGGACTGCAGAGGTTGCCATGCGTTATATTTTAGGACTGTTTATGCTGTTGGCGGTTTGTTCGGGGCCCGCCCTTGGTGCTGAGCCTGAGCCCCTTGGAACCGTCAAAGGACGGATCGAGGCTCCCGGAATGGCCAATTACCGGGGCATTGCCGCCTTGTGGGAGGCCCGGGAAGGGATTGTCCCAGACCCGCGTAAATATGTCATCATTCCCGCGGCGGTCAACCCCCTGGGGCCTGACGGAAGATTCTCGATCAAGGCTCGACCGGGGGACTATTTCGTCGGCGCGGTGCTGCGCAAGACCCCAGGGCCGACCATGGGACCGCCCCGCCCCGGAGACCTGGTGTTCATGTCTCCCGATGCCGCAGGCAAGGCGCTGCAGGTCAAGGTGGCGCTCGGAGCGACCATCGATGTCGGTACCCACGGGGCCGCCTGGACCTATGCAGGGCTCGAAGCCTGGGGGGGGCCGCGAATCGAAGGTCGGATTATTGACACCGAGGGCTTGCCGGTGGCGGGCCTTCTGGTCTTTGCTTTTGGCGACAGTAATATGTCCGAGCATCCCCTGGCGGTATCTGAGCGAAGCGACGCCGAAGGGCGTTTTCAGGTGCGGTTGCCACGGTCCACAACGGTCTATCTGCGGGTTCGCCCCAATTATGGCCAGGGCTCGCCTATGCAGGGGGGCTATACCGGTGTCTTCGGCGGCCAGGTGCCGAAACCTCTGGTCGTGCCGGCGGCTGAAGCGCTGTCCGGTGTCAATATCGAGGTCATGGAGATTCCGCCCCTTGGGGAACGGCGCAAGCAGGGCTTGCGCGGCCCCCGGACGTTAAAAGAATCGAACACTAAATAACTTATGGAGGTCGAAGATATGAAAAAGGTCTTGATCGTGGATGACAGCATTTCGGTAGCCCGGCAGCTGCAGAAGATCATTGCCGGCAGTGGGGCCTATGAGGTTGTCGGCCATGCAAAAAACGGCGCCGAGGCGATCAAGATGAACCAGGCCGAAGACCCCGAGATCATCTGCATGGACATGAACATGCCGGTGATGGACGGATTGACCGCTTTGCGCACCATCTCGGTTATGGACAAGGAGGTTAAGGTTGTCATGGTGACCTCCCTCGGCGGGGTTGGCGACAAATTTACCGAGGCCCTTAAAAACGGTGCGAAAAACGTCATTTCCAAACCTTTCGAGGCCGGCAAGGTGCTCGATATTCTCGGTGCCCTGTAAAGACTACGGTGGACCCGTCGGACCGTGTTTGAACTAATTCTTAATTATCAGGGAGCCCAGCATGGCGGTAAAGTTTTTTGGTCAGTTTCTTCTGGAAAAGGGGGCTGTCTCAAGCGAGGACCTGCTCAAAGCCATCGATCTTCAGGAGTCGAAAAACCTTAAATTCGGAGCCACGGCCCTGTCGATGGGGCTGCTCAACCGTGAGGATTTCGGGCGTATCCATTCTGCGCAGCGCACAGAGGACCTTCGGTTCGGGGACATGGCGGCAAAGCTCGGCATTTTGACCGAATCCCAGGTCGAGCAGGTTCTGACCAAGCAGAAAAACAACCATATCTATATTGGCGAGGCGCTGCTCAGTGTCGGGGCCTTGACCAAGGAGCAGCTCAGTGAACATTTGAGGGCCTTTAAAGAAGACCAGTCCCCCTACACGTCCGCGCGAGTGATGGTGCCCAGGACGGTTCCGGAAGCCAAGCTCTGGGAGATGTTCGCCGATCTGACCTACAAGATGCTCATCCGCGTGGTCAACCTGGAGTTTCGTCCCGGCCCCTGCGAGGAGGTGACTGCTTTTGATCCGGCCGATGTGGTTGTCGCCATGGACTTCAGCGGAACCGTTTCAGGGCGCTACCTGTTGTCGGTGCCAGCTGAGGTTCAGTTGAGAATTGCCAAGGCCATCCTTGACGAGGAGGACGTTTCGGAGGAGCCTGAAGAGGTTCTTGAAGACACGGTCATGGAATTTGCCAACATTGTTCTGGGCAATGTTGCCGCCAAGGGGGCGCAGATGGGGAAAAATATCGACATTAATCCTCCCGAGGTGCTGTTGGCAAATGAAGGCCCGATTGCAGTACCAGCGGGTCGGGCGGGGTTGCTCTTTCCTGTGCATTTGGCCGAAGGGGGCCAAGTCCAGTTGGCCCTGTTCATCGACCGTTGATCAGCGCCAAAATCAGTTTCGTCTTTAAACGCATAAAGCCCCGGATAGTATCCCGGGGCTTTATGCGTTTTGGGGTTGAGGGGGGGAGGGTGGTGAGGGGCTTGATGCGGCAAGGCAGAAACCCGTCAAGTGTGTGCCTTTGAGGTCACAGGAAAGGGTTGACAGAATTAATACTTTACGGTTAGTATTAAAACCTAGATCTTTAGGGGAGTTCCCGGGCCAAACGGATAGGCCCCCCCAAAGGTTTGAAAGAAATGAATATAGAGCCCTGCCGGAGCCTTCATCTGCCATGAAGAAGACCGGTCAGGGGAGGCGGCTGGTTCACCAGCCTAACTAAATGAACAACACATAAAAGGGAGAAGGAAATGGGGGCTAGAGACCAAATGCCAAACTATGTCCGGAGGGGGACATCAGGGGGGACGCCTGTTTGGCGTGCTCTTCTGATTCTGCTTGCGGCCCTGATGCTGTTAAGCTCAGCAGCCTGGGCCGGTGACGATGACGAACGCAGTTACAGCAGCAGGTACAGCACATCCACCACGACAACAGCCAGTTCAACCGGCAGCACAAGCAGCACAAGCACCACCAGTTCCACAAGCACCGCCTTTGCCGAGCTCAACTGCTCCGAATGTCATGGAACCAATGTTGCCAACCGGCACCATGACGCAACGGACCCCAACTCCACGAAGGAGTCGCCACCACCGGTGACTGCAGCACCTGCCACAATTTCGGCAACACCAATACCGAAAAACTCACCAGCAACAATCATCACCAGACCCAGACAGCCCTGGACGGAAACTGCGCCCAGTGCCACAGCAACGTCGGCGAGCTCGATGTCTGCCTGAGCTGTCACGGCGGCAAGGTGCAGACCCGTCACCACGAGGTCGCCGCCAGCGCCGGTTTCAACTGTACCAGCTGCCATGCCGGCATTGTGGACCAGAGCAACTGCCTCAACTGTCACGACCGCTCCAACAATGGCGTCCGTGATCAGCATCACGCCAAGGCCTCTGCCGACAATATCGCCTGCGCCCAGTGCCACACCGACATCAACCAGGTGACCAACTGTCAGAGCTGCCACAAGGCGGGCTCCAAGCAGCAGGCCCATCACGATGCCGCCAAGACGCGGCAGATCGAGTGCAGCAGCTGCCACACCAGCTTCCCCGCCGGCACCGCCGGAGAAGGCTGCGTTCAGTGCCACCAGGGCGGCGACAACCGCGTCTTCCACCACGGCACCGTAGCGACCAACAACAGCTTCGATTGCTCGAGCTGCCATGGCGTAGCCGTTCTCAACCAGCTCGATAACTGCCGCGACTGCCATGCCCAGGGTGAAAAAGCCGTAACCCACCATGATGCGGCCGCAGCTCAGAACATCAACTGCAGCACTTGCCATACGGCCTTTCCTGCCGGTACCGCCGGTGACGGCTGCGTGAACTGCCACCAGGCCGGCAACAACCAGGCTTTCCACCACGACACCGTGGCCAAGGATCCTGTGCGGAACCTGAGCTGCTCCGATTGCCACAGCGGCATCGACACCACCGCCAGTTCCTGCGCCAGCTGCCATGACTTTGCGGCGGCCAATCCTCACCACAACAATCCCAACGTCGATGCCTTCGGGCTGAACTGCAACAGCTGCCATGTCTGGGGCTTCAACGAGTGGGGCGCGTACGCCATGCTGATGCCCACTCCGGATGACTGCGTGAGCTGTCACACCAACGTGGTCGCTTCCGGTGTGTCTATTCCTGAGGTTCATCACGCCACCCAGCCTGCGCTTGACGGTTTGTGCACCAGCTGCCATGCCGGAGTGCAGACCGGCTTGAACTGCTCTGACTGCCACAGCTCCAACGGTGGTACGGTCAGCGATCGCCACCATACCGGTGTGGCCGTTGACCAGAACCTGGGCTGTTCCGACTGCCACGGCACCACCGCTGAAATCTACAGCGTCGATACCCAGTGCGAGTCCTGCCACGTGGCCAAAGACGGCCCCATCGCCGATCGCCACCACGGCACCCAGAATTACCTGAACGATAACTGCACCGTCTGTCATACCGCCGTACCGGCAGCTCTTGGCTGCTCGGACTGTCATGGCGCCGGTGGGGCCACCACCGCCGAAACCCACCACAGCAGCGTGGCCACCCAACCCGACGGCACGGTTCTCGACTGCACCTACTGCCATACCGGTGCCGACACCGTTTTCGCCTCTTGCGAGAGCTGCCATACCTCGGGGACTTTCGACCTTTTCCCCAATCCGGTCAGCGTGCCCGACCTGCATCACATGACCACTCCGGCACAGACCGACCTGTGCGGAACCTGCCATACCGGTACCACCGAGGCGAGCCTGCAGGACTGCATCACCTGCCACGTTCAGAATGCAAGCGTTCCGATCAAGGACCGCCACCACGACACGACTGATCCTGGCTCCAGCTACAATCTGGGGCAGTGCTCGGCCTGCCATACCGGGGCCGATCCGGCAGCTATCGCCTGTCTCAACTGCCATGCCGACAGCCCGGGCAGCCCCGACAAACACCACGGCCAGCCCGAACTGGTCGGCAGCAACCCGGTTTGGGATTGCAGCCAGTGCCATGGCGGAATCCAGGTCAACGGCAACGGGTGCAGCGCTTGCCACACCGCGCCGATTACCGCGATTCACCACGAAGGGCCTGATTCTCCTCTGGTCCAGGTCGGCGGAGATTGTTCGGTCTGTCACCAGAGTGTCAGCTCGCCCAATGTCTGTGCCAACTGCCATCAGTCCAGCCCGCACCACACCACCCAGTGGGCTCAGAGCGGTGACTGTGCACACTGCCACAAGGTGCCCGAGTCGGCCCAGGACCGGCCGATGCAGGCGGCCTGCCGCGAGTGCCACGGTCCGAACCAGCATGGTAAAGGCGGTCCCATTCAGGACTACGGCGCATGCGCCGCCTGTCACAACCAGGACACCTTCCACGCTGCACCGGGCGGTCCGGTGGGTTACACCCGTTCGGCCCCCGGCAAGGGCAAATTCGCCATATTCTGGAATCAGTACACCAACGGCGGTGACGAGGAAGTCCGTGAGAACGTGAGCCCCAACGGTGAAGATATGGACGATGAGGGCGGGCGCAAGTGGCGCAATCCGACTCTGAACTTCACCATGAAGCAGATTCAGCACAACGGCAGAAATTACAATGTACCTGCTTTCCCCAACCTGCCTGGAACCAGCCGCCCTGCCGGCAACATTGCGGGCGGCAGCAGCACCTCCACAGGTGGGACAAACACCGGTGGAACCACGACCGGAGGCAACAGCCACCCCTTCGGTTGGACTAATCCCAACAGTTCTCACAGGAGCTATGTGAAGAGCAACGGGACCAGCCAGTGCACAAGCTGCCACAGCACCAGCTACTCTAATCGCAACGACTCCATGAGTTGCTACAAGTGCCACGGCTCAGAGGTCGTTCCGGAAACAGTTTGCCGGAACGACCTCAGTTAACCCAAGGGGCTAATAAAAAAAGCCCCTCAACTTCAACTATTACCCAAGGGAGAGGCTCATGAAAAAGTACATGAAACCGAGAGTAGTAGGGAGCAGCAACGTTCACCCCTGCTAAGCAAAAGGTGCCAGGCCGGATCAACTTATCCGCCCCGGTGCCCGAAAGAAGTTAAAACCACAAAAGGGCTTGCCATCTGGCAAGCCCTTTTGTGGTTTTGGACCTGGAGAAGCAGGACAGGGTTTGGGCTGGCCTGGAAATGTCAACGAAGATGGTTTGGGCATTGTTGTTGCTCATTACTTGGTACCTATTTGAAAAAGCCAACGGCATTTTCGCTGTGCAAATCGATGAAACCCCCGGTTACAAAAAGGAAAGTCCTGTTTGAACAAAGGATGGGAACAGGAAGGGCAGAGCGGAGGCGAGTTGGCTGAGTGCGGTGAAATCCCCGAGCGGTCAGGTCATATCACCAGATCGGGTCAGGAAATCCTGTTTTTGGACCTGGTGACAATTATCAGGACTGGCCTGGGTTGTGTCATGAATTAACAACAAACCAGAGAGCAGAGAAATAGTGAAACAACATGGATGGGGCAACCCACTGATATAGGTAGAAGCGACCTGGACAGACATTCTTTCTGCCACAAAAGAGGCTGTCAGGAAAAAGATCAACTGGAGTTAAATCAAAAGGAGGGGGAAAGGAAATGGGGTTAAAAATCTGCCATTCTCGTAGTGCCTTGAGAGGGACGCGGCATCTGTTTTTGGTGCTGCTCGTTCTGATTCTGGTACCAGCCTCGGTCTTCGCGGCGGAATTGACCGCCAGCGACTGTATCGAGTGCCATGGGTCCAGCATCGCCGATGGGCACCACAACGCAAGCGATCCGAACTCTTACTTCAGCCTGGGGCAGTGCAACGTCTGCCATGAAGGGGTCACCACCTCGGGCGACTGCGCCAGCTGCCACAACTTCGGCACCACCAATGCCGACAAGCTGACCAGCAACCAGCACCATCTGACCCAACCCGCCCAGGCCGGCGACTGCGTGGCCTGTCACAGCGGGGTCAGTGACCTGACGAGCTGCCTCGGCTGTCACCAGGGCAAAATCCAGACCAAGCACCATGCCACGGTCTCCTATGGCATTCGCTGCAGCGACTGTCACAGCGGCATCGTCGACACCTCCAACTGCACCAACTGCCACACCGACCACCCGGCCATTCGGGATCGGCACCACAATGTGGCCGCCACCGACAACCTGGCCTGCGCCAGCTGCCACGGCGACCTTAACCAGATTGTCGACTGCCAGACCTGCCATGCCGCGGGCACCAGGCGCGAATCGCACCACAGCGTGGCCAAGGCCCAGCAGATGGAGTGCAGCAGCTGTCACACCAGCTTCCCCGCAGGGACTGCCGGTGAAGGCTGTGTCCAGTGTCACCAGGGCGGTGACAACCGCATCTTCCACCACGACACCGTGGCCACCACCAAGGCCCTCGACTGCGCCGGCTGCCACGGCCAGGCCACCAAGGACCAGCTGGCCA
>CALZIZ010000388.1 GCA_945787465.1 uncultured Desulfuromonadales bacterium
AAAGAGACATCGCCGAGTTTCGCACCCTCGTCCTCAACATCGGCGCCCAGGTCAGGGTCCGCCCGGCAGAGACAGCAAGCCTCTCCCTTTCGGCCGACGACAACCTTCTGCCGCTGATAAGCACCGAGGTCATAGACCAGGTCCTGGTCATCACCGCCCGCCAGCCTTTTTCAACAAGCCATCCCATCAGGATCGACATCGGCACCCCGACAATGTCCGGTGCCAGGGTCAATGGCTCCGGCCACCTTGATCTGCAGAGGGTGCCCCACGAGAAGTTGAGTTTGAATCTCTCAGGTTCCGGGTTGATTGCCGCAACCGGGGCGACCACTCAACTTTCTGCAACAATTAACGGCAGCGGGCAACTCGATTTAGAAAATTTGTCCGCACAAAATGCCCAAGTGGTCATAAACGGCTCAGGCCGCGCCCAACTCGCAGTGAAAGGCCGGCTGACCCTGAGGATCAACGGCAGCGGCCAGATTGTCCTGCACGGCGAACCTCAAAAGCTGCAGTCGAAGATTTACGGATCGGGGACGGTGGCCCGGGCCCGGTAACTCTACGCTGCCGGATATAACATCAAACCAAGCATTTTACTGGAGGGATCCCATGGGAATTAAAGCAGCAAAACTCGCTCTCACCGCAACACTTGCCCTTCTCGGCGCCCTGCTGGCCGTCTCCACGACCTGCGCCTTCGAACCCCAACAGCCCAACATGTATGAGCTGATGGGCAAAAAGATATCCATCAACTACGCCACCAGCAGCTTCTCCGGCGAGCCGCAAATGACGGTTCGACTCTACAACAAAAAGTTTCATTTCCGGGGACAGCAAATCCGCGTTACCCCTACCGAGATCGGCGATCTGGTCAACGTCACCCTCAAGCAGATCCCGGATCTGGAAAGCCTGATCCTCACCATGATCATCCCCCGCATCAACCTTTACGAAGACAGGACGGTGTTCGACCCCCAGGGCTCGGTGATGTTTGAGACCCAAGCCATCAAAACCAAAAGCCGCACCACCATCGCCGGCCCTGACCTGGTCCGGGGGGTGGTGCAGACCTACAAGTACATAGACCTGGTGGGCAAGGCCAGCCGAGTCGAGTTTATTCAGCCGGGCTCTTCCCTGATCATGGGCGAGGTGACCCTGTCACCGACCTGCCCCGGCCCGCAGCGCCCCGGGCAGATCTGCGAGCAGCCCTTCGCCGGCGCCACCGTGCAGGTTATCGATGAGTGGCAGATGGTAGTGGCCGAAGCGTTGACGGACCGAGAAGGCCTTTTCTCTGTAGAGGTTGACCCCGGCGACTACCTGGTGCATGTCGAGACGGAGGCAAGACTGCCGGTGTGCACCGACGTACCGGTCACCGCCCTTGCCGACGGCAAGGTCTTTGTTTCGGTTGATTGCAATACGGGGATTCGGTAGAGAGAGGAGTTCTGAAAAGCATTAAGAAAAACCTTATCTTTGGTCCCTTAGCGACAAACCGGACCAAAAAATCTGCTTTTAAAAGGCCGTTTCCAGAGATGGAAACGGCCTTTGGATTTTTGGCTCTTCGAGTAAAAAGAATTCGGGCAAAGGGAAAACTCCTCCGCAACCTTAACTGCCATCTATTGTATCTCTGTAAGTCCCGGGATTGCCCAAAATTCAGGCAGGTGCAAGATCGGTGTGACTGCCGGGTCTTTCTGAAATTCTCTCCTTTCTCTGCTAATATTTAAAAGCTTGCGTCTTCCGCCCCCTCCCCGGAGCAACCAAAATGGCCGAAGAAGACCTCAGCAAATTAAAGATCGACAAAACCAGGGCTAGCTTCGGCCACTCCCGGCGCCGCAGGAAGCTCCTCTGGCTGCTCGTCCCCCTGCTGGCCCTGCTCGGCGCCGGTCTCTATGCGACGGGCCTTCTGGCCCCGGCCGTGGAGGTCGAGTTGGCGACCGTCTCGCAGGTTTACCCCTCCCAGGCGCTCACCCTGCTTAACGCCAGCGGCTACGTGGTCGCCCAGCGCAAGGCCTCGGTGGCGAGTAAAGTCACCGGGCGCCTCGAGTGGCTGGGGGTTGAAGAAGGCAGTCCGGTCACAGAGGGGCAGGTCATCGCCCGCCTGGAAAACCGCGATGTGCAGGCGGCCCTTAGCCAGGCGACGGCCGAGTTGCAGCGGGCCCGCACCGAGGTCGCCCGCACGCGGGCCGAGCAGCACGAGGCAGAGCTTAACTTCCGGCGTTTCGAGGATCTGCTGGCCGACGGTATAATCGCCCGCGCCGAATTCGACCAGGCCGAGGCTCGCCACCTGCAGGCCCGGGCGGCGGTCAGGGCCGCCCAGGCCACAGTCAAGGCAGCCGGAGCCGCGCGGCAAGGGGCCGAGGTGGCTCTGGATTACACCCAAATCCGGGCCCCTTTCAACGCCGTTGTCCTGACCAAAAACGCCGACATCGGCGACATCGTCACCCCTATCGGCGCCGCAGCCGAGGCCAAGGCGGCGGTGGTGAACATTGCCGACCTCGATTCCCTGCAGGTCGAAGCTGACGTCTCCGAGTCGAACCTGGAGAAAGTGCGGGTCGGGCAGCCCTGCGAAATCCAGCTCGACGCCCTCCCCGAGCGCCGCTTCGCCGGCGCCGTGCATATGATCGTCCCCACCGCCGACCGCACCAAGGCGACGGTGCTGGTCAAGGTGCGCTTTATAGAAAAGGATCCGAAGATTTTGCCGGAGATGAGCGCCCGCGTCGCCTTTCTCGAACGCGCTCTGACCGTGGCTGAGCACCGTCCGCGCACCGCGGTAAGCCGCACCGCAGTGGTTCATCGCGACGGACAGCAGGTGGTTTTCCAACTGGCGGGGGAGCAGGTGACAGCGACGCCGGTCAAAACGGGTGATGAAATTGGCGACATGCTGGAGATCCTCAACGGCGTGCAGGCTGGGCAGAAGGTAGTGATCCGGCCGCTGGACAAAATCAAGGACGGCAGCCGAGTCAGGCTGCCGGGTGGATAGGGGCAAGGCTGGGGGCTGGGGGCTGGGGGCTGGGGGCTGGGGGCTGGGGGCAGACGTTAAATCGTTTATCGCAATGCCGCCAAGGTCTTTTCGCTCTAACTTCAACGATGCAGAACCCTTCTCATAACAATACACCGTAGATCGAAAAAAACGCAAAGGGGCCCGAAAAGGAATAGGGCCCCGGTTTTCCTAGCCACGAAACACGGCCCAGATTTTCGGGCTGCTCCATTGGTTAAGAACACAGAATATCCGTAACAGAAATGCCCCGCAGGGGAAGCCAGGGAAGCCATTTTTTGCTTACTTTTTGTTGGCGCCTGGACAAAAAGTAAGGCGTCTGGCGGGACGCGACCCGCCGGTTTTTCTTTTGGCAGTTATCAAAGTTTTGATGAGCCTTTTCTAGTTTTCCGGTTTTGGAAGAAGAACTATGATCACCCCCACTCCCCCCATCGTCGAGATCCGCAACCTGTACAAATCCTACCTGCGCGGCAGCCAGAAAGTGCCGGTGCTCGAGGACATCACCCTCGAGGTCGCCGAAGGGGAATTCCTCGCCCTGATGGGCCCTTCGGGGTCGGGCAAGAGCACCCTGCTCAACCTCATCGCCGGCATCGACAGCCCCGATTCGGGGCTGCTGAAAGTCGGCGGCGTGGAGGTAAGCGCCCTTTCCGAGGGAGAGCTGGCGGCCTGGCGAGCGGCCCACGTCGGCTTCATCTTCCAGTTCTACAACCTGATCCCGGTGCTGACCGCCTTCGAAAACGTCGAGCTCCCCCTGCTGCTCACCCCCCTTTCGGCCAGGGAGCGGCGCGAGCATGTGGACCTGGCGCTGCGCCTGGTGAAACTCGAGGACCGCATGGACCACCGCCCGGGGCAACTCTCCGGCGGGCAGCAACAGCGGGTCGCCATCGCTCGGGCGTTAATCACCGACCCGACCCTGCTGGTGGCCGACGAACCGACCGGCGACCTCGACCGCGATTCGGCCGAGGATGTGCTGGCCCTGATAGACCGCCTCAACCAGGAGTTCGGCAAGACGGTGATCATGGTCACCCACGACCCCCGCGCCGCTGAAAAGGCCCGGGTCACCCGTCACCTGGAGAAGGGACTGCTCGACGATGTTCCTGTTTAGGCTGATTCTGCGCAACGCCCTGCGCCACAGGCTGCGCAGCGCCCTGACCGTGGTCGGCATCGCCGTGGCGATCCTTGCCTTCGGTCTGCTGCGCACCCTCATCGGGGCCTGGTACATGGGGGTGGAGGCCTCTGCGGCCAACCGGCTGATCACCCGCAACGCCATCTCCCTGGTATTTCCGCTGCCCCTCTCCTACAAGGAACGGATTCGCCAGGTGGCGGGGGTTGAAAAGGTCTCGCTCGGCAACTGGTTCGGGGGCATTTACATCGACCGCAAAAACTTTTTCCCCAACTTCGCCATAGAGCCCACCAGCTACCTCGAGCTCTATCCCGAATTCGTCCTTTCGCCCCAGCAAAAGAGCGCCTTTTTGCGCGACCGGCGCGGTGCCGTGGCCGGGGTCAAGCTGGCCGAACGCTTCGGCTGGCAGCTCGGTGACCAGATCACATTGCAGGGGACGATCTTTCCCGGCAACTGGGAACTGGTGCTGCGCGGCATCTACCAAGGCGCCCGCGCCAACACCGACCAGAACCAGTTCTTCTTCCACTGGGACTACCTCAATGAAACCCTCAAGCAAACCACAGCGCGCCGCGCCGACAAGGTCGGTTTTTACATCATCGGCTTGAGCGATGCGGACCAGGCGGCTCAGACCTCGGCCACTGTCGACGCGCTGTTCAGAAACTCCCTGGCCGAGACCCTCACCGAGACGGAAAAAGCCTTCCAGCTCAGCTTCGTGGCCATGTCCGGGGCGATCATCGCCGCCATCCGCATCGTCTCTATCGTGGTGATCGTCATCATTATGGTGGTCGCCGCTGGTCGCCGCCAACACCATGGCGATGACCGCCCGCGAGCGGATCGCCGAATACGCCACCCTCAAGACTCTCGGTTTCGACGCCCGTCACATCGCCTGCACGGTGTTCGGCGAATCGCTGCTGATCGCCCTGAGCGGCGGGGTTCTGGGGCTGCTGCTGACCTACCCTGCGGCGGCGGAGATCGGCCGGCGGCTGTCGCAGTTCATCCCGATCTTCCGCGTCCCGCCGGAGACGGTCTGGCTCGACCTGGGTGCGGCCGCCGCGGTCGGCCTGGTGGCAGGGATTTTTCCAACCTGGCGCGGGGCCACCATCAACATCGCCGAGGGTTTAAGGAGGATCGGCTGAATGATCCCTTTTTACTACAGCCTGCGCAATCTCTGGACACGGCGGCTGACCACCGCCCTTACCGTGGCCGGCATGGCCCTGGTGGTCTTCGTCTTTGCCGCCACCCTGATGCTGGTCGAGGGCCTGCAGCGGACTCTGGTCGACACCGGCTCTGCCGAAAACGTGGTG
>CALZIZ010000389.1 GCA_945787465.1 uncultured Desulfuromonadales bacterium
CTGTTTCAGAACTACACCCTGGTGGCCGTGCCGCTGTTTATCTTCATGGCCCAGATCCTCGATCGGTCGAAGGTTTCCGAGGCCCTTTTCGACGCCCTTTACATCGTGCTGGGCGGGCTGCGCGGCGGCCTGGGCATGGCGGTTATCGTCGTATCGACGGTCTTCGCCGCCACCACCGGCATCGTCGGCGCTTCGGTCGTCGCCATGGGCCTGATGGCCGGCCCGGCGCTGCTGCGTCGCGGCTACGACAAAAGCCTGGCCGCAGGCATCATCTGCTCGAGCGGCACCCTGGGCATCCTGATCCCGCCGAGTATCATGCTGGTCGTCTACGGGGGGCTTACCGGCATGAAGGAGACCTCGGTCGGCAACCTGTTTGCCGGCGCGATCCTGCCCGGCCTGCTTCTCTCGGGGCTCTACCTGCTGTATGTCGGGGTGCGCTGCGCGCTCAACCCCAAGCTCGGGCCACCGATTCCCGCCGAAGACCGCACCCACACCGCTGGCCAGAAATTCGCCATGGTCATGAAGAGCTTCGTTCCGCCCTTCTCGCTCATCCTGATCGTCATGGGCACCATCCTTGCCGGGGTTGCCACCCCGACCGAAGCGGCCGCCCTCGGCTGCGTCGGCGCATCGTTGCTGGCCGTGGTCAGCCGCAAGTTCACCTGGGAGGTCATCACTCAGGCCTCGGTGGCCACCCTGCGCACCACGGCGATGATCATGATGCTCTTCGTCGGCGGTAAGCTCTTTTCAGTGGTCTTTCTCAGCATGGGCGGCGGCGACGTGGTAGCCGACCTGCTGCTCGGCATGGACGTCCACGAGTACGTGGTACTGGCGATCATGATGGCGGTGGTCTTTTTGATGGGGATGTTCATCGACTGGGCGGCCATCCTGCTGGTGGTGGTGCCGATCTTCACCCCGATTGCCATGGATCTCGGCTTCAACCCCCTGTGGTTCGCGATGCTGATCTGCGTCAACCTGCAGACCTCGTTTCTCACCCCGCCCTTCGGCTACTCCCTCTTTTACTTCAAGGGCGTGGCTCCGCCGGAATACACCATGGGCAACATTTACAAGGGCATTCTGCCCTTCGTGGCCATCCAGGTCTTCGGCCTTGCGGTCATGATCGGCTTCCCAGAAATCATCACCTGGCTGCCTTCGGTTTTCTTCGGGGGATAAATGACCAGTGGTCAGTGGTCAGTGGTCAGTGGTCAGTGGTCAGATAATAATCAACTCGAGAACGAATTGAACTTCGGAGATCACCATGATTCCCAAAATATCAAAAATACTCTACGCGACGGATCTGGGACCCGGGGCCCCCTACGTCTTTCGCTACGCCCTGAGCCTGGCCCGCCAGTACGATGCCCGGATCTCTATCCTCAACGCCATGGAACCGCTCAGCTCCTTCGGCCAGAGCCTGGTGGAACTGCACATCAGTCACCAGCAGTCTGAAGACATCCACCGCCAGGCCCGCGAGCATGTAAAAAAGGATATCGTTGCGCGTGTGGAAAAACTCTGTGAGAAAGAATTGACCAGCGACCCCGAGGGCCGCAAACGGGTTGCCGATATTCTTGTGCTCGAGGCTCCTCCGGCCCTGGCCATTATCGATGAAGCCAAACGCCTCGGCGCCGACCTGATTGTCATGGGCACCCACCGCCACACCGTCCTCGGCGAGGCGCTGCTCGGCACCACCGCCCACAAGGTTCTGCACATGGCCGAAATTCCGGTTATGCTTGTACGGATTCCCGACGGCTATAAGGAAGAGGGACTTTGAAAAAAGACCAGGGGCTTGAAAGGCGTGACAAGTAATGTGTGATATGTAAAGGGTAAAAAACATGACCCCTTCGCCACTTGTCACTTGTCACTCATTACGCCTTTAGCCTTTTAGATTTTTCTCTGCGATCTCTGCGGGCTCGAGTGAGTGCAGCGAACGGGCGAGAGGGGGCTTAAGTCTTGCTGAAAACCTGTTCGCACTAACCAAGGGGTAAGTTATGATTTCAAAAACCGCGATCGATCACCTCATAGAGAAGCTGGGCAAGGAGAACGTGCTGCACGAAAAGGAGGACCTTCTGGTCCTCGGCTACGACTCCACCCCCGGCGTGCATCACCTGGCCGAGGTGGTCGTCTACCCGACCTCCACCGAAGGGGTGCTGGCTGCCATGGAGATCGCCAAACGCGAGGGGCTGCCCATCGTGCCGCGCGGCTCGGGCACCGGCCTTTCGGGAGGCAGCGTGCCGGTGCAAGGGGGGATGGTGATCTGCCTGACCCGCATGAACCGGATCCTCGAGATCGACGAGGAGAACCTGACCGCCACCTGCGAGGCCGGGGTGGTCACCCTCGATCTGTTTAACGCGGTCGCTGAAAAGGGCCTCTTCTATCCGCCCGACCCGGGCTCGCAGAAGATCTCGACCCTCGGCGGCAACGTCATGGAAAACGCCGGCGGCCTGCGCGGCCTCAAGTACGGGGTGACCCGCGACTATGTGATGGCCCTAAAAGGGGTGCTGGCCGACGGCAGCATCATCAACACCGGCGGCAAGAGCGTCAAGGACGTCGCCGGTTACGCCTTCAAAGATCTGCTCTGCGGCAGCGAAGGGACCCTGGGGATTATTACCGAGATCACCGTCAAGCTCATCCCGCCGCCGCAGGACAAGCGCACCTTCCTCGCCTACTTCAATGACATGCGCACCGCAGGCGAAGCGGTCTCGAAGATCATCGCCGCCAAGATCATCCCTTCGACCATGGAGATCATGGACAAGGCGACCATCAACTGCGTGGAGGACTACGTCAAGATCGGCCTGCCCCGGCAGATGGCGGCCCTGCTGCTCATCGAGGTCGACGGCCACCCGGCGATGGTCGCAGAAGAGGCCGAAGGGGTCGAAAAGATACTGCGCGAGGTCAACGCCGCCGAGGTGCATGTCGCAAAGGATGCAGAAGAGGCCGCCAGTCTGGCCGCCGCCAGGCGCACCGCCCTGTCGGCGCTGGCCCGGGTTTCTCCGACCACCCTGCTTGAGGATGCCACCGTGCCCCGCTCGCGACTGGCCGAGACTTTTGATGAAATCGAGCGCCTGACCGAAAAGTACCAGCTCAAGGTCGGCACCTTCGGCCACGCCGGCGACGGCAACCTGCACCCCACGGTGCTGTGCGACGAGCGTAACGAGGACGAGATGAACCGCGCCCACGCCTTCTACAACGAACTCTACGAAAA
>CALZIZ010000390.1 GCA_945787465.1 uncultured Desulfuromonadales bacterium
GCCTGGTCCGACAGCCACTGGCGAAGCTCTGTGTGGCTGAAATATGGGCCAAGCAGCTGGGTTTGTAGCCGGTCATGGATTGTCGGACAGCCTTCTAGGAGGCTGTTTAAACGGAAAAAGCCGAAGCGGTGCGCTCCGGCTTTTTCCGTTTGTCGAAAGGGTCCTTACCTGGATTCTTCCAGGGCTTCTTCGTTTTTCTGGGCGATACCCTTGATCAGGCCAAAACCGACCAGGATGGCGGGGACCAGCTGGGCGACCACGATCAGGGCGCACAGACCCAGAAATGCCCATACTACGATCCCGCTGTTGTCTTCCCTTGCTCCCGTGGCGGCGAATGCCGAGGAGGCGCCAGCTGTAAGTACCGTGAACAGACCGAAAACAGATGCCATGGCTTTCATAGTTTTTCTCCTCTTCTGATGGTTAATTTTTAAAGTGACAGCTAAAACTGCAGGGATTATCTGGTCCTCGATGCTTTCGGCTGCGGGCTGATGAGCCCCTTGGCCATGCCTGCGAGAAGGCACACCGCAGGAACCAGTTGGGTCACTACCACCAGGGCCAGGAACCCCAGGAACAGGTAAGCGGCCAGGCCCATGCTTTCTTTGGCCTGGGTTCCCGTGGCGGCGAGTGCCGGGGCGGCAGAACTTACGATCAGCATCATGGCAGCTTGCATCGATTTTCTCATGGTATCCTCCTGTTTTTTATATGATGTTTTTCTTGTTGTTCTTGTCCTGGTTAAATAGCATCAGCCGTACCAATATTAGGCAAAAGCAATAAAAAAGCGCTAAGTGCCCGAAGTTCTATTGAAAACGTCATTGTGAAAAGGGCCGGCCCAGTCGGTGGAGTCCTGGAGGGTGTATAGTTGCTCTATACGAAGAGGGCAGGGGCCGGCCTGGCGGATTTGTGCGTCCGGATGTTAACCACTTGAAAACAAAGGAAATATGCCCCATATGTTTTTTTCATACAGGTGTATCTGGAAAAAAGTTGCGCTGTTTCCTTAGGGATCATTTAAAACCTTGATGGCGTCGCAAAAAGGACGTCATGCTGGGTTACAGTGGTTTTTCAGGGGGGGATTGTGGGGAGTTGAAAGGTTAAACAAAAGCCGCGAAGTGCTCCAGGGGCCACTTCGCGGCTTTGGACGATTGCTTAGGCAATCAGTGATCGAGCTCTTCTTCCCAGCCGGTCCACATCGGCTTGAAATGGGCAAAAGGAGTGTGCCCCAGGGTGGCCAGGTAGACATGGGTGAAGAGAAAGGCGCACAGCGAGCAGGCCAGCAGGAAGTGGCTGCCGACTAGCAGCTTGAGGCCGCCGACCATGAGGACCACCTCGCGCAGCGGGGCAACGTTCATCAGCAGAAGGCCGGTGACGATAACCAGCGGGACCAGGACGAACCCTTGTTGGGGATGTAGAGCTTGGCCATGGTGCGGGCCACCACCAGGTAATAGAAGGCCCAGAGGAAGAAGGATATCGCCACCACGATCCCGGCGGTGTTGTGCAGCTCGATGGCCGCCTTGTAGGTGCCGAAGATGTTCACATTTTCGGGAAAGCGGATCTGGGCCCCGGTGACACAGAGAGTAACGATACCCAGGGCATTGAGCCAGTGCCAGATACGAATGGGGGTCGGTTGCAGGTAAATATATTTTTTTTCGGCCATGACTAGTGGTCCTTTCCTTGACGATTTTTCCGGGTCAAAAAGCGCAGCGAACCGTGCCCGATGGGCATCACCAGGCCGCCGGCGATAATCATCAGGCCGACAATGTTCAGGGCCTTGCTGCGGGTTGCGCCCATCATGTAGAAGTCGGGGGTGCCGTACAGAGCGTCGAGCACCGCCCCCTGTTCCACCGCCAGGCGGCTGAAGCCGTTGCCGTCATCGGGAAAGGCGACATAACTGGTCTGCATCGCCTCGGGCCCCGAGGCATGGCAGAAAGTGCAGTCCCAACGATTTTCGAAAATCTCGAAATTATGGGTTACGGTTTCAGGGGTCATCATGCCGGCCAGGCGCAGGTTTTTATATTTGCGGGCCCGGTTGAAGGCGCTCAGTTCGTCAAGAGAGATAAAGCTGTCGCCGTTGGTGTCGATCAGCGATTGTACGGGCTTGCCCTTGGCCAGCTCCTCCAGTTCCTGCTTCGAGGCGAGCTCGAAGTCACCGAAGGCCTTGGCGCGGCTGGAGATATAGAGAGAGATGACATAATTCTCAGAGGCGCTGTGGCAGGTGATGCAGGGCAGGGCACCGAGGTGCAGTTCGGCCTGGGGCAGCCAACTGTCGTGACTCGAGACCATGTCCGCCGCATCATGGCAGGAGGCGCACTGGCGGTTCATGTCGTAGCCGGAGACCTCGGTGGCCGCCTTGACCTGGTGAGGATTGTGGCAGTCGTTGCATTCGGCGTTAGCGCCGTGCTGACTGATCGCATACTCCTGGTGAATCTGGTCGTGGCAGTCCTGGCAGGAGGCCTTGGACGGCGTCAAGCCGTCATCGGGATGCTCATCGGTCACCGACTCGTGGCAGCTCGGGCAGCCCATTTCGGCGTGAGCGGTGCTGTCGAAGCGACCTGCTTCGATGAACATCTTACCGTCTACCGTGTCCCTGTCTGCGTGGCAGCCGAGACAGTCCTCGCTTTCCATGGCGCCTGCAGGGGCGCTCAGCAGCAGCACCAGCGCCAGGGGCAGCAGGCATAGCATTGATCTGAACTCCTTTTTCACGGCTTCTTCTCCCTTTGAAAATATTTCCTTGTCATGAGTGTCCTTCGCACCTTGTGGATCAGATGCCGGGTCACTCGCCTCCGGACGTTTCTGATTCTGTCGTTGCCAGGTTTTTTCAGCCTCCCGGGCTTGAACCCTGGCTGACGATCTTGTTGGCGAAGATGGCACCGAGAAATGGCAGCCCCGGCACCATCAGGGCGAGCGCTTTGGTCAGGCTGTTCATGGGACTTCCCGCCCTGTATCAAGTAAAACGGCTCAGTACGCTTCGGCCAGGCGCAACCAGCGCGTGGGTACCTCGGGCCTTGGCTGGGAGCGCCCGAAAGCGCATTCGACGGCCAGCCGTAATTCATCCCGGCCCTCAGGGGTCATCGGTCGCAGGGCATGGAAAAATATGCCCTCACGGCGCACTTTACGCAACAGCGGCAGGGATTCTTCGTCGGAAACGAGGATGATGGTCAGGTCCCGGTTGCATTTTTTCAGCAGGGGGATCAACTCCACTGCCAGCAGGTCTCCGAATTCGCTGCCCAGAAGCAGGACCTGGACGTCCTTTTTGAGGATATCGCGCAAAACCTCCACCAGGGATTTGGCCGTTTTGACCCGGTAGCCGGAGCCGGCAAAGAGTTTAGCCGTCTGCTGCCTGGTTTCGCTGTCTTTATCGGCAATTAACAGTAGGCCCATAAGGGATCTCTCATCTGACGCGGGGGCGGATTGGCCCCGCGGTTACAGGGTTTGTCCGGATTTCTTTTCGTTTACCAGGTTCTGCTGGCGTGGCACCCGGCTGAATATCCCCTTGATCATGGAGAAGAACAAGGTCAGCCCCGGGATGAGCTGCATCACGATCAACACACCCAGAAAGGCCAAGAATACCCAAACCGCAGGACCTGTCTCGGTCTGTTCCAGGTTGCTGGAGGCAAAGGCGGTGCCCGAGGCCAGAATAAGGGATACCAGGTTCAGAAGTACGCGGCGTTTCATGTTCTCCTCCTTCGGTTGGCAGGGGAGTCGTGATAGAAGGCTTTCAACTAATTTAGATAGCACTGGGTATGCCAAGTTTAAGCTTAATCTAACTAAGTCCCGAAGTTGTTGAATTTAAACAATAAAACCGACTGCAGCCGAGGGGGGAGAAAGTCTGTGGGAGGGACGGACGTATAGAAAATACATACGATCCGTATTTGAGAGGGTTAGCAGGTGAACTTTATTTTTTGTTGTGAGGTCAGGTGTTTATCGGAGACCAGGGCTGGGTGGCAATACCGTATGGCAGAAATATACAGGGATATTCTTGGAAGAAGGGTCATGCTTGAGGTGTCGGCAGACCTCGAAGCTGAAGGAGCTGACCTTGGTGATCTTGACGGCTATGTCGAAGTCTGGGTGGTTGGGACATTACATAAAAATGCCCCTTACCTTCGTCGCCCAAAATTGACCGTGGGATCAATTTTGGTACCGGGAGGCAAGGGGCAGTATTTAAAAAGTCCACCTAATAGAAATGACAGCCGAAAATTTATTTGGCGGCTTTTTTTCCAGTTTTTGAAGCGACAGTCAGGGTCTTTTTGGCCGTTTCAAAACCCTTGGTCACGTTTTCCTGGAGGTTTTCAGAACCGCTATTGACCGCCTTGTTCGACATCTCAACAAGTTCTTTAGCTTCCTTGGGGAGTTG
>CALZIZ010000391.1 GCA_945787465.1 uncultured Desulfuromonadales bacterium
GCAGACCGCCAGCCCCACTGCGGCCCGTGCCCCGATAATGATGCGGGTCAGAATAACCAGCCCCAGCATGGCGCCGCCGATGCCGAGGATGATTCTTTGATCTGCAAACTGCAACGACCAGAGGTGCCAGATACCGGCAGCCCAGAGGGCCAGAAACACGATGGACAAAAAGATAGCTTTTTTACGCTTGGATTTCAGTTTCCCCCGGTACTCTTCGATCTCTTTGGCCAGCGGGGGAGTGCAATAAACATCAAATTCCATGGGAATGTTCCTCCTTGTCGAAAACAGGTCTCCATTAAGATTGTGCATTGTTACATATAAAATTTATCATGGACAAGCCTTCTTATAGCCGGGGGCGCATTTTTGTTGCCAGGCAACCCAAACACAATCACCCTTCAATTCCATCCATGGCCGTGCTATAAAATCCACCTGGCTGAACGCAAAGCCGGCAACAACAAACTATCGAGAGGTAAAAAATATGGGTTGGTTTTCAGGAATTATCGGCGGGGGCATCGGGGCGATGATCGCCGGGCCCTTCGGGGCGATTATCGGTGCGGCCATCGGTTCGTCGATCGGCGGCAACAGCAGCAACCTCCAAGGGGGCTATGCCGCTCCGGGCGCTGGAGGATTCTCTGATACCCAGCGGCGCCAGGCGCTCTTTTTCACCGCCGCCTTCTCCATGGTCGGCAAGCTCGCCAAGGCCGACGGGCGGATCTGCCCCGACGAGATCGCCGCCATCCGGCGGGTCTCCCACGAGGTCATGGGGCTGGACGAACAGACCCGCCAGTTCGCCATAGGTATCCTCAACCAGAGCAAGGTCAGCCGCGAGTCTTTCAGCGACTACGCCCGCGAGTTCGGCAACCTGTTCCGGCTCCGCGCCGGCTCCAAGCATGTCGAAACATTACGAAACCCTCGGCGTCAGTCCTGATGCCAGCGCCGCTGACATCAAGAAGGCCTACCGCCAGAAGGTCGGCGAGTACCATCCCGACCGCATCGAAGGCAAGGGCCTGCCACCCGAATTCATCAAGTTCGCAAACGATAAGCTGGCCGAAATCAATGCCGCCTACGCGGCGGTCAAAGGGAACCCGTAGCACGACTGATGGAAGGCTCATTCATTTGTAACTATTCAGCAGCCCTGAATCCTTTTGAGTCAAGGTCGAAGGCTGGATTCCCGCCCAAAAGCTCTGCGGGAATGACGGTTGCTTGGTGAATGACGGGCCGTCATTCCCGAGTGTTTTTGTCGGGGATCCAGGTTTTCTACCCGTTGCTGGACGAGATGGGCTGAATAGTTACATTCAATTTAAAGAAATCCAAGAGACCGAAAGAGCTTGTTGTTGCCACGAATTTCACAAATTCGCACGAATAGTTTCTAGCCAGTTCTCCCAGGCCACAGTTTTTTGAATTTATTCGTGGTCATTCGTGCCATTCGTGGCTAAGTAGGACTTTTGTATTTTTTCGACCGTTCCAGTAAAAAAGCCCCACGGGAATCCGTGGGGCTTTTTTGTTTTTACTGACTGAAGAATCGACCGCTGGTAGCGCTGCGGCCGAATATCTAGCACTGCCTGGCCAGGAACCGGTCGAGCTGGTTGGCAAAGGCCTGGCGGTCGCCTTGCCCAAAAGAGGCCGGCCCGCCGGTTTCCACCCCGCCGCTTCTCAACTCCTCCATGAAATTGCGAATGGACAGACGCTCGCGGATATTGTCGGGGGTATAAAACTCCCCCCGGGGGTCGAGAGCATGGCCGCCTTTTTCGATCACGTCCGAAGCAAGAGGTATGTCGGCGGTAATCACCAAGTCACCGGATTGCATATCCTGGACGATCTTTTTGTCCGCCACGTCCAGGCCTGCCGGCACCTGAATCGCCCTGACATAGGGGGTGGGCGGGGTCTTCAACCTTAATCACCCTGGGACAGGCATCGGCATCGACCCAGATCTGCATTTTCAACCTTCCTTGAAGCATATTGGGAACCCGGGCAACGCCTGTCGAAGCACAGACTTGGCAGGGCTTCGACAGGCTCAGACCGAACGGGGATTTACAGCCCGCTGTTAGGTCTCCGGTTCGGGCGGCGTGAGCGGCTGCTGCGGGAGGCCGGCTGGCCGCCGCCGGCGGCAGGGGCGCCTTGCCCTGACTGCTGGCGCTTTGGGGCCGAAGCTTTGGACTTTGCGGTGCCCTGCCCGCCGGGCTTGCGCCGCTGAGTCGCCTGCCGCGGGGGCCGGGCGAACTCGCTGTCCTTGCGGGGAGCGGCGACGCTGTAATCGAAGTTATCCAGGCTGCGGCGCTCAAGGGGGCTGCCGAGCACACGCTCGATGGCCCGGACCATCAACTTATCCTCGCCGGTCACCATGGTAAAAGCATCGCCGGTGCGAGCGGCCCGCCCGGTGCGGCCGATGCGGTGGATATAGGCCTCGGGAGTATCGGGGATGTCGTAGTTGACAACATGGGAGACCTGGGTGACATCGATGCCGCGGGCGGCGATATCGGTTGCCACGAGGATCTGAAACGTGCCATCGCGAAAGCCGTCGAGTGCAGCCTGACGGCGGTTCTGCGAAAGATTTCCCTGCAGCGAGGCTGCCCGGTATCCAGACTTTTCGAGCTTTTCGCCCAAGCGTTTGGCGCGGTGCTTGGTACGGGTGAAGACCAGCACCGACTCGGTATCGGTGTGCTGCAGCAGCTCGAGCAGCAGCGGGGTCTTGAGGTGCTGCTCCACCGGGTAGAGGGCATGGCTGACTGTGACCGCCGGGGCCACGGTGTCGACCTGAACGGTGACCGGGTCGCTGAGCACCTCGTGAGCCAGGCGCCGTATTTCGTTGGGCATGGTAGCCGAAAACAGCAGGGTCTGCCGCTTGCGGGGAAGATGCTTGAGAATCTTGCGGATATTGGGGAAAAAGCCCATGTCGAACATCTGGTCCGCCTCGTCGAGAACGAGTACGTCCAGGCGGCTTAGATCAATGGTCCCCTGGCCGATGTGATCGAGAAGCCGGCCCGGGCAGGCCACGACGATCTCGACCCCGCGCTTGAGCTTGGCGATCTGGGGGTTGATGCCCACCCCACCGTAGACGGTGACGCTGCGCAGACCGGTTTGGCCCCCGAGGGTGATTATGCTCTCGTTGATCTGCTCTGCCAGTTCGCGAGTCGGGGCGATAACCAGGGCGCGCACATACCCGCGCCCCCCTTGCATCAAACGGTTCAGAATCGGCAGCACAAAGGCGGCGGTTTTGCCGGTGCCGGTCTGGGCCAGCCCCATAACATCACTGCCCTCGATGACCGTCGGAATCGCCTGCGCCTGAATCGGCGTCGGTTTTACATAGCCCGCGGCCTCGATACCGGCGGCGACCTTGGGGTGAAAATTCAGAGTTTTAAATTCCATCTATTTTTTTCTTCTTTCTATATGCCATGTCTGTCCAATTAAACTGGATTGCACTTGGTCGAAAAGTCCCCTGAGGCAAAAACCATCTGCCACGGAGGCACTGAGACTCAGAGATTTTCACTCCATTAACTGAATGGAAAATTTTTCTCAGGGCCGCTAGAGAGCGAAGCGAACGGGTGGCAAAAATCTGAACGGACAAAGCTGATTGAGTCCCCGAAAAAAAAGACAGCCCCGAAAGTATTCCGGGGCTGACGATGACTTCGTTTTTTTCCAGGAACAGCGGTTAACTCACGCAAGATTAACAGCTTCGCCGATTTTCTGTCAAGAGCAATCCCGATTTCCCTTATTCTCGCCGATCTGTTATGGTGGTGGTTGGAATTAATCCATTCAACCCAAAGGAGAGATCATGGCACAGCTCAAAACTGGCGACACCGCAAAAGTCCATTATACCGGTACGTTGGCAGACGGAACGGTCTTCGACAGCTCAAGGGAGCGCGAGCCCCTCGAGTTCGCCGTCGGAGGGGGACAGCTCATCAAGGGTTTCGATGAAGCGGTCGTCGGCATGGCTGTCGGAGAATCGAAAACCATCAACATTCCCGCCGAGCAGGCCTATGGCCCGCGGCGCGAGGAAATGATCCTTGAGGTGGACCGCAGTCAGTTTCCCGAGGGCATGAACCCCGAGGTTGGTCAACAGTTGCAGACCCAGACCGGCGACGGGCACCCGATCATGGTGACCGTAACCACCGTCGAAGACGAGAAAGTCACCCTCGACGCCAACCATCCCCTGGCCGGCAAAGACCTGACATTTGAAATAGAAGTGGTCGAAATCGCCTGAACCTGCCGAAGGCCGATAACCACACCATGTAAAAAAAGGGCCGTCCTGATGCACTGCGACAGGACGGCCCTTGTTCTTCCTTTTTCTTATGTGCTCCCCGGCTGCTCAGATCAGGACTTTTTCAGCCGAATCCCCTCGTCCGTCAGTTCGATCACTCCCGCCTTATAAAGCCCGCCAACGGCCTTTTTGAAGGCCTTCTTGCTCAGCCCCAGCATCTGCTGGATTGCTTGCGGGGTGCTGCGATCATGCAGGGGCAGAAATCCGCCGCTCAACTCGAGAGCCTCGAGAACGCGCCCCTTGGCCTCATCGACCGCTTCGGCGCCCGATTTGCGTAGAGTCACATCGAGCTTGCGATCTTCGCGGATACGCTTAACGTAACCGGTCAGCCGATCGCCGCGGGTCATCCCCCCTTGCAGCTCATCCTTGTAGAGCAGGCCGCTGTAAAGCTCGTTGATAATCACCTTGGCACCCAACTCGGTAAATTGCCAGATCATCATCTCGACCTCATCACCCTCGGCCAGGCTGATATCCTCGGTCTCGAGGCAGCGCTCGATCTTTGCGGTACCGACCAGCCGACCGGTGTTGTCGCGGCAGACCCTGACCACGTACTTGCGCCCTTCCTTCATGCGGTCGGGCTGCTCCGAAAAGGGGACCAGCAGATCCTTTTCAAACCCCCAGGCAAGAAAGGCGCCGTGCTGGGTCACCTGCCTGACCTTAA
>CALZIZ010000392.1 GCA_945787465.1 uncultured Desulfuromonadales bacterium
GTTTCGGCGTTGGTGGTGGTGATGGTGAAAACCGCCGAGCCGCTTTCGGTTGCCTGGCGATCGGAGATGCTCGACACCTCGAGATTCATCTTGGTCACCACCGTGCCGTCGAGATTGACTTCGGGCTCGACGTTGAGCTTGACCCCGACATCGACGTACTGGACGTTGTCCGAACGGTTATCGCCGTTGATGGTCACGGTGATAACCGGTTCACGGCTGCCGATATGCACCTTGGCCTTCTGCTTGTTCTTGACCCGGATCTTGGGGTTTGCCAGCAGCTCGGTATCGGTGAGGGTTTTGGCGAAATCGAAGGTCGCACTGGGAATGGTGTAGAAGGTATCGAGACTGCTCAGTCCGCTGGCCAGGTTTGTGGTGGAGGTGGTCAGAAGGTCGGGGACGAGGTTGTCGCTGCCCTCTTTGGCAAAGCCAAGGCTGGCCTCGTAGGCTGAGAGCCGCGGGCCGAGGGTGCTGTCGTCGCCGCGGCTGACCTCGATCAGTTCGAGGTCGAAGACGACCTCGGAGCCGGGCCGGTCGGCGGCCTCGAGCACCTGTTGGGCGAGTTTGATCACCTGGGGGCTGTCGCGCACCACCAGGGCGTTAAGCTCCTCGTGGACATAGATCTTGCGCAGCTGCAGCATTGTGCGCAGCAGGTTGACCGCCTTTTTGGCCTCGATATTGGAGAGGTAGAAGGTCTGGATGATCTTATCTTCGAACTGCTTTTCCTTCTCCTTGGTGCGCGGGTAGATGATAATGGTCTTGCTGTTGAGGATACGTTTTTCAAGACTGTTGAGGTTCAGCAGCAGCTCAAGGGCCTGGGCGAAGGAGGCCTCCTCGAGCAGAACGCTGACTTTTTGGGCCCGGATATCCTCATCCATAATGAAGTTGATACCCGAAAGCTTGGAGAGGATATCGAAAACATCCCGCAGGTCGGCTTCCTTGAACTTGAGGGTAATCGGTTTTTGTGAGGTGACGTCGAGTTCTTGCCCGTCGATAACCGTCACCCGGTCCTTCTGCACCTTTTTCATCAATTCGGCAGCGCGTGGATTCTCGGGGCTGAGCTGCATCACGTTAAGCAGCGCCCCCTTGGCCTGGACAAACTTGCGGGCCCGGTAAAACTCTTCGGCCTCGCCAAGCAACTCTTCGGCCCGAAGCGCCCCCCTGGCCTTTTGCAGTTCCTGGTCGGCTGTGACCAGGCTCGGATCGAGCGCCTTGGCCTGGCCAAACTCGGCGAGGGCACCACGATAATTTCCCGAATCGAGGCTGGCCCGTCCTTTTTTTAGATGTTCGAGCGCGGCCTGGTGCTTGGCGTGTTGCAGGCGCATGCGGTACTCATGACTTTTGGGATTTTCTGCTACGGCGGCAAAATAATAGGCGACAGCCTGGTCGTAATTGCCCTCCTCGAGCATGCCCTCTGCAGTCAGGAAGGACTTTTTCCCGGCGCAACTGACCAGCAAGGCCAGCAGCAGAGCATAAAACAGACATTTCATTGCAAAACATTTATTCATTCCGAGCCTCGCCTCCATCGCTCTATTCATTACCAACATTGAGCCTCAGCCCCGGCAAAGCGGGCTTGGGCTCAGGTGCCCCCTCCTCGTCGGAAAGCTCTTCAAAGTCGTCTTCATTTTCAGCTTCGAGGCCAGCCTCAGGCCGTGGCGCTACGGGCGGAGGCACAAAAGGCGCCACCGGTCTGCGCATCGGCGCTGGTTGACGCCCCGCCTTGAAGACCTGTCGCAGAGGCTTTTCCTCGATCAGCGGAACGGTTATGACCCCCGCGATCCCCTGCTGCTCGATAGTCATTTTCTCATCAGTAATGGCGGTCACCAGGAACTCTTTCTTCTGCCCGAAGCGCTCGCCGCTTTTTACCACAAAAAGTTCATTGTCCCTGGACAAAAAGACAATCCGGCTGCCTTCCTTTTCGAGAAACCCCAAAAAACTGAACCGTGCCAACGGCTGCCGGCGAACCGGTTCGACAAACCGCGGCGGGGCCGTCGGCAGAGTCCTTGGCGGCGGTGGTGGTGGCGGTGGCGCTTTGACCACCGGCGGGGATTTGGGCCTCGGAGGCACAACCTGCCAACTGCCGAAGATATCGCGTTTATATCCGGGAAAACTTGCCTTGGGCCGCTCGAGCAGATCAAGGCGCAAACGCCCCTCGGCCGCCGGCTGAGACTTCGCTGCCGCCGGGCTGCGGCGCTGCTGCTCCGGGCGCGCCTTGGCTACAGAAGCAACCCGCTGCTGGCGCGGCGTTGCCAGGTAGGCGTACACCAATGCCCCGGTCAACCCCAATAGAAGAATCCCAAGAATCAGTTTTTTTCTTTTCATGAAGCTTCAGTCTTGAAATAGGTTGATAGCCGAAGGTTAAGACTGACCCTGTTTTGGCCATCGACGGCCGCCCCGCTCAGGGAAATCTGCTCGATGGCGATCAAACGCGAGGATTGCTCGAGGGAAAAAACAAACCTTTTGATCTGGCCATAGTCACCGGTAACAGCAAAATTCAGGCCGTACTGCAACAGTCTCTCGCCAGGGATAGGACGAGGGTCGTAATTGACCTGGTTGATGGTCAGACCGGCGCCCTGGGCCAGGCTGAAAAGCTCTTGGATCAGCGCAGTAAATTGGCCCTTATGCGGAATAAATTCACGAAATTTTTCCAGGTCGTCGCGATTATGACGAAACAACTCCTGCGGAGAGGCCGCCGAGCTATGCAGCTGCCTCAGGGATCGCACCTGGGCCTGTTCCTCGATAAAGCGTCTTTCGAGGGCCGAAACTTTCGGCGTAACCAGCAGGGACATCAGGGCATAGGCAAGAATGTTGATGACCAGCAGCACTCCGATGACCAGGGGAAAGCCCCTGTTCAACCGCCACAGCGCCTGTAATGTGGTTTCCCTGGTCATATCAGAATGCTCCATTCAGAACGATGGAAAACTGGATCGCTGCATGTGAACGCCCGCTGTCTTCCTCGAGCTCGATGTTGGCCTGGCGCATCAGGAGAACGTCTTCGAAATGGGGCGACTCGATCAGCTCGTCGATAAAGCGCTGCAGCAGCAGAACGTTGCGGGCCAGGCCGGTAATGTTAAGGGTGCCCCCCTTATAATCGGGCTTCAGCCCCTCGATCCGCACCCCGTCGGGCACCACCTCTTCAAGACGCTCGAGGAGTTCAGTCCAGCGTAAGCTGTCTTTCAA
>CALZIZ010000393.1 GCA_945787465.1 uncultured Desulfuromonadales bacterium
GGACAAGGCGATCCTGGCCCAGATGGAAGAGAGCGACCCGGATATGGCCGAACTGATCCGCCGCAAGCTCTTTACCTTCGAGGACCTGTCCTACGTCGATGGTCGCGGCCTGCAGGCGGTATTGCGGGAGATCAACAACGACACCCTGGTGGTAGCTCTCAAGTCGGCCTCGGTCGGTTTCAAGACGAAGATCTTCGAGAATATTTCCCAGCGTGCCGCCGAAATGATCCAGGATGACCTCGATGCCATGGGCCCGGTTAAGGTCAGCGACATCGAAACCGCTCAGCGTGAGATCATTCAGGTCGCTCTGAATCTTGAAGAAGAGGGGACGATCGTCATTCCCGGGCGGGGGGTAACCGATGTCGTTGTCTAAGGTCTACAAAGACGGAAGCTTTGCCGCGCTGCAGACCCTGCAGTTTCTCGATTTTGATCAGGGGGGTGGTCTGGTCGGGGGCCCCGAAGAATCCCCGAGCGGGTTCGCCGAGACCAGCCTGGCCACCGAAGAGTTCAACCCTGGCGGCGCGGCAGTCGCCGGCATGCCCGCTGCCCAAGCTGTACCCCTGGCCCCTGCCGAGCCGCCTGCCCCCCCTCTTGATATGGAAAAGGTGCGCGAAGAAGCCTACGCCCGGGGCCGCCAGGACGGTCTGGAAGAGGCCGAGGGCCGTCTGGGCCCTCCGGTTAAGGCTTTTACCGGCGCCCTGGCGGAATTGACCCGGCTGCGCGAGTCGATCCTGAAAAACAGCACCGATGACATGCTGCGCCTGGTGATGGCTTTGGCCGAGCAGGTCATCTCCTGCGAAGTGGCCACCAACCCTGACATCGTCTACCACACTTTGAACAAGGCGTTGCAGGCCGCGGTGCGCTCAGACGAGTACCATGTCAAGGTCAATCCCGAGGATTTCGCCCTGATCAACGAGAAGAAGCCGCTGCTCCTGGCGAGCATCAGCGGGCTGCGGAACATAACCTTTGATGCCGACCCAGGCATCAGTCGCGGCGGCTGCCTGGTCGAGTCGGAACTTGGCGAGGTCGATGCCACCATCGAGACCCAGCTCGAGGAAATCCGCCAGAAAACCCTGCTTGCCGCGGTGAGCGAGTAATGCAGCATCTGGCAGAGCAGGTCCGGGGGTTCTCCACCCTGCGGGTGCGCGGCAAGGTCACCAACATCGTCGGCCTGGTGGTTGAGGGGTATTGTCCCGAGGCCTCGGTCGGCACCCTTTGTGAACTCCTGCCCCGCGACGGCGGTCCGCCGGTCCCGGCTGAGGTGGTCGGGTTTCGCGATGCCCGTGCCCTGCTCATGCCCTTGGGCGAGTTGCGGGGGCTCGGTCCGGGCAGCTTGATCCGCGTGGTTCGCTCCAGCGCCACCATGCAGGTCGGTGCCGGTCTGCTCGGACGGGTGGTCGACGCCCTGGGACGGCCGATCGACGGCCTGACACCCCCGCCGCTGGAAGACGAAAGGCCGATCTACGCCTTGCCTCCCGGCCCCATGGAACGAAGCAGTATCGGTGCGCCCCTCGATCTCGGGGTGCGGGCCATCAACTCCATGCTCACCTGCGGTCAGGGCCAGCGCATGGGGATCATGGCAGGGTCGGGGGTCGGCAAGAGCGTGCTGCTCGGCATGATGGCCCGTCATGCCAAGGCTGATGTCAACGTCATTGCCCTGATTGGCGAGCGCGGCCGTGAAGTGCGCGAATTCATCGAGCGCGACCTGGGCAAGGAGGGGGCTGCCCGCTCGGTGCTGGTGGTGGCAACCTCGGACCAGTCCCCGCTGCTGCGCATGCGCGGCGCCTTTGTGGCAACGACCATTGCTGAGTATTTCAGTTCTCAGGGCAAGAGCGTGCTGCTGATGATGGACTCGGCCACCCGCTTCGCCATGGCGATGCGCGAGGTCGGCCTGGCCATCGGCGAGCCGCCGACCACCAAGGGGTACACCCCTTCGGTCTTTGCCACATTGCCCAAGCTCCTCGAGCGCGCCGGCAGTTTCCGTGACGGGGGCAGCATCACCGGGCTCTATACCGTGCTGGTCGACGGCGACGACATGAATGAGCCGATCGCCGATGCGGTGCGCTCCATTCTTGACGGCCACATTGTTCTCTCCCGGGCCATGGCGGCAAAGAACCACTACCCGGCCATCGACATTCTCACCTCGGCCAGCAGGGTCATGCGCGACATCACCTCACCCGAACACCTCAAGCTCAGCGGCAAGCTGCGCGAGGTGCTCGCCGTCTACCGCGAAGCCGAAGACCTGGTCAACATCGGTGCCTACTCGGCCGGCAGCAACCCGCGCATCGACAAGGCCCTGGCCAAGATCGACGCGGTCACAGGTTTCTTGCGCCAGGAGATGGACCAGTGGGTCTCGATGGAAGACTCCCTGGCCGATTTGCAGGCCCTCGGCCTGGGTTGATTCCCCCCCCCTTCCTCTTGCTTTACCAGAGCATGGGCATCGCTGCGCTCTGCCCATCCTACCCTATTGCGGTCTGTTTATCTCAGCCCGGCCAGCAATTTGCATTCCTCCAGCACAGAGCAGGTTAGCCCAAAAGGCATTTGCCACAGAGGGCACAGAGACCACAGAGGAAAATAGGCCGAAAATACCTATCTGGTTGGTAAGTGTTTATTTTTGTGTGGCTTCTGGGGATTCCTCTGTGTCCTCTAGTGAGCGAAGCGAACGGGTGGCAAAGTTTTTGGCTTTCAGTTATTTCAGGAGTTAGTTCCATGGGTAAATTTCGACTGCAGCAGGTTCTCGATTATCGCCAGCGCCTTGAAGATCAGGCCAGGCAGCAACTGGCCGATGCGATGGTCCGCGAGGGAGAGGCTCTGAGTTGTGTGACCCGGGCCCGCGAACTTCTCGAGGCGCTGCGGGAGGAGTTTCAGCAGCAGCAGCGCGAAGGGATCCCCCCCCAGGAGTTCAGCCTCTACCTTGATCATATCAACCTCAAGGTCGCCGAGGTCGCCCGCCTGGTCGAGGATTGGGAGGCGGCTGCCGGGGAGGTGGAAAACCGGCGCCAGGCACTGTGTGAGGCCAGTCGCGAAAAAAGGCTGCTGGAAATGGTCAAGGAAAAGCAGCTGCTGGCCGACCGCAAAGAAGAGCTGCGCCTGGAAAATATTTTTCTGGACGAAATTGCCGTCCAGCAACCCAAGAGGTGATGGCGTCGCAAAAAGTCCGTCCTACAGCGTTAC
>CALZIZ010000394.1 GCA_945787465.1 uncultured Desulfuromonadales bacterium
GATGGGGATGAAGAAGCCGGTCCACGTGCTGCAGCGCGGCGACGACGTGGCCGACATCGTCAACATGGCCGCCGTGGCCGTGGTCGATGCCCAAGGCGCCGGTTAATTCACCTAATGGGGAGTGAGAACAGACCGAACCGCCGGTTTGGAAGCGTCATGATCGGCGAGAACGGCTGAAATCCCTTTCCATAATTCAACCAGCAACATTCTCTCCTCCAAAGGGATTGCACCGTTAAGGGAAGCTTACCTTGACGGTGTTTTTTTTTGTAAGGGGACATTTCTGGAAAATCAAGGGGCATGGTGGCCTAGCCTCTCCCCATTTTTTCAAAGCCTTGGGCCCAGACCCGGCAAAACCAACTGCATCAGGGGACCGGGAGGTTTGCCTCGTCTTAATCGATCATGCAGCAGGGTCGCCGCCTCGGCGAACAGCTGCTGCCAGCCCTTCAATATGCTGTAAAAGGGGAACTTCGGTCTGTGCCGTTGCTTGTCTTTTTGACGCTTTCCTCGCTGAATCAACTCTTCGGCCTGGTGTTGTTCTTCTGCCAACAGCGCCCAGCTTGCCATCGCCAAGGCCACGAGGTTGCGCAGCACTTTGTAGCTGCGGGCCTGCACCCGCTCCAGTCCGAACCCCTGCTTGCTGAAACGGTAGCCTTCTTCACAGACCCAGCGGTCCAGGTAGCTGTGAATGAGACGCTCCCCCTGGCGTTTTCCTCGAACTAATCGGGTGCTGACCAGAATCATCGGCTCGCGTTTTCCGTGACGGACAACAATCAGACTCAGGGGCCGATCTGGATGCTCCGGCAACCTGACACGTGTCAGTCCGAAGCGGATATCTTTGTCGGAACCGGAGCGAAGCTTTCCGCGATGCTTCGTTGGCAATTGCTTTGCGATATCCTGCACGTTCCCTTTAAAGTTGCCGCGCAGCCAATGGCGTTGCTTGGTGACCCGAACCAAAACATCGAAGCCTTCTTCCAGCCAGATATCCCACAGGGCACTCCGGTCCCCCCCTCGATCAATGACCCACAGGCGCTTGCTGCCGATAGCCGACTGGACACGCCGCATGGCGGTCAATATCTCGTTGTTTTCGCTGACGAACTCCTTCTCCTGATAAGAATAGAGTCGACAGAAAAGGGGAAGAGTTGTGCCTTTTTTCGGATCGCGTGCAACAACATTCAAAAGCGGGTAGCCACCGACAATTTCCCCCTTGCTACCATCATGGACGCGGCCGCGATGTTCGCTCTTGGGAGCTCCGTCACGATTCAAATCGCCGGGATCGATTGCCAGGATCATCTCTTCGCCGACAGAAGGAGCCAGGCGACTTAGAATCTGCCCTTCCAGTTCTGGCCATAACGCATGCTTGCCCAGCATCCGGCTTAATCGCTTGACGGTATGGTGCAGTCGTTTGGGCTCTTTCAGTGCTCGGGCGATTTCCGTCAACTGCAAACTTCCGCTGCCCAAAATACCGCTGATGACTTCAGCAATAAGCTTCGCAACAGGCTTACTGTGGACATCGGTAAACGCTTCGGCCCAGTTCAGAACTTTTACTTTCCATTTGTAGCGAAGTTTGGCACCATGAGGCATCGGGGTTCTCCTTTGTTTTCAGATGTTTAGTGGTAAACACATGATAGCAAAGAATGGACCCCGATTCTTCTTTTATCTACTAAATTTCTCCATAAATTTAAAGAGTTACGGACCTCTCGCCATGTTTTTGGGGAGAGGCTAGTCAACCCTGGCTACCTTGTAAACAGATTATATTTAAAAGCACTGGGGAAAAAAAATTTCAGCAAACGTGAAAGGCCTGCTCAACCAAGGCAGCAGGGAAGTAAACGACCTGCCGCCTTTAACAATCGTAGGTAGGAAATGCAGATTTATTCTATTTCAGAGGTTATCCGCTGGAGCATGTTATAGTTCGAAAAAATTTCGACCAAGTGGTGCATCGAATCTTTTGGCACTTCGACAAACCGGAAAGCGATCCGAATTTCTGCCGGAGAAAAATCAGGATTTAAGCGTCCAACATTCAAATTTACCGGCACAGCTTCAATATTCGTAATAAGGGTTTGTTCGTCGTCGATATTAAAAGTCAGGGTCAGGCGCGATGGCAGGGCCCAATCGAAACCCTTTGGATCAGTCAACTGACAAAACAATCCGCCTTCACTCACATTGAACACCCTGCCGGTTAACTGACAGTTGGCCTGCTTCAACGTCACTTCGGTTCGCGGAATACTGTAACGCGCAGCGCTTCTCTGCAGTTGCGGAAAACAGATCTGCTCAACTTTTTTTGCCAGACTGGCAAGATCACCGGGAAATTCCAGGCAAGAGCTCACCCCCCCGTTAAGAGCGTCCTGGTATTGGTCACTCGGCTGATCGGTAAGCAACACCATCGGTACGGTCTGCACATCTGCCATCGGTTGAATCTTGTGATAAATATCCACCGGGCTCATTTCAGAAACGCTGGGGGAATAGAGCGTCAGATGGATATTGAACACCTTGACCGTTTCAACGGCCTGATCGATCGTCTGCGCTGACAACACGGAAACGCCATTGTCAACAATATTGGCATTTATGGCGCGTTGAATCGCGCTGATGGCTTCTTCTGAGTCGTGGACAACGAGAATTTGTCTGACCATGATTTCTCCCTGAATGTTCCGGTTCAAACTGGCGGCAGAATTCAAAAAGCAAGAGAGAGCTCTGTTCATAACTGCCCTGCCGCTTCCGCCTCCCAGAAACCGCTGGATCGTCTTAAATTTGAATCAAGAAATCCAACAGGAAAAATGTAACCCAACCATTAGCCCCGGTCAATGGCCTTCTGTTAACCTTACTCCTATTTGGTAATAAAGTCACAAAAAGGCCCTGCAGGTGAGTTGCCTACAGGGCCTTCAACGATCCTAACTATTCATGATCAGAACTTGCCAAACTTCTGATCATCCCAGTAAAATTTGCGGCCGACCTGGCTTGCCCCAGAGATTTCCTTGTGGCTGCTGCACCGTCGCCGGAGCACACCAGCTGATATTATTCCGATCTTCACGCTGCAGTGTATTGCCGCTGAGGCTGCCTTCAAGCTTGAACCGCTGCAGCCGTCGATTCAGCAATCTGCGCACCATTGCCAGTTTTCTGTACCGACCCTTCGATCCAGTTACAGAACCTCATTCACCGGTAAATAGTCCATAC
>CALZIZ010000395.1 GCA_945787465.1 uncultured Desulfuromonadales bacterium
AGCCGGGTTACTTTTCTTTGGGCGCAAAGAAAAGTAACCAAAAGAAACTCTGGCTGCGCCGCATGGGGTGCGCGAAGGTCACTGGGCGTAAGAACCGTCGCAGAATTTGAGAAACGGCAGCTCTTCGTAGGGCCCTTTTGCGAACCGGCAGTGCTGCGCAATCAGTCTACGCGGCTGTTGCAAACACCGGCTCTGCCAGACAGATTAACTTCATCAGGTCATCCCCATGCTGAATGCCTCGCATAAGGGGAGTTGCCACGAGGCACCGCCCGTGTCATCAGAGCCCTGGTGGCCGGAGGCACCATCCTGGCGACAGAAATGCCCCCCGCAGGGGAAGCCGCTTTTGGCGGCTTTCAAAAAGTAGGTCGCCTGTCGGGGCGAGTCCCGACGGTTTCAAAGGTTTTTAGTCACTGTGCTGGACAGTTACCTATTAATCTAACCCACTTCTGTTACAGCACAATTGCCCGAGCCAAAAAACATGGCGGCAAGAGGACTTGCCTGGCAGAAAAAACTGGAACTGAGGAGCCCCCGGGGAAGTCGACCTTGTCTTCTCGGGCGCAATCTGAGAATATCGTCATCCCCGAATGCCTTTGTCGGGGATCCAGTATTGCAGCTTTTCACATTGGTGAAGCTGCGCCCGGAAGGACTGCGAGTACACTGAACCCGGAGATCCCATGTCGCCTGAAGCATCCCCCTTAGATTGCCTGAACCAGACCTTCGGCCTTGCCGCTTTTCGCCCGGGGCAGCAGGAGGTCATCGATTGCCTGCTCGGCGGCCGCTCGGCGCTGGCCATCTTTCCCACCGGCGGCGGCAAGAGCCTCTGCTACCAGCTGCCCGCCTTGCTTCTCGAGGGGGTGACCCTGGTGATCTCGCCGTTGATCGCGTTGATGAAGGACCAGGTCGACCGGCTGCAGCAGCAGGGCATCGCCGCGGCCCGCCTCGATTCGAGTATCCCTCCCTCAGAGGCGCAGGGTATCTACCGGCAGCTCGCCGAGGGCAGCCTCAAGCTGCTCTACATTGCCCCCGAGAGGTTGGCCAACGAGCGTTTTCTCAACCGCCTGCGGGGCCGTTCCATCGCCCTGCTGGCCATCGACGAGGCCCATTGCATCTCCGAGTGGGGGCACAACTTTCGCCCCGAATATCTCAAGCTCGCAGGTCTGGCAAAAGAACTGGGCGTGCGCCGGGTGCTGGCCCTGACCGCTACCGCCACCCCTTCAGTCGCTGCGGACATTCGCCGCGCTTTTGATATCGTCGAGCACGACCAGATCCAGACCAGCTTTCACCGCCCCAACCTCGAGCTTCGGGTCTCGCCCTGTGAGCCCGGCAAGCGCCGTGCGCTGTTGCTGCGCCGGCTGCGGGAGGGAATTGCCGGGCCGACCATCGTCTATGTCACCCTGCAGCGCACCGCCGAAGAGGTCGCCGGTTTTCTCAGCGCCGAGGGCTTTGCCGCCCGGCCCTACCACGCTGGTCTCAAGGATGAGGACCGTGCCGCGGTGCAGGATGCCTTCATGGGCGGAGAGGTGCAGGTGGTGGTCGCCACTATCGCCTTCGGCATGGGCATCGACAAGGCCGACATCCGTGCCATCTACCATTACAACCTGCCCAAGACCCTCGAAAACTACATGCAGGAGATCGGCCGAGCCGGCCGTGACGGGGGCGCTTCGCGTTGCGAGATGCTCGCCTGCGTAGACGATCTGCGGGTGCTGGCCAATTTCACCTACGGTGACACTCCCACCGACGAAGCCCTCGAAGGCCTGGTGGCCCACCTGCTGAGCCAGGGGGAGCGCTTCGACGTTTCGTACCACGAGCTCTCGGGGCGCTTCGACATCCGCCCCCTGGTCGTCTCGACGGTTTTCACCTACCTGCAGCTCGACGGCATCCTGCGCTCTACCGGCCCCTTCTACGGCAGCTACAAGGTGCAGTTCAACCGGTCTGAGCAGGAGGTCTGCGCCGGCTTCGACCCGCAGCGCTGCGAGTTCTTGCGGGCGCTCTTCGCCACCGCCAAACGGGGGCGCATCTGGCTTCAGCTCGATCCCGCAGAAGCCGCCGCTGCCCTGGGTGAATCGCGGGCGCGCATCACCGCCGCCATCGGCTACCTCGAAGAACGGGGCGACATCCAGGTCCAGGTGACCGGACTGCGCCAGGGCTACCGGTTGCTCGAAGCGGACCCCGAGCCCCGGGAGATCGCCCTGCGCATGCAGCAGACCTTTGCCGGCCGCGAAGAGAAGGACATCGAACGGTTGCGAAACGTTCTTGCCCTCGCCGAACAGTCCGGCTGTCTGACCCGCCGCCTGCTCGACTATTTTGGCGAGGACCTGGGCAAAGACTGCGGCCATTGCACCAGTTGCCACACCGGGGAGGGCCGCCGCCTGCCGCGCAGCGCTGCAAAGGAGCTGGGCCCCGCCGAAGCCGAAATTCTCAGCCGGGTGCTGGCCGAAGACCATCCCTGCCTGGTCCACCCCCGCCAGCTGGCCCGCTTTCTCTGCGGCATCACCAGCCCCGCCGCCAGCCGTGCCCGCCTCAGTCGTCACGCCGACTTCGGAGCCCTGGGGGAGTTCTCCTTCAAAAAGGTTCTGGCCCTGGTGAAGGGGGAGGGGCAAGGATAACCCTCTCGATATCCTTCTGGCGATTACCCCGACAGGTCATTGCGCAGCAACGAGGCGGCAATGGTCCACATGGTGACCCAGACGAAGCTGTCCAGCAACCGCCAGGCTGCCGGTTTGCGAAACAGGGGCGAAAGGATCCGGGCGCCAAGGCTCAGCGATAAGAACCACAGGCAAGAGGCCGCCAGGGCCCCGGCGCCGAACTGGTAGCGGCCGCCTCCGGGGACCTGCCCCCCTATACTTCCCAACAGCACCACTGTGTCGAGGTAGGTGTGGGGATTGAGAAATGTTACCGCAAGGGTCGCTGCGATCACCTTGCCCAAGGGTTTGTTTGCTTCTGCGGTGGTCTCGAGGGTTGCTCCGCGCAGGGCCGAACGCAGGGAGCCCAGTCCGTACCAGAGCAGAAACGCCGCCCCTCCCCAGGCTGCGAGGCGGGCCAGGGCGGGATGGGCTGCGACCGCCGAACCGACCCCCGAAATCCCCAGGGTAATCAGCAGTCCGTCTCCCAGAATGCAGATCAGGGCGACGATCCAGGGATAATTGCGGCGCACCCC
>CALZIZ010000396.1 GCA_945787465.1 uncultured Desulfuromonadales bacterium
AGCGTTCCATGGCTTCGCTCAAAAAAGCCCTTGCCGCCGAAAGGGACCAGGACGTAGAGGAGAGGATCCGCAAGTCGATCCAGCAGCTGGAGCAGTGTTACTGACTCAACAAAAAATAGAAAATATCTTGATCCGGCAAGCGAAAACCTTGATCTTTGCCCTTTGTGGCGCGACGCTCTTGCTGCTGGCTGCACCCTTATGGTCGGCAGATGCCGGCGCCTCAGGCGATCTCGTCGAGAGAATTGCCTTGTTGCACCAGAGGCGATTTGAGGTGACCAGAGATCGCACCGTTGCCAATTCCGAGCTGGCCTTCAGGACGATCTCCAGATTCTACCGCAGCCGAGCCTTTCAACCGGTCTGGATCGGTCCCCAGGGAGTTCTTCCCGAGGCCGATACCCTGGTGGACGCTTTGGGACAAGCCGAGACCCAGGGGCTCGATCCCAGAGATTATCGAATTGGGCAGATTGTCGGACGACTCTCTGCGCTCTCCGATAATCAACTGGCCGAACTCGATCTGCTGCTCAGTGAGGCCTTCGTTCGTTACTGTACCGATGTCCGCTCCGGCCGGGCCGAGCCCCGCAATGCCGACCCCGACTGGTTTCTTTCTGCCGATCGCATAGACCACCTAGCGGTTCTCGAAGCCACACTGGAAAACCGGAACCTTGAGCAGGTCCTTGGAAACCTGCTGCCGAGCCGGGATGAATACCGCCGGCTGCGCAGGGCACTGGCCGGTTATCGGCAGCTGGTTGCTGAGGGAGGCTGGCCGGTGCTGTCCGCAAAAGAAACCCTGCGGCAGGGGATGCGGGGGCCAGCGGTGCTGGCATTGAAAGGGCGCCTGGAGGTCAGCGGGGATTTTACCGCTGCAGCTGATGATCAGCCTCTCTTCAGTTCCCGGCTTGAAGAGGCGGTACGACATTTTCAGGCCCGCCACGGCCTGGAGGTCGATGGGGTGGTCGGGCCCAAAACCCGCGCCGCACTCAATGTGCCGGTCAGCAGGCGCATTACCCAACTGGTGTTGAACCTCGAGCGCCTGCGATGGATGCCACGCGATCTTCCCGATCGCCATCTGCTGGTGAATATGGCCGGCTTTTATCTCAAGGCCATCGAGGATCAGAGAGCTGTATTGCAGATGCGGGTAATCGTCGGGCGTGCCTACCGCAGCACACCGGCCTTTACCCAGAACATGACTTACCTGGTCCTTAACCCTTATTGGAACATCCCCACCAGCATCGCGGTTGAGGATATGCTGCCAAAAATCCTCAAAAACCCGCAATTCCTGGATCGAGAAGGCATTCGGGTCTTCAGCGGTTGGGGGAGTCGGGCCGAGGAGCATAGCCCCAGGTCCATTGACTGGTCCCAGCTCAGTGCTGAGCGCTTCCCTTATCGGCTGCGTCAGGACCCCGGGCCGAAAAATTCCCTGGGGCGGATCAAATTCATGCTGCCGAACCGTTTCGCCGTGTACCTGCACGATACCCCCCGCAAGGGCTTGTTCAAGCGGCCGGTGCGTACCTTCAGCTCCGGCTGCATCCGCCTGGAAAAACCGCTGGAGCTCGCCGTCTTTGCCCTCAAGGATGTTCGTGGCTGGAGCCGCAAGAGAATCGAGGCAGAGATCGCAAGTGGCCGCCATGGTCGGGTCGGCCTGGCGAAGCCCTTGCCCGTTTACCTGGTGTACTGGACGGCCTGGGTGGATGAGGACGGCACGGTTCAGTTTCGCGATGACATCTACGGGCGCGACCGGCTGCTGGAACAGGCCCTGGCCAAGGAGGGCGGCCTGGGAGTTTAGGGGAGGGGAAGGGTGCTTTGTTTGCGGTGCATGGGATCATAAAAAAAGAGCGGCCTCTCGCCCGCTCATTGCATTCGCTCGAGCACGCAGAGGGCGCAGAGGCAAACAAAAACAAGCCCAAACACATGCCGGACTGGCCACCCATTGGACCGTAAAGAGCTTCGAGGCTTAAATTGTATTGGATAAGTGATTGAAACCATGACTTTAGCTTTAGCGGTTTATCGAATCTGCCTTTGATTGGCTTGGGTGTTCTCTGCGTTCTCTGCGGGCTCGAGTGAGCGAAGCGAACGGGCGAGAGATACGAATTTCAGTGATATTGTCTGTTGCCATGTAATGAGGAATAAGCATATGAACGAGATACGCATCAACAGCTGGAACGAGCTGCAGGACCAGCTGTTCGAAGATTCATGGAATGCCCATCTGGGCCGGTTTCGATCCCGCTACGCTTTTCGGGGACTTTCCAATGTGGATTACGGGCTCGAAACGACCCTGATCCGCCAGCGGGGCATGTATGCAGCCATTGAGCGCCATCTGCTGCGCAACTTTAAAAAGTACGCCCATCGTGACGTCGTCGAGGGTGATTCCTTCTGGCACTGGTTGAGCGTCGCCCAGCATTTCGGTTTGCCGACCAGGCTGCTCGACTGGACCTATTCACCCTTTGTAGCCATGCACTTTGCCACGGCCAATATTGAAAAATTCGATATCGACGGGGTGATCTGGGCGGTCAATTACGTCAAGGCCCATCAGCTGCTGCCCGAGAGCCTGGCAGGGCCACTGGCTCGGGAGGGGGCCAATGTTTTCACCGTGGAAATGCTCTCCGAAGAGGTGAATTCCTTCGAAGAACTCGACCAGCTCGGCCAGGATGATTTCGTCCTCTTTTTCGAGCCGCCCTCGATGGAAGATCGCATCGTCAATCAGTACGCCTTTTTCTCCATCATGTCCGATCCGCAAAAGACTCTCGATCTCTGGCTCCTGGAGCATCCCGAGATCTGGAGGCGCATCGTGATCCCGGCCGGGCTCAAATGGGAGATCCGCGACAAGCTCGATCAGGCCAACATTACCGAGCGGGTTCTGTTTCCCGGACTCGACGGGCTCAGCCAATGGCTCAAAAGACATTACAGCCCCAAGGGCTGAGTGCTTTGGAGTGATCTTACCGGGGGAAGGGTGGTGTTATGGATGAATTGACAACAGCGCAGCTCGAGGATTTGCGAAACAGCCTTATCGATCTGCGTCAGGAGTTGCAGCAACTGCTTGCTGCCACCGAAGAGGGAAGTCGGCCGGTCGATCTCGGCCAGCCCATCGGCAGAGTTTCGCGAATCGATGCGATTCAGCAGCAGAACATGGTCGCTGCCAACAGCAGGTGAAAACGGCCCTCTCGGCCCTGGAGCAAGAGGGCTACGGCTATTGTAAAAGTTGCGAGGAGCCGATCGGTTTTCGGCGTCTTCTGGTGCGGCCCGAAGCCCCCTTGTGCATGCAATGCCAGGGGAGGCTCGAAGGATGAGCAACAGGGGAGGGTCTTTGATGGACAACTGGGGATTGCCCCGCCTGAAGATACGCAGGCAAAGCTTTGGCTGAAAGGCAGGGCTGTGGCAGCGGCTGCGCATATCACATATTGCAGCGCGGTGGTGGTCATTCCACCGCAGAGGCTGTGGCAGCCGATTCAGGCCATCCGCAGCCGGCACGATCGGCACCTGCGACGCTGGATGCCGCACATCACCCTGCTGTACCCCTTTTATCCGCGCAGCGAGTTTCCCTTCTGGGCCGAGCGCCTGGGCGAGCTCTGCCTGACCCAGGCCCCCATTGGAATCAGGCTTGAGGCCCTGCAGTATTTTCACCATGGCCGCGGCCGTTATACCCTCTGGCTGGCACCGCAGCCAGCCCAGGCGCTTATCGATCTGCAGCACCGCCTGCAGCGGATCGCCACCGACTGCGATGAGCAGTCGCGCTTTGCCGGCGGCTTTATCCCCCACCTCAGCCTGGGGCAGGTTCGCGAAAAGGCTGGGCTGGCAAGGTTGCTCGAGTCGCTTGGCCGCAGCTGGCAGCCTGTGGATTTCAAAATCGATGAGCTTTGCATGATCTGGCGCAAGGAGCCGCCTGAGGATGTTTTCCAGGTGGCCCACAGGCTTCGGCTGGGCGGGTGAAGAGGTCTTTCGACAAACCAGGGGAGGAGCGGATTTGTCCGGGCGATATTTTCGATGCGGCTTCTGGTTGGTTCTGTTTGTCACAGCCTGCGCCCTGGCGATTGCTGCGGGCTGTTCCCGCCGCGGTTACGAGGCGGCTCTGGTGCTGGCCGATATCGCCGCCGGAGAAGGCCCCTCAACGCTCAAAGAGAAGACCCGCGACCCCATCACCCGGCCGGTCTCCTTTGAGGTCGACGGGCGGTTTTACCTCGCCGACCTTTACCAGCCTGCGGCGCGTCCCCAGGCTGGCCTGCTGCTGGTGCCAGGGGCCGCAGAAGAGGGCAAGGATGATCCGCGTCTTGTCGCCTTCGCCCGCAGTCTGGCCCGGGCCCGTTTTGCCGTGCTGGTCCCCGACCTGCCCAGCCTGCGCCAGCTGCGGGTCAATCCGGGTAATGTTCAGGAGCTGATCGACCTTTTCAGCATGCTTGTTGCCAGGGCCGAATGGGCTCCTGAAGGTCGGGCCGGGATGCTGGCCTTCAGCTATGCCGCCGGGCCGGCTCTGCTGGCGGCGATGGATGCAGATATCCGCCACCAGGTCGGCTTTGTCTTTACCGTCGGCGCCTATTACGACCTGGAGGGCGTGCTGAACTATTTCACCACCGGCTATTTTCGCAAGCAGGACCGCTGGCATTACAGGGAGCCCAACAGTTACGGCAAGTGGGTCTTCGTGCTCGGTAACCTGAACCGGCTCTCCAATCTCGAAGACCGACGACTTTTCCAAGCAATGTTCGAGCGCAAAAAGACCGACCTCGAAGCTCCCATCGGTGACCTGGCAAAGCAGCTCAGCACCGAAGGCGAGCGCCTCTATGCCTTTATCGCCAACCGGGACCCCGAACTTGCCCCGAAACTGATGCGCCGTTTGCCCGGTTCGATCCTGGCGGACATCGACAGCCTCGACCTGGCCAACAAGGACCTTTCC
>CALZIZ010000397.1 GCA_945787465.1 uncultured Desulfuromonadales bacterium
GGGCGAGGGTTATTTCAGCGCAAATGGCAAAAGGATGGTTTTCCAGAGCGAACGCGATCCGGCGAACCCCTTCTACCAGATCTACCTGATGGACCTTGAAACAGGGGACACCCGAAGGCTTTCAACCGGGGTTGGCAAAACAACCTGCGGCTGGATTCACCCCCGGCAGGACAAGGTGCTCTTCGCCTCGACCCACGAGGACCCCGAGGCCCTCGCGAAGCAGCGCGAGGAGCTCGACAAAAGGGCCCGCGGTCAGAGCAGCCGCTACTCCTGGAGCTTCGACGAGCATTACGATATCTACCAGGCCGCCAGCGATGGCCGCAATCTGACAAATCTCACCCGGGCGCCCGGCTACGACGCCGAAGGCTCCTGGTCGCCCGACGGCAACCTGATCGTCTTTGCCTCCAACCGTCACGCCTACCAGAGTCCCCTCAGCGAGGAGGAGCGGGAAATACGCGCCCGGGACCCGTCCTATTTCATGGAGCTCTACATCATGAACGCCGACGGCAGTGCCGCGCGCCGCCTGACCGAGACCGCCGGCTACGACGGCGGCCCCTTTTTCAGTCCCGACGGCTCGCGCATCGTCTGGCGCCGCTTCGCCCCCGACGGCGCCACCGCCGAGGTCTGGACCATGCGTCTCGACGCCTCCGACCAGCGCCAGATCACCAGCCTGGGGGTCATGTCATGGGCTCCCTACTACCATCCTTCAGGCGACTACATCATCTTTACCAACAACCTCCACGGCTTCGCCAATTTCGAGCTCTACCTAATCGATAGCGAAGGGGCAAAGGAGCCTGTTCGGGTCACCGACAGCGAGGGATTCGACGGCCTGCCGGTCTTCACCCCCGATGGGCAACGGCTGGCCTGGGCCAGCACTCGCACTGCCGAGCGCAGGGCGCAGATCTTCATCGCCGACTGGAACGACGCCGAAGCGCGCCGCCTGCTGGGGATCAAGAGTCCTGTTGCCGAGGTCCAGCAGAGGGGCACAACCCTGTTGCCACCACCACCGGATATGCGCCGCACCGAAGCAGCCATCACCGCCGAGGACCTGCGCCTGCACCTGGAATACCTGGCCTCGCCCCAGCTCGAAGGGCGCCTGACCGGAAGCCCTGGTGAACGAATTGCGGCCAAGTACCTCGCCGGAACCTTTGCCGCCCTGGGGCTTGCCCCGGCAGGCGATCAGGGTGGGTATTTTCAAAAGTTCGAATTTACCGCCGGAATCTCTCTGGAGACCGGCAACTGGCTGGAACTGACACGAGAAAAAGAAATTACGGAATGGCAAGTGGATGGCCCCGGCGACAGAGCGCTTTGCAGCCTACGACGCCTACGGCGATTTGCAGGTCGAGGATAAATGGGTGATGGTACTGCGCTACCTGCCCGAAAGCGTACCGGGCGAGTTTCGCCAGCACCTGGTCAATTACGCCGACCTGCACTACAAAGCGATGCTGGCCCGCGAAAAAGGCGCCCGCGGCCTGCTGGTGGTCAGCGGGCCCAACTCCCGGGTCCGCGACCAGTTAGTGCCCCTGAGCTTCGATGCGGCCCTTGCCGGCAGCAGCCTTGGAGCCATCTCCATCAACGATTCGGTCGCCGAACGGCTGCTGGCTGCTGCTGGAAGAAACCTCAAGGAACTGCAGGACGCCTGGGACGGGCAAACGCCAGGGCCCCGCTTCGAGCTTGCAGGCGGCACCCTCGAGGCCCATATCCAACTCAAGCACCAGCAGGCCGGCGCCCGCAATGTGCTGGCCCGACTGCCAGCGACCCAAGGCCCCCAGAAGCCTGCCATCATCATCGGCGCCCACCTCGACCACATCGGTCGGGGCGAGGGGCTTAACTCCCTGGCCCGCTCAGGCGAGCAGGGCCAGGTTCACCCTGGGGCCGACGACAACGCTTCGGGGGTAGCGGCCCTGCTGGAGATCGCCCAGTACCTGGCCGACCTCAGAAACCGCGGAGAACTCGACTCACCCCGGGAGATCATCTTTGCAGCCTGGTCGGGAGAGGAACTCGGCCGCCTCGGTTCCGACCATTTCGCCCACACCCTGGCCACCAGGGCCACCGACGGTCAAAGTCTGGCCTCGCTGGTCGCCGCCTACCTCAACCTCGACATGGTCGGGCGCCTCGACCGAAGCCTCTACCTGCAGGGGGTGGGGTCAAGTTCGGTGTGGAGCGGCGAAATCGAGCGCCGCAACGCTCCTTTGGGGTTGCCGGTCGTCCCCCAGAGCGACAGCTACCTGCCGACCGACGCCACCTCCTTCTATTTGCGAGGCGTCCCCATCCTTAACGCCTTTACCGGGGCCCACCCCGATTACAACACCCCGCGGGATACCGCCGAGCGCATCAATTACCCCGGTGCTGCCCGCATAGCCAGGCTCATGGCACTCATCACCCGCTCGCTGGCCCTGGCCGAAAACACCCCGGATTATGTCGCCATGGCGAAACCTGCCGGATCCCCCAGTCGCCGCAACCTGCGGGCCTACCTGGGCACAATTCCCGAATACGGCGCATCGGATATCGTCGGGGTCAAGCTGGCCGGAGTGGCCAAAGGCGGGCCTGCAGATAAAGCGGGCCTGAATAACGGGGACCTCATCGTCGAGCTTGCTGGACGCAAGCTGGAGAATGTCTACGATTACACCTATGCTCTTAATGGGCTGAAAATCGGGCAGACGGTTACAATCAAGGTGAGACGCAAAGGGAAGGTGCTGGAGTTCTCCATCACCCCGGCGTCGCGGGAATAGCACCAGTCGTTCAATCCTCACGACTTGGTGAATTAAGCCGTAACCGCACAATTCTGTCATTCCCGCGAAAGCGGGAATCCATTATCCGCACAACTCATACCTCATGGATTCCCGGCAGAAGCACTCGGAAATGGCGACGAAAAGGCCTTGGCTTGCTTAATGCAGATCCTTGCGCTCGCCAAGCCGCTTCTCGGCTTCGTCGCGGGAGATGTTCAGTTGTTCCTGTATTTTCCCGACCAGGCGCTCATGGAGCCCGGCATTGAATTCAAGTTCGTTTCCGGTCACCTCGCCCCAGAACTCCCGGGCCAACCCCCTGGCCTGGGTCCACCAGCCTTGCACTCTTTCGCTTCTCATAATGTCTCTCCTTTGGGCCTCGTCTACTTACAGCATAGTCAAAAAGCGCCCCCTGGCAAGTCTTTAGAGTTCACCGGTCAAGGCACTAATCAAAGAGCCCATTTCCTGCGGCGGAAATGGGCTCTTTGATCTGCAAACCGACTCTGGGCTTACCCGGCCTGGGCCTCGCCGGTGGCCGATTGTTCGGCGGCCGCCAGGGCCGAAACCTGCGCACCCATCTGGAGGAAAGCCGGGGGCGCGCCGCCCCCCTTGTTCTCGCCGAAGTAGACGGTGGTGTGCGGAAAAGGGATCTCGATGCCGAGTTCGTCGAACTTCTTTTTCATGCGCCGGTTGAACTCGCGCCCCACATACCACTGCTTGACCGGCCTGGTCTTGAGACGCGCCTTGATCACCACCGCCGAATCGGCGAACTTGTCGAGCCCCAGCACATCGAGGGGCTCGAGGATCAGCGGCCCGTAGGTTTCGTCCAGCTGCAGATCGGCGCCGACCTCGCGCAACACCTCGATGACCTCATCGACATCCTCCCGGTAGGCCACGCCGACCTCGAAGACCGAGAAGGAAAATTCCTTGGTCAGGTTGCTCACCGTCTTAATGGTGCTGTAGGGGATGGTGTGCACCGTGCCTGAGACATCCCGCAGGCGTACGGTGCGCAGGCTGACCGCCTCGACCAGCCCTGCCTTGTCTCCTACATTAACCACGTCGCCGACGGCGATCTGGTCCTCGAGCAGGATAAAGACCCCGGTGATGATGTCCTGCACCAGGGCCTGGGAGCCAAAACCGACGGCCAGACCGAGCACGCCAGCGCCGGCGAGCAGCGGGCCGATGTTCACCCCCAGCTCAGAGAGGACCATCAACGACGAGAAGACGGTCAACACGATGAGCAGGGTCTTGCGGGCAATGGTCAGCAGGGTTGTGGCGCGACCGGTCTGTTGCACCACATCGCCGTTGAGGTCGCGGCGGTTCAGATAGCCTTCGACCAGGCTGCTGGCCATCTCCCAGATGACCAGCGAGAACACCACAATGCCGGCGATTGTGGCCACCTTGCCGGTCAGCACCCGCCCCGGCTCGCTGGAGAGCCAGGCCAGGCCGTTAGCCCCCCAGGCCTGGAGGATGGCCAGGGACACCAGCCCATAAACCAACACCCGAGGGTGGAGAGATAGCGGTTGGCGCGATCTTCGAGTCCGGGAAAGCGGCCCCTGAGGTCCTCCTTGACCTTGAACCCCCGGCTCAGGTAGGCATTGATCAGATGCAATGCCGCCACGCCGAGCAAAACCGCCAGGAGACTCAGGGCGGTCCCCCTGAGCATGAACAGAAACCCGCCTTCAACCTGCAACGCCCAGACCCCGTAGAAGACCAGCACGTAGGGGATGGCCACAAGATGCCAGATCGAGGCAAAACGATGCACCAGCCCCTGAGGCACCATGCGCTTACCCTTTTCCACCTCACGGCCGGCCAGAAAGTCGCTTACCGTGGTGCGGTTCTGACGAACCAGCACGATGCAGAGCACCGCCACCACCAGCCCTAGAATGCGCAGCAGGATCTCGTAGGGGGCCTTGGGCAGGCCGAGCAGCAGGGCTGCTTGCAGGGCGAAGTACCCGTAAACCGCGGTGCGGCTCAGGCGCACGGACCAGATCTGAAAATAGTGGGAGGTTTCATCGGTATTGGGCAGCAGGCGCAATACCGGTGCAGCAGGGGCGAAGAAGAAGTTGAACAGCGTGCCGAGAATCTGCACAATGATAAAGGCGTTCATCCAGGCCAGGGCCACCAGACGGGTCTTTTCCCGCGGTTCGACAAGCCCCAGGGTCAGATAAGTCGTCAGGGCAAAAACGCCCACCGGCAGCAGGTCGAGAAGCGCCATAGCCAGCAGGCGCAGCACCCTGATCAGGTAGTTGGCCGGCGGCTGCTCGGCGATCGCCCGACGGGGACGGCGCAGCAGCCAGCGCCCGACAAAGAAGGCCACGTAGCCAAGGGCCAGCACCATGGATATTTTCACCAGGATCTCAACCCAGATTGCCCTTGCCTCGGGGCTACGAAACTGATCAGCACCCCAGGACAGCACCTGGGGCAATTGATTGATGCCGCCGGCAAATTCCATCACACCGGAGGTGAAGCCTTCGACCTTTTTTGAGATACTGCGCAGCACTTCGACGGCGGCGCTTTTGACCTCGCTCGGCTTTTCGGGCTGTTGCTGCGCCTGGGCCAGGATCTCA
>CALZIZ010000398.1 GCA_945787465.1 uncultured Desulfuromonadales bacterium
CTCCCTGGATCTTTTCCCACCTGTCGTAGTAGCCGGCGCGGAATTCCGCTACCGATACGTGCTTGAAATAGAGCCATGCATCGTAGGAGTGCCAATCGTCATCGGTTTTAATTCGACCTCCGAAGGCTTTCACGTAGCGTTCGACATGCTCGCGCAGCCGGCGTTCGTCATCCGGAGTCGGCTCGGTAGAGGGGAGCCGGGCGTAAAAAGCCATCAATTCGTTGTCCGGATGCTGTTGGGAAATGATCATGGGCTCGCCCAGGGGAGGAAGGGGCAGATGAAAAGCCACCCTCTCCCTTAAAACCAGGTCGGCAATTTCGAAGGAAGCAACGGCATAGGGGATGAACTCCGTTTTCGACTGTAGCCAGGCTTCCTCCTCGGACAGCTCCATCATCTGTTCCAAATCCTCTTTCAGCAGCGGACAGGCGACAATCAGGTAATCGAACCGGGTCGTGTCGTCGGCGTGAGAGACCTGATCGCCGATGATTTGTACGGGATGGGTGTAGGTCACGGTAATCCCCTGGTCGGTCCGCTTGATCGACTTGACGCGGATGTTCAGCCGCACGTTCAGGCTCCAGGCCACCTTCTCCCAAAACCTTTGGAAACCATATCTGAAACGCCTCAGCAACATTACCCCCGGTAGATATCGGGCGAATCTGGTGGCACTGAGCAGAAAAGCCACCAGGGACAATGGGCTGATGTAGCGTAGCGCATAGGGAGCGGGAATCTCGTCGAGGTTGCCGTAGCCGAAGGCAGTGATGGGGATTTCAAACAGGCGGGCCAGTTCTTCCAGACGGTTGTTTTTCAGCCATTCGGAGAAGGTGACGCAAAGTTCCGGATGTGAAGCGATTCCCGCCCACCCCGGGCGTCGGAAATGTTCGCGTAGAAGAAAACGCTTCCAGATATATTGCAGACAGAGCAGCAGGTAGCGAAGGTGATCGGCCCACGACGAACCTCCCGCCAGATAGTCCAACAGCCGATGGTAGGGCTCATCGCCAGTCTCATTGGCCACCGAGAACGCCTCTGCTCCGTAAACCTTTTCAAGGCGTGCCCCGGTACGGCGAGCCATTTTGAGAACTTCGCGGTAGGCGGGCGAGATCACCGCCGCGCCCAGGTCAAAAGCCTGGTTGTCCTCGGTGACGGAGCGGCATAAGCCGCCAACCCTGCCGAGCTTTTCAAAGACCGTAACGTTCTTGTAGCCGTACCGCCGCAAGTAGTGCGCGGCCGAAAGCCCTCCAGGGCCCGCTCCGAGAATCAGAATCCTTGCATTACGGTCACTCTTGCGCACGGGGCTGCCCTCTTATCGCTGAACTGAAGCCGTCGGAGATGGGCGACAATAGCCTGCTCCCGGCCATGTTTGGTTTGGCATTGTGTGTAAAATCTACCCGATGAGCGCCAGAAGTCCATTTGAAAGGCTCTATTCAGTTCTTGGATCGAGTCTCGTATGATTTACAGATAGGGCAGGAGAAATCCGATGAGGCAAGCTTTTGCAAGAAGGCATGGGATCAGACCTCCAAGTCGCGAAGATGAAACCGGGGTTTCACATTTCACAATAAACAGAATAGGTATTTGACTTTATCGCATTTGGTGCAAAGGTTGAGATAGGAAGCATTGGAGGGGCTTAACAGGAAAAGAGGGCATCATGAGCGATAATATCGAATCTGTGCGTGCAGCGCTCAAGGAAAGGGGCAAGGATCTCTTGGCCAGGAGTAACGTCGTTGCTACAGGTGTGGGATACAAGGTTACTGGCGGGAAACGAACGGATACCCCTTGTATTATCTGCTCTGTGGAGCAAAAAGTGGCCGCTTCCAATTTATCATCTCAGGACCTGGTGCCAAGAGAGGTGCAAGGAATTCCGACTGATGTTGTGAAGACCGGTATTTTTCGTGTATTTCAGGCTCCAGCGGGCAGATTTCGTCCGGCACCCGGTGGAGTAAGCATTGGACACAAAGACATTACTGCTGGAACTTTGGGATGTTGGGTGAAAAGAAACGACCAGTGGCACATCCTCTCCAACAATCATGTCATGGCCAACAGTAACGATGCCCAAATAGGGGATCCTATCCTGCAGCCAGGCCCCCATGACGGTGGGCGCAATCCAGACGACAAAATTGCAACGTTGACTGACTTTGTTCCTGTCCAGATGGCGGGCCTGCCTAGCGACTGTGATTTGGCCGGCCGTATAGTCAGGGCCCTTAATAAGGTTGCAGAAATACTTTCCAGCGACACTCGGCTACAGGCGGTTAAGACCCTAGCCGGGGAAAATCTGGTCGACGCGGCCATCGCCCGTCCGCTTAATGACGCCGATGTGAAGCCCGAAATCCTTGGTATCGGCGAAATTCAGGGCCTGACGGAAGGATTGCTGGGTATGAAGGTCAAAAAGAGTGGCCGTACCACCGAATTCACTGAGGATGAAATTTTGCAGGTCGATGTAACCGTGAATGTCCAATACGGCGCCGGCCTGATTGCCACCTTCAAGGATCAGTTGATGGCGGGGCCGATGAGCCAGGGAGGGGACAGTGGTTCTGCAGTATTGGACGAAAACAACAATTTGGTAGGACTGCTTTTTGCTGGGAGTGATCAAAACACCATTTTTAACCGAATTCAAAATGTCTTTTCCGCATTGAGGCTCACCTTATGAAAGCTTTCTTCATTTGCATAATTCTGTGCCTCGTGGCGGCTTGCTCCCAGGAACCCGAAAAGGAAAAGACCATGACAGGATCCATCCAGGAGGTAAAGGCCAAGTATGAACAACAGATCATAGAAACCCCGGGGGTGGTATCAATGGGCATCGGCAAGGATGCCAGAGGAGAAATCGCCATCATCATCGGAATTGAGCGCGAAAGTGAAACAATCAGAGCAGCGCTACCTAAAGAACTCGATGGCTACCCCGTAGAGGTCCAAGTGACCGGGCCGGTCCGCGCTCAATAAACGACCTCGCCGCAAGCTGCCGGGAATTAGACCCGCAGAGATTAAACACTTCAAAAAAGACACAAAAGGCCCGCCTGAACAATCACAAGCTGGTCGGTTAATCTGTTGATTTTCGCATTTCGAAGAAAGAAAAGCCTCTAAGTTTAAACGCTTAGAGGCTTTTGTCTTTCCTGTGATATTTCAAGCTGGG
>CALZIZ010000399.1 GCA_945787465.1 uncultured Desulfuromonadales bacterium
GAGCTCATAGCCGTAGCTATGGGCCGAAAAGGAGCCGAAATATGGGCCAAACAGCTGGGTTTGCAGCCGGTCTCTAATTGTCGGACAGCCTCCTGTACACTTGGGTGGAAATCCGTTAACAGTTCCGATGTGCTTTCTGGGTCGGAGCTGGCTAACTAGCCGGTATCACGTTAAAATCATCCCAACAATGGTCATTATCTACGCTTAAACAGCCCTTTTTGCTATCAAAATGGGGCCGATAAGAAGCATAGCGTTCTTTTCGGACAAAGTTTTCATCCGATTAAACCACCAAACACCCTCTGACTTTGACGCCTAACAGCAATCAACTACATACTTTTTGAAATGATCTCGTTACCTGTATCATAAACAAGAAGATGGTGGTTCGACGTAACCATGTAATTCAGCACGCTAAGGCCATAGCGTTTCCTGGCTTCGAACAGCCAGAACAACCAGGGTTTTCTGTTTTTACTGAACTTGAACAGAAATTCTTTTTTTGGCAACGATGAATAATATGCCATACGTGGCCAGGTAGAAAATATCAATTCGGGCGTGGCATGGGACATCGATCCCTTAAAACGCTTGTTTTGACCTCAAAAGGGGCCATTTAAGGCCATATATGAGCTAAACATCGGACATAGAGCTAATCGTTTTAAGGACTTAGCTAGGTCCGACCCCATGGCAAGATTTACGTACTTTGGCTTTGACCTGAGCGTTGCCGTTTCCTGTTAAGGGCCAGACCACCCGCACCGTGCGGGGGCCGCTGCCCAGGCCGGTGAAGGATTCAATCCCCCTGATGACTGATCCTGTCGTTTTCCCACAGCTCGACAAAGAGCAGGGATTTCTCCTCGATGAAATTGGGGATCTGAATGGTGATCTCGGCGGCCCTGGGCATATTCGGATTCTGGTTGATCTTCAGCCCGAGCCTGGGGACGGTAGATGGCGTCGGCAAGGGCCAGGGAGGCGCTACGGGGAATTTCGCACCAGCGGCCGAATTTGTCTTCAGCCTTGCTGCCGGGCTCATGCCCGGCAAAGCGGCCGGAACGGTCCATCAGCTTATCCCAGGCGGTGAAGGGTTGGCCGATCTTTCCGATGAGGGTTTCGCCGTTTTCTTCTTTCAGGTAAACGCTGCCGTCGTCTTTCTCCACAAAACGGCCGCCGGCGGGGTAGAGGATCTTTTCGAAGACGTCACCCTCTTTGAAGAGCAATTGAGTGCCGCCCGCCTCATGCCAATACTTGCGGCGCCCCAGAATGGGCAGTTCCTGCTCGAAAAGCTGGGCAGGTTGACGGACGCTGAAGGGGCCGTTGGCGAGCCATTCTTCCAAGGGTGTGTCTAAATGTGTAAACGCGACCTCTTTGTTCGCTCATGAAATTGATCGCATTCAACTTCGTGTCCTCCGTGGTTTTAGCATGGTTTTAGCACCCCGGCATGATCTGCTTCACCATCACGGAGAGCTCGAAGAAACCCGAAATCTTTGCGCGGCGCTTCAAGGGCTCCGCTTTACACCGCCATGCGCCATCTTGCGGCCTTTCTGCGCCCGGTAGCGCTCCTGCTCGTCGGGAGGCAGCATCCACTCGGGCATGATGCCGGAGTCCACCAGTTCTTCGCCGTTCATGCTCCAGGGTGGTTTACCGTTCCACTGGGCCAACTCCTCGGGGTGCTCCATGTAGTAGTTGGAGTCAAGTTTGGGATTTTGCGAGACGATTGCCTCCCATTCGTACCAGGGGTCGATGAAATTCGGGCTTTTTTCTTTTTTCTTCCACTCCTCCATGGCGCCCAATCCCTGGGTGCGGTTGGGATAGTCGCGCAGCCAGGGAATGTCTGGCAGAGGCTTGGTCTTGTCCATGTACTGCACCAGAAAGGACCAGAAGGCAAGAGGAGAATCGATGCCTGTGATCGATTCATCGAGGTAGAGCGGTCCTATGATGGTCGGGTGATACATCACCAGCCGATGGCCAGGGGCGCCCCTGGCACCGGGACTGCGCGAGAGACGGCCTTCGCATTCATCGAAGGGGACCTCCAATGTTCTCTTCTTGAAAATACCCACCTGGGTTCTCCTTACTCCCTTTTCGCGATCAAACACAATGAAACGGGTCTGCTTCATCCGCCGCAGCTTCCAGTGCCCCCAACCCGCAAAGGCCAGCAGGGCCAAGCCACCCAACAGCATGGACCAGAACGGATCATTCGCCAGAATGCTTATTGTCCATCCAATTAAACAAAAGCCCCCCCCCCCATAAATAAAAATCACCGGCAGAAATAGCATGAACTTCTTGTCACTTGACGAGTTTTCCACGTACGCCTTATCGTCGAGGCGCGTTGGCAGACACCAGAAGGGGCGCAAAGGCACTTTGGGCAAGGGCGTGCCGAGAGCCTTGAAAGGACGCTTGATCGGTTTTTCCTGAGGTTCACTCATCTCTTGAACGGATCTCCATGAAAGATTCGGCGCGTATCAGTGCCTTTGGGAAGTCCAGCAAATGCTTCGGCCTCAATCCAGTCGCTGTCACTGTTTTCGGGACTAGGCAGCCAGACGTCGCCGTTGCCGTAGAGGTCCATGCGTACTTTGGCTTTGACCTGAGCGTTGCCGTTTCCTGCTAAGGGCCAGACCACCCGCACCGTGCGGGGGCCGCTGCCCAGGCCGGTGAAGGATTCAATCCCCTGATAACTGATCGTGTCGTTTTCCCACAGCTCGACAAAGAGCAGGGATTTCTCTTCGATGAAGTTGGGGGTCTGAATGGTGATCTCGGCGGCCCTGGGCAGATTCGGGTTCTGGTTGATCTGCAGCCCGAGCCGGGGACGGTAGATGGCGTCGGCAAGGGCCAGGGCGGCGCTGTGCGAGGCTTCGCACCAGCGGCCGAATTTGTCTTCAGCCTCGCTGCCGGGCTTATGCCCGGCAAAGCGGTCGGAACGGTCCATCAGCTTGTCCCAGGCGGTGAAGGGTTGGCCGATCTTTCCGATGAGGGTTTCGCCGTTTTCTTCTTTCAGATAAACGCTGCCGTCGTCTTTCTCCACGAAACGGCCGCCGGCCGGGTAGAGGATCTTTTCGAGGACGTCACCCTCTTTGAAGATCAGTTGAGTGCCGTTGGCTTCGCGCCAGTATTTGCGGCGACCCAGCGCCGGCAGTTCCTGCTCGTAGAGCTGGGCGTTCTGGCAGACGCTGAAGGGGCCGTTGGCGAGCCATTCTTCCAGGGGTGAGTCTTCGGTGAAGACCCAGGTCAACAGCGCAGCCCCGGCAAAGACAGTTCCGAGACCAATCCAAAGCAAGGGGCCGCCGGCGATAGTTCCGGCCGTGGCGGCAATGGCTGTTCCTTCCAAAGCTTCAACCAATACAATAAGTCCTGCGGCTTCCGCCACGACCGTCATGGCAAACCCGCTTGCCATCAGTCCATGGGCGACAGCGGAGTCATCCCCCTGGCTGATATTTTCAATCATATCGTGCAAAGACAGCCCCATGCTGTAGAGCCCGGCCGCAGCCCCCAGGCCGCGAGCAGCCATTCGTGAAAGACGAATTTTGTCGGCCCACAGCCCGCCTTTTTCAAGGATTTTGCCTACTGGCTGACCGGTCTCGCGACTTGCCACATATTCGACCCGCGCCTGGGTGACAACACCTGAGATAGCAAGCAGGTCGGCCGTCGCACCCCCTAAATCAACCCATGCGCGCCCAGCCCCCTCTTTACCCCACTTCCGATAAAGGTCCTTGGCTACGTGCTGAAAATTCCACGCCTCCACCCCCACCAGAATCGGCAGAATCCCCCGTGTCCAGACGCCTTTGTCATAGAGCTTTTTGGCCAGGGCGGGCAACCCCTTGGCCTGGCGATTGACCACGGTGCGCACGGTGACTTTTTCCCAGTGGGTGTTGTGGACCTTGGTTCGCCATTGGCGGCGGCTGAAACCTTTGCCTTGCTTGAAGGCGTTGACCGTCGTGGTACCGAGCAGTTTGCCGTCGTGCCCATATATTTGCACTGTACCTTTGCCGCCCCCGGGCAAAAGAACCTTACCAGTGCCATCGAAGTGTGCGGCTTTTGCAGAACTGAGAGGGCGACTTCCCTGGACGGTGGTCTGGGCATTATAGTTGCCACTTGTGCCTTCATGTGCCGGTTTTGCGCCGCTCCAATTATCCCCTTTTTTACCGAGGAGTGAATGGTCCGTGGTGACGGTATCCTTTTCGATGCTCTCTGCGACATTGTTCAAATTATCGGCTCCGCCGGCTGTGAACTGGGTACCGCGGCGGTTAATCTGAAAGGAGTCGGGATCATCTCCTTCGTCCTGCGCGGACTGTTTTTCGAAATCCGGGTCGCTTTCGCGGCCGGGGACTTTGCCCTCGAACTGCTCCTGGAGGGCGAACATGCGCAGCATAACGTCGCCGTTCGGAAGCTCGCCGCTCTGATATTCGGCCTGGGTGATCTCCTGCTCACACAGATCGAGGTCG
>CALZIZ010000400.1 GCA_945787465.1 uncultured Desulfuromonadales bacterium
TCTGATCAGAATGCCTGGCTGAGTGGTTCATCAGAATATGCCTCTGGAGGAGACCGCGCGGCGGCAAGCCCTGCTCAAATATGCGCCTTTCTGGAAATTCCCCTATTTCTGCTTGCGCCCCTGTGCCGATGAACGATCATCCCCCTCCAGGAGTTTGGTCATTTGAAACGAGAGGTCGGGAAGCGAGATTTCGTCCTTCAGGTTTACACCGGAGAGTTTGCGGCGCAAGGCTTCACTGGTCAAATAGCAGAGTTTCTGGGCGGCAACGGTTGGTAAGAGGCCGGCTCGGCGTACGTTCGAGATGCAGTTGCGTCTTTCATCGGTGGTGCCCGGAACCGGGGCGTAGGTCAGGTAGATACCGAGGCTGTCGGGGGAGGTGAGCCCCGGGCGTTCGCCGATTAAAATGGCGACGGCCTGGGCTTTGAGGAGGCTGGCAATTTCGTCCCCGATGGCGACCCGCCCCTGCGTCACCAGGCAGACGGGGGGAAGGCGCCAGTTTAAGGCCTTGGCAAGAGGCAGAAAGGCTCTTAGCAGGGGGATCGCGCTGGCATGAACACCAGGCGCGGAGAGGCCGTCCGCCACTACGAGAGCCAGATTGTATGCAAGGGGATCCCCGGCCAAGGTTACGCTTCGTCTAAGGTGGGCCGCGCTTTCGGGGGCCAGCCTGCGGCCGAGATCGGGCCTTTGCAGGTACTCCTGGCGGCCCGCGGCGGAGCTGTGCAGGGTAATCGTGGGCAGGCCGAGTTCGGCCAGTTGCCCTGCGAGTTGCTCTGAAGCGAAAGGCTGGTGGACGGCATCCCGGGCCCGCGCATGGGCCAGCTGGAACTCCAGGAGCTTGTCCGTGGGAAGGCTGACCCCGCAGCGCCCCAGGGCGATGCGGGCATCGGTAGCTACGGCTAGTCGAGAATTTTTTTTCATTGATCAGGCAAAAAATTACGGCGACTTACCATACACCTCACCTAGGAGTTTATGGCGTTTATCGACGGGCAGGGGCAGTCCCCTCTCGTCAGCGATACCCATTCGAATCTGCCACTCGGCGAATTCGGGCGCCGGCCTCAGGCCGAAAAGGGTGCGCAGATAAAGAGCGTCATGGAAGGACGTGCTCTGGTAGTTGAGCATGATGTCGTCGGCGCCCGGGACCCCCATGATGAAAGTCCCGCCAGCTGTACCGAAAAGCGTAAGAAGGTTGTCCATGTCGTCCTGGTCGGCTTCGGCGTGGTTGGTGTAGCAGATGTCGCAGCCCATGGGCAGGCCGAGCAGCTTGCCGCAGAAAAGGTCCTCCAGGCCGGCCCGGATGATCTGTTTGCCGTCGTAAAGGTACTCGGGGCCGATGAATCCGACCACGGTATTTACCAGCAGCGGTTTGTAGCGGCGGGCGACGGCGTAGGCTCGGGCCTCGCAGGTCTGCTGGTCGACGCCGTGGTGGGCATTGGCCGAAAGGGCGCTGCCCTGGCCGGTTTCGAAATACATGACGTTGTTGCCGAGGCAACCGCGCCCCAACTCCAGGGCGGCCTGGTAGGCTTCGTCGAGCAGAGCCAGGGAAACGCCGAAACTGGCATTAACCTTTTCGGTTCCGCCGATGGATTGGAAAACCAGGTCCACGGGAAGGCCCCGGGCGATGGCCCCCAGGGTGGTGGTCACGTGGGTGAGCACGCAGCACTGGGTGGGGATCTCGTAGCGCTGCCGGATGTCATCGAGCAGAAGGAGGAGGCTGGTGACCGCTTCCAGGTTGTCGGTAGCCGGGTTGATGCCGATGACGGCATCGCCGCTACCGTAAAAGAGACCATCCACAATGCCGGCAGCCACCCCCTTGGGATCATCGGTGGGATGGTTGGGCTGCAGCCGGGTCGAAAGGTGCCCCGCCAGGCCGATGGTGTTGCGGAATCGCGTAACGACCCGGCACTTGCCTGCCACCAGGATCAGGTCCTGCAACCGCATGATTTTCGAGGTGGCGGCCACCATGATAAGCCGGGTTATCTCATCCGCTTCGTAGGGGATGACCGCCTCGGTGAGGAAGGTGGCCAGGGGCAACTCGGCCAGCGCCATCTGGGCCGCCACCCGCTCCTCTGCGCCGGCCGCGGCGACGCCTGCCAGCGTGTCGCCCGAGCGGGGCGGGGATGCCCTGGCGAGAAGGGTTTTCAGGTCCTCGAAAACATATGTCCTGCTGCCGAGACTTTGTCTGTATGACATGGGGCACCCCTGATCAGGCTCTAAATCCTCAATATACCAATTATACTCCGAAACGGAGGCTTTGGCTTCCCGGTCTGAGCGGCTCGTTTTCCCAACGCATTCACTGACTGGCAAACTACTGCGGGGTTTTTTGCGACATTCTATAGCCCGCCGTAGACAACACTGGGATCCTTACCTAGTGACCTGTGCGGTTAATCGTGATCACTAATTCCGGCCCTTCTGGCCGCTGTCTTCGTTGCCCCTCCTTGACTTAACGCAAGGCTAGGCCTGCTGAACATGACACAAAACCAAATCAAGCGGACACTATCGGCAGCAGAGAACATAGCCTTCATTCGCAGCCTGCTGGAAAGCAACGAATTCGACCGCCGGAGTGCACTGGCGACGCGACTATGCGAGCATTTTGGCTTCCATGACCCCCGCGGCCAGGTCCAGCGCGCGGGATGTCTCAAGGCGCTGCGAGAGTTGGAAAGTGCCGGGCACTTTAGCTTGCCGGCGGCTCATAGTCAGCCGGGGCGCAGCTCGCCCAGGCGCTTGTCAGAGCCTGTCGCCTCTGTCGTTGATCTGCCCCTGACCGTCGGCGAAGTCGCGGAATTACAACTGGTCCTGGTGAACACGCCTTCGCTGCTGCGCCTCTGGAATGAGCTGATGCAGGGCGAGCATCCGCAAGGCGCGGGGCCGCTGGTGGGGCGACAGGTGCGCTACCTCATTGGCTCGGCCCAGGGTTGGCTGGGCGGGTTTGGCTTTGCCGCCCCCGCCTTGCAACTGGCTGATCGGGATGCCTGGATCGGCTGGGATGGCGAGCAACGCCGAGCCTATCTTCATTATGTCGTTAGCATGAGTCGCTTTCTGATCCGCCCGAGCGTATCCTGTCGCAATCTGGCCTCGAAGGCACTGAGCATGAGCCTTTCGGTCTTGCCGGCTGACTTTGAGCGTGAGTATGGCTACCGGCCCTGGCTGGTGGAGAGTTTCGTCGATACCTCGCAGTTTTCGGGGGGCTGCTACCGGGCGGCGAACTGGATCGAGGTAGGCAAAACCCAGGGGCGAGGCCGGCAGGACCGTTTCAACAAGAAGGCGTTGAGCCCCAAGGCCATCTATGTCTATCCTTTGCAAGACGACTTCAGAGCGCGCATGGGGTTATCGCCCAATGCCGGTCGCGCCGCCCTTGCGCCGACCGATGGTCTGGACAGCGATCTTTGGGCACAACACGAATTCGGTGGCGCCCCTTTGGGCGATGCCCGCCTGAGCAAGAGGCTGGTCAGCGTGGCAGCAGCGAAAGCAGAAGTACCCGAGCGCGCCTTCTGCGGCGTGGCCAAGGGCGACTGGCCGGCGGTCAAGGCCTATTATCGCCTGATCGACCAGCCGGAGGAATCGGCGGTCACCCTGCCCAACATCTTGGCGCCACACCGCCAACGCACAGTGCGCCGGATGATGGGACAACAGACGGTGCTGTGCGTGCAGGACGGTAGCGATCTGAATTACAACAACCTGGATCGATGTGAAGACCTGGGGGTGATAGGCAGCAACCAGACCGGCGCCAAGAGCCGCGGTCTGAATCTGCACTCCACCTTGGCGCTGGCTCCCAACGGCCTGCCCCTGGGCGTACTGCGCGCTGATTGTAAGGCGCCGCAAGGAAACTCGACGACCGAAAAACGGCCCAGCCATGCTATTCCGATCGAGGAAAAGAAGAACTTCATCTGGATTGAGCATCACCGCGATCTGGTTGAGTTGGCCAGCCAGATGCCGCAGACGCGGCTAATCGACGTCTGTGATCGGGAAGCGGACTTCTTCGAGCTGTTCGACGAGCAGCGCAAAAATCCGCGCGTCGAACTGCTGGTACGCGCCAAGCATGATCGCAACATCACCGAAGAGCCGTTCAAACTATTCGCCGCCATACGTGAGGCACCTGTTCAGAGTCGGGTTCGTGTTCATATCCCACGCCAGAGCGCCCGAGCGAAGAAAAGCAAGCAAAAAGAGCGTTCAAAGAGGCCAGGGCGCATGGCGGAACTGGCGGTACGCGCCATGCCTATCCAACTGCGCCCGGCGCACTACCACGCCGACAAGGCGCCCATTGACATTTGGGTCGTTCATGCCCGGGAGGAAAACCCGCCGGCGGATACCGCGTCGGTGGAATGGTTCCTGCTGACCACCATGGCCATGAGCTCGGCTGCGGAGGCCGAACAGTGCCTGCGCTGGTACTGTTTTCGCTGGCGTATCGAAGACTGGCACCGCGTGCTGAAATCCGGCTGTCGCATCGAGGAACTAGCTCACCAGAGCGCTGAGCGTTTGCGCCGAGCGATCGCCATTAATCTGGTCATTGCCTGGCGGATCATGCTGATGACTCTGCTGGGCCGGGACGTGCCGGAACTACCTGCCGAGGTGTTGTTCTCGGATATCGAATTGCGAACCTTGAACGCCTACGCAAAAAAAAAGTTTGACCCCCCCGACCCTGTTGGGTGACGCGGTGCGACTGGTTGCCAAGATAGGGGGCTATCTGGGGCGCAACAGCGACCCGCCGCCGGGGCATCAGCTCCTTTGGCGGGGGTACACGGAGTTTCAGTTCATGTGCATGGGGTTCGGGTTACTGGAGGATGGCTAATTCCGTACAGTCTCACTTATGGGTAAAGGGCAGGGCTAGGCGCCGGATACGGACCCGTATGTCCGGTGCTGTGGGAGGGGGCCGCTAGAGCGGCTCCCTATCCCGATTAGATGCCTTTTGGGAGGCACGGTATAGATAGAAACTCTGATGCTTGCTTCACAATCGACTATTCTTTTTACAGTTTCAGGGTGAAGATCCGTTGAATAGTTTTCACCTTCGTCGCCAGATTCGTAGCCCATGTCGAAAATTCGATAAATTGAGTTGTTCCAGATTCTCCTGTTGTTTGGTTTTAAAGATTCTATAAGATCGCAGAATTTTTTAACGTCTTCATTCGGTTCAGAATTGCTGTCTAAAATTTCTAGATATGCATAAAAATGATCTTCAACCTTTTCATTGTGCAACACAAATACTTCTTCACCAAAATCGTTAACAATTGGCGTAAGATCATCTTCTGATTTTATTAGTAGGTCAGTATTTAAATATCTAATTTCATTCATTTTATATTTTTGCATCGCCGAGTAGCCCAAGGGCTGTTGCCAGCCCCGGGCTCTCTAAGAACCGTGCGTGCGACTTTCACCGCACACGGCTCAAGCCCTCGCTAAGGTCGC
>CALZIZ010000401.1 GCA_945787465.1 uncultured Desulfuromonadales bacterium
ACAGGCCGGCGGCGACCTGATCAACATCCACACCATCGTCGGCAACCTCTACCGGCGCCAGAACGAGTTCGAGCAGGCCAAGAAGCACTATCAGCAGGCCCTGGACATGGACGGAGAAAACCCGTACGCCCTTTACGGTCTGGGTGAGGTGTTTCGCTGGCAGCGCGAGTACCTCAAAACAATCGATCTGTGGGAAAAAATCCGTCAAAATACCGGCGGCACCCCTCAGATGCTCTCGCGCCTCGGCGATGCGTACCGTAACCTCGGCAGGTTCGAAGAGGCCGAAGGGGCCTACATGGACGTTCTGGAAAACGGGTGGGACAAGTACGCCCAGCTCGGCCTGGCAAAACTGCGCTTTCTACAAGGTCGGCTGGAAGAATCCCTGGTCGGATACGAAGAGTTTTTCCGCCAGGCCGCCCCTGAACGCCAGGCTATCCGCGGGCTCAGCGACGTACTGAGCCGGATGGGACAGCAAGAGCAGGCCGAGAAGCTACAACTATGGGCTGATGCCAGCGAGTACGATGCTGAACAGATTGCTGAACTTTTAAGGAATAACCGCGCCAATATGGAGGCCCCGGCCTGACCCTCAGGGCCAGGCTGCACCAAAAAAACCGTGAACTACCTGATCCACCTATACCTGTCCGAGCCGACGGACGAATCGCTGCTCGGCAACCTGATGGGCGACTTCGTCAAGGGGCGCCTTGAGGGGCGCTATTCCCCCGGGCTACGCAGGGGGATCAAGCTTCACCGCCGCATCGACAGTTTCAGCGCCACCTGCCCGGCGGTGCGTCGCAGCCGGCAGCGCCTGCAGCCCGGCTTCGGCCATTATCGCGGTATCATGGTCGATGTTTTCTACGACCACTTCATGGCCCGTAACTGGGCCTCCCACCACCCGACCCCCTTGCCCGAATTCGCTCAGCGGGTTTACCAACTGCTTGAAGAGCAGCACGCCCAGTTGCCCGCGGGCCTGCAACAGGTGGCCCCGCGAATGATCCACCGCAACTGGCTCGTCTCTTACGCAGAAGTAGAGGTCATCGGCCGGGTTCTCGAGCGCATCTCCGAGCGGCTGAGCCGGCCCAATCCCATGGGTGAAGGGCTGGTCGAGCTGAAATCCCACTATGCCCAACTGCATGCTGACTTCGAAGAGTTTCTGGCCGAGGCAGAAACGATGGTGGACAGCTTTTAGCGTCCCCCCGAAAAGGTTAGTCACTTAGACCCAAGGGACCAAGAAAACCCAGAGATACAAGGTCCTTATATTTTGCCTTTCTTGGTGTCTCCGTGTCTTGGTGGCCCTATTGCTTTGCTTTCCTGACCAAAAAACCATGGAAAAACATCAAAAAACGTTCTATAAAAGGAATTTCAATAAATGATTAATGATTGAGTTCCATGCCCGCCCCAAAGATTACCCTGCTTATCTCTGCCCTTCTCGCCTTTGCCCTGCTGCTCTCAAGTTGCGGATCAACGGATCGCTACCCCATTGCCCAAAACGGGGTCCTGGACCTCTCGAGTCACGATTTTGACAAAAACGGCATCGTTTCCCTTGACGGCAATTGGGAACTTTTCTGGGGTCATTTTTTTGAACCAGACGATTTCCAACATGATCAGCCCCCGGTAAAAACTGGAACTATCCAGGTTCCCGCGGCCTGGGAGGGTCTCGAACCCGGGGGCCACCCACTTCCCAAAGAAGGCTATGCCACCCTGCGCCTGCGCATCGCCCTGCCCAAGGTGAAGGTCCCCTATGCCCTGCGCCTGACCGATATAAATTCTGCGTACAAACTCTGGGGCAACGGTGAACTGCTGGCTTCGGCGGGTCAGGTCGGTACTTCGGTGCAGGCTGAAACCCCGATCCTCAACCTGCAGATCCCCCATGTCGATGTCGCAGCCGAAAGCCTCGAACTGGTGCTGCAGATATCCAACTACTCCAACCTGAGCGGGGGCATTCTATCGTCGATCCAGTTGGGCAGCCAGCAGGCCATTGCCGCAGCCCAGATGAGAAAGTGGGGCTGGATATTCTTTTTCCTCGGCGGCCTGCTGCTCATGGGGATCTACCACATAGTCCTCTACCAGCTGCGCAGGCGGGACACCTCCCCCCTCTACATGGCCCTCTACTGCCTGCTGTGGTTCGTCAACACCCTTTTTCAACCCGCCAATGGCGGGGTGATCTTTCTGCTGACACCCGACACGCACTGGGAGCTGTACACCCGCATCAATGCGGTCGCCTACTTTCTCACCCTGCCGGTGCTGTTTCGTTTCTATCACACCCTCTTTCCCGCCGAAAGCTCGCCCAAACTGCTTCGTTTCTACGAAGCGATGGCGGTTTTGTTCAGCCTCATCGGCCTCGTTGCCCCCCTTAAGTCGGCCAATGAGGTCGCGCCGCTCTATCACATCTTTTCCTTTTTTCTCATCGGCTATTTCTTTTACCTGCTGATCAGGGCAACAAAAAACGAACGTCAGGGAGCGGCGGTCCTGCTGGCCGGTTTTTCCTGCCTGGCCGTCGGCGGAACCAACGACATGCTTCACGACCTCGGGGTGATCCACACCGCCTACCTTACCCATGTCGCCCTGACTCTGCTGCTCTTCAGCCAGGCCTATGCCATTGCCCTGCGCAGCGCCCGGGCCTACGCCTCAGTGGAGCACCTTTCGCAAGAACTCGAAGAAAAGAACCTGGCCCTCTCCCAAATGGACAAGCTCAAGGACGAGTTTCTGGCCAACACCTCCCACGAGCTGCGCACCCCCCTTTCGGGGATCATCGGCATCGCCGAGTCTTTGCAGAGCGGCGCTGTCGGAGCCCTGTCCCAAAAGGCCAAGGACAACCTATCGGTCATCGTTTCGAGTGCTAGGCGCCTGGCCACCCTGGTCAACGACATCCTCGATTTTTCCAGGCTTAAAAACCGCGACCTCGAACTGCGCCCCAAGACCCTAGACCTGCATTCCCTTACAGAGGCCGTGCTGGCGGTTACGCGCCCCCTTGCCGCAAGTAAGAACCTGCGGCTGAAAAACGCCGTCCCCCAGTTATTGCCACCGGTGAACGGTGATGAAGATCGCCTGCAGCAGATCCTTTTCAACCTCATCGGCAACGCAGTCAAATT
>CALZIZ010000402.1 GCA_945787465.1 uncultured Desulfuromonadales bacterium
TACCCTCATCGAGGTGATGATGTCCCTCTTTATTATTCTGGTGGGAACTCTGGGCTACATGAACTTCACCCAGACGGTGCTCGAATCGGACACCGTGGCACGCCAGCGCAGCACCGCAAGCCACCTGACCGAGGAGCTTCTTGAGGAGTGGGCCGCCACAGACGACCTGACCATCTTCAACTTTACCGCCGCGCCAACGGCTGGAAACTCGACAACCAAGACCTGGACCGAGAACGGTATCCCCTTCACCATCACCGCCACGGCCAATGCTATGACCGGGCCTGACAAGGATGGAGATCCGACAGATTCGTCAACCTTCGTCACTTATACCAATCCAGGGGGGCCGGCCCCCATCGAAAGGATCGTCCAGGTAGACTGGACCACCAAGGGCAAGCCCCATAGCGTTACTCTGACCCACGCGACCATTTGGTAATGACCATGGCAGAACATTTGGATCAACAATCGGGCTTCACCCTGGTCGAAGTCCTAATATCCCTGGCCATCAGCCTGGTGCTGATTTCGGGGCTGTTCGGCAATTACATGCTACAGCTGCGGGTCAACTCGGCCCAGACCAACCAGACCGAGCAGTTAGGCGATCTACGCCTGGTCTCGCAGATCATGCGCCGTGAACTGCGCCTGGCAAGCAACGTCACTTACGACAATACCAAAAAAGAGATCGCCTACACCACCCTCGACAGCGGCACCGGCTATTTTCGCTACAAGCAAGGCGGCAACGACCGCCTCGCCTGGGAGCAGCCCCCCGGCACCGGAGACCCCTCCCTGGGTGGCTACGATGAGATGGTCCGGGGTCTCGATATCACAGACGGGCTTGATTTCGTCTCCACCGGCGAACGCCACACCATCACCCTCAAGGGGGCCTACAAGAACCTGAACCGCGAAGACAAAACCCTGGAGCTGAAATTCAGGATCTGGCCGAGGAACCTGCCATGACCGAGTTGAAAATCGGAAATCAGAGCGGATTTGTCCTGATCACCTCCCTGGTGGTCATGGGCCTGCTGTCCCTGATGTCCATCGGCCTTTATGCGTCCAACAAAATGAACCAGGACGCCAGCCGCACCGACGTCCAGGCCACCCAAGCCTATTACTATGCCGAGACTGCCCTTAATTATGTGTTCTGGGCACTGGAGAACGATGGAGAGCTCGACGGTGAAGACCCCAACAACCCCCCGCCACCCAACCCTTTAGGGATCAATTATGCCGATCTAGGGGACTGGACAGAGCTCACCGGCAATGCTTTTATCCCCGGACCAACAACAGTCACAGGCGTCGACGGTCAAGTGAGGTACTTTGACAATCGCCCAATTACCCCGGCCCACTACGCTGATCCGAGTACTTTTCCCAGTAGCTTTCTGTTTATACCCGGGACCCCTCCAGAGCCAGATTTTTCCAACCTCGTGATGCCTCAGCACTTGGTGATTGAAATCGATAGTACAGGTTCTGTTAGTCTTGGGACCCCACATCTATCTGATACCGCCACACCGCTGAATGGCGCCGCGGTATGGCTTAGGGCGGTAGACCGCGACTCAACCAATACCATTGCTGATGGTGCGGATATGGCCATCGTCTGGGATGCAGGGGCGAGCCAGTATTCTGTCAATCCCGACAGCTTCGAAGCCGTGTCAGATTATGACGTTGCGGCCTATGCACTGGCCTTCGTCGATGGCAAACCGATGCGCCTGGTGCGGGTGGTTTTCGGGGTTATTTCTATTTAGGCCTTAATTTTGCAGATCATTCCTTGCAAAGGCTGAAATTTTTAAATTTTCATCATGACAATAGAAAAGGTTTACACTTTGGGTATTTTGGCAAAAGTGGGGACCGAGAAAAGCCAAAAGGAGGGTGGAATGAAAAGTTCACTGAAATGGATAGGGAAGTTTTTGCCAGTATTTATTCTTTGCCTTTGTGTCGCCGCCTGGCCTGTTGTAACCACAGCATCGGACAGTTCCAGCAGTGACAGTTCCAGCAGCGGTGATGACAGCAGCGGTGATGACAGCAGCGGTGATGACAGCAGCGGTGATGACAGCAGCAGTGATGACAGCAGCATCGGAAACTGCGAATGCGACCCGGCCATCATCACTGCACTCCTAAGCGCTGACGACAGTTCGAGCGACGACAGTTCAAGCGACGACAGTTCAAGCGACGACAGTTCAAGCGACGACAGTTCGAGCGACGACAGTTCGAGCGACGACAGTTCGAGCGACGACAGTTCAAGCGACGACAGCAGCGGCGGTCCCTCGGTCAACTACGAACCGTGCACCTGCCCCGACGGCACCCCCGACGGCACCCCAGGTTTCACAATTAGCCCCTCTTCTGGACCTGGCAGCGGCCCTGGAGCGCTAACCCCCAACAAATCGTTCCGCGAAATCCTCGGCAAATAACCCGCCGCAGCACTTATGCCCTAACGCGCCGCCTCCCTCAGGGAGGCGGCGCATTGCATTTTGCCCCTTAACATACCCCCAAAAACAGGCCAACCTTTCGCTTGCCCTCTTCTAACCATGCTTTTTCACCATCATTTAACGGTTTTCCAGCCATGTCCCCAGGCCCTCTACACTTGGCACTTCTTTTGCTATTCTTTTTGTTATAATTCAGACCGTCCGCTTTGAATCCTGCCCCCCCTCCCCGCAAAGGGAATCGAGGGGTCAACATCGCTTCGGCCTTTTAATGCCAAACGGAGGTTCTGAAATGCCCGGTAAGAATGGGAAAAACCATATTCTGGCTCCTGATAACAAAAACATCGCAACCCCGTTGAGACTCCCCCTCAACCACCAACGGTGGATCTTCAACCTGCTGGTGTTCTGTATCGGTTTTGAAGTCTTTCTGGTGCTGGTCGACGCCATTGTCAACTACGGCCGCCTGATCGACATCGGCGCCATGCGCAGGCTGTGCAACATTGCCCGCGAAGACGGCTTGGCCACCTGGTTTCAGGTCACTCAGACCTTTATGGCGGGCATGACCCTGTGGGCCATCGTGCTGGTCTGCAAACATGCGAACCGGCCCAAAAAGATCGTCTGGGGCTGGGGTGTGCTGGCGGCCTTTTTTACCTTCATGGCCGCC
>CALZIZ010000403.1 GCA_945787465.1 uncultured Desulfuromonadales bacterium
GAGTTGTTGCAACATGTCGATGCGACGCTCTGCTGACGGCATGGGATCGCTCAGATACGCACGGCGTTGTTGATGGAACAGGTCCAACATCTGCTGGTGATGGTCCGAAGTCTGATTCAGTTGCTGCGTTGTCATATCGTCCCCGTCTGAGTTTTTTGGACCGACTGATTGGTCGGTCGCATTGTCATTCAAAAAAAGAGCCTTGTCAAGGCACGTTTTTTCGTTGGCGTCAGATCGTGCTCCTGTCCGCCTCCAACTTGTCGATCTCGGAGGTCATCTCCGCTTCATTGGGTTTGGGGCCATCGCCGAGAGGTCAGTTGAAACAAGGAAAGAAGGGTGCAGGACCGGAGGTGGACCGGAGAACCAAAAAGAAAAGTCCCAATTCCCGTGTAGGGAGTGGGGCTATTTCTTTGAAATCTAACGAGAAGAAAATGGTCGGGGCGAGGGGATTTGAACCTCCGACCCCCTGCTCCCGAACCCGGCGCACTACGGCAGGGCTCGGGGGTGGGACAGGCTCTGTCAACTTGCAGTTGTCAGGCGACATCAGAAGTTGACCTCCATAGCGACAACCGCAGTATTAAAATACTATGGGCCTGTTTTTGTCCCCGGAAATCGACCTATAAGCTCATTTTAAGCGGCAAATTAGAGCATTTTACCTTCGTTTTCAAGCGCTTGCGCTGGTCCGACCCCGAGTTGCCAGGGGTGACGACGTGATGTGCTGGTGGGGGCAGGTTGGCGAGACGGGGATCGGTGGTGCTGCCGAACGTGATCCTGTTGGCCTCCTTGATGTGATGGTCAGATCATCAAGGAAGTAATATGAACTTGTTTTGTAACTATTCAGCAAAAAAGTTCTTGACAGCGTTTTTCTGAAAAATTGGCAAAGTAGCAGCGCGCCTAACGGTGCTCTCGATACGCCTCGTCAGGATCGCTCCCATCTATCTAAATACTGAAGAGCTTTGCCAAGCGATGCCGGGCTTGTTTGAGTGAAAATATCGGTTCACAAAAGAACCTCGGGACAAAAATCCGAGTCTGAAAACCTGTGTTAATATAGGCCATCTCATCGAACGGGTGGCCAGAACATGACGATTAACAATATCGACGTTGAAGATACTATCGATCGGGTCAAAACCCTGATCGCCGAAGAAGAAGGCCTGTCGCCTGCGCTCAAGTCAAGCCTTGAGGTCATGTTGCTGCTGGTTACTCTTCTTGCAAATCGATTTGGTCTCAATAGCAAGAACAGCAGCAAACCGCCATCGGCAGACCCAAAGCGTGAGAAAGAGTCCAAGAGCAAAAGCAGCCGCAAGCCCGGTGGGCAAAAGGGGCGTAATGGAACGACACTGAAACCTGTTGCCGACCCTGACGAAATCAAGGTTCTCCCTGTTGACCGAAGCTCCTTGCCTCCGGGCAATTACCGGGATGCTGGCTTCGAGTCACGACAAGTCATAGATCTGGATATCAGCACCGTGGTGACCGAATACCGAGCCCAGATTCTGGAGGATCAGCAGGGTAAACGCTTTGTAGCTCCTTTCCCGGAAGGAGTCACTCGCCCGGCACAATACGGTATCGGGGTCAAGGTCAACTCGGTCTACATGTCCCAGTATCAGCTGATCCCCTACAATCGCATTGAGGATCACTTTCTGGAACAAATGCAGATCCCGGTCAGCGCTGGGTCCATCTTTAACTTCAATCAAGAGGCTTATGACCGACTGGAGGTCTTTGACCAATGGGTCAGAACGCAGTTGGCATCATCCAGCTTGATCCATGCCGATGAAACCGGCATCAACATCGGCGGCAAGCGAAGCTGGCTTCACAACGCCTCCAATTCCTCATTCACCTTTTTCTCCCCTCACGCCAAACGAGGAGCCGAGGCATTGGATGAGATCGGAATACTTCCGCAATTTATAGGCATCCTTTGCCATGACCATTGGAAGCCCTATTTTAAGTACGCTACCAGTCACGCCCTGTGCAACGCTCACCATCTCAGGGAACTTGAAAGAGCCTGGGAGCAAGACAAGCAAAAGTGGGCTCAGGACATGGTAGCGTTGCTCAAAGAGATCAACCAAGCCGTCCTGGATGCAGGAGGGCATTTGGACGGCATTGCCGCAGAGCCCTATCGAAGACGATACCGAGCTCTTCTCGAAGAAGCGGAGAAGGAATGTCCTGGACCCGATGAAAGCCAGAGAAAGGGGCGCAGGGGAAGGCTTCCACGCTCCAAGGCCCGGAACCTGTTGGAGCGACTTCGAGACTTTGAGGTTGATGTCTTACGATTCATGGAGCACGAAGAGGTTCCCTTCTCCAACAACCTGGCGGAAAATGATATCCGGATGACCAAGGTCCAGCAGAAGATCTCAGGATGCTTTCGCTCCTGGGATGGGGCAAGGATCTTCTGTCGAATCCGGAGTTATTTGTCCACGTGCCGGAAGCAAGGCGTTAGTGCGTCCGAAGCCTTGCGCCTATTGTTTGAGGGCAAGTCGCCTCAATTTATGTTGCCTGAATAGCTCCTGTCCGACCCTAATCGAAGCACCCGGTCGAGAGAGGTGCTGAATAGTTACCTTGTTTTTTCTTTTTAATGCGTTTTTGGCGTGTAGCATGCAAAGCAAGGCTATGGCTGAAGAAGCTCTGGCTAGCAAAAAAATGATGTTCAACGGCCATTCCCGCCATCAAATACACCAAAGTCACTGTTCCTGTACGCAGGACGTAAGCCTCTTTCTGGTTGCCCATAGGGGTACATCTGCGGCCTGTTTCATATTCTCAAGTCCTTGATCTTATAGTAAATACAGGGGTTTTTTGTATGTCTGAGGAGTTGTCGAAACCATTTTAATACGTGTCTGAGACTAGTCTCGAGAACAAAGGAAACTCGTCTGATAGCTTGCTTAGAGATTCTATCGGTCTGATAACCGCAAATCGTGCTGCAGAAGGTTCTTAAGTAGGGGTAATGATGCCTTAAACGGCGTGCCAGCAGTCTTCGGGGCCATCTTGGTCAAGGTTTTGGCTAAAGCTTCTGGTCTAATGGTCAAGACACTTCAAGATGCGAAATCGCTAAATGCTATATTGTTGAATCCGAATTCTCT
>CALZIZ010000404.1 GCA_945787465.1 uncultured Desulfuromonadales bacterium
CCTCCTTGAAAACTTCCGGACGTCACCCGTCTTTCGGGCTCTTCGCCTCTACCTTTCCAGAAGAACCTGCCACCCATTAACATCAGCTTACCAAGTGCCGCCAAAGATTCTTTGCATATTTCACTTTTCTTTTGATCGATTCGGTCATTGCCGGCTTACTCCCCGGAACTGCGGCGACCCGCACCTTCTCTGACATCAGGGCGATGAAACCCTCGCCTTGCCAAAACGTCAAAAGCATCTACCTTTTACATTAGGAGATCAAGCAGATGGAAAGATTTGAACCGCGCCTCAGGCGCGCCGCCGAGATGCTGAAGCAGGTAAGGTCCGGCATTGCCTTCACCGGTGCGGGGATTTCCACCGAGTCGGGACTGGCGGATTTTCGCAGCCCCGGCGGGCTGTGGGAGCGCTACCGCATCGTCACCTACCGGGAGTTTCTCGCCAGCGCCGAAGCGCGGGCCGAATACTGGCAGATGCGCCGGGAGCTGATCCCGGCCCTGCTGAAGGCAGCCCCCAACGCCGCCCACCGGGCCCTTGCCGAACTGGAAACCAAGGGCAGGCTCGCTGCGGTTATCACCCAGAACATCGACGGACTGCATCAGCTCGCCGGCAACACCAGGGTGATCGAGCTGCATGGCACCAATCGCAGCGCAAGCTGTCTGAGTTGCGGCCGCTCCTGGCCGATCGAGGACATTCAGCAGCGGCTCGAAGCCGACGACCTCGACCCGCACTGTGAAAGCTGCAACGGGCTGATCAAGCCCGACACCGTCTCCTTCGGTCAGGCCATGCCCGAGCAGGCCATGGCCGAAGCCTTTGCCCTGGCTGAGCAGTCCGGCCTGCTGCTGATGATCGGCTCCTCCCTCGAGGTGCAACCGGCCGCCTCGATCCCTGCCGCCGCACACCAAGCCGGCGCCCGGCTGATTTTTATCAACCGCACAGCAACTCCCCTTGACTCCATCGCCGAGGTGATCTTTCGCGAAGCAGCCGGGAAGACGATGGAGCTACTCACCAAGCTCGTTTCCAGCCCCTGCCAATAAACGATCCGGCCGGAACCATCCCCCCCAAAAAATCCGGCCCTCTAAAAAAGTGGTAAACCTTTTTGGCTCTACCGCGTCTAAATACATAAAACCAGCCCCGACCACTCCAGCGAAAGGACCGCTATGCATTGCCGTGTTCCCCACCGCCACCTGCCAACCGGGCCAATGGTGCCCTGCTCCGGTTGCGGGCACCGTTGACAGCCCCGGCACTGCAGCGTTACCCTTCGCCAATGGATGTGCGAAGCGAACAGATCCTGCTCGAGCAGGCCCGCAACGGCGACGATGCGGGTTTCGCGCGGTTGGTTGAATGCCACAGCGGCAGGATCCTCAACCTTGCCTGGCGCCTTGTCGGCAACCGTGAGGAGGCCGAGGATATCGTACAGGAGGCGTTTTTGCGCCTGCACCGCTCGCTGCAGAGCTTTCGCGGCGAGAGCAGCCTGCGGACCTGGCTTTACAGAACCGTCACCCGATTGGCCATCGATCACCTGCGCCGGGAGAAGTTGCGGCGCAAGCTCTTCTTTTTTCGCAGCGCCGGGGATGAAAGCGCCGACCCCGTGGAAATGGCCGCCGACGGCAGCGCCTCGCCCCGAGATCTGGTCCTGGCCCAGGAGAGCGCCCGCAGGGTCAAGCAGGTGCTGAAAACCCTCTCCCCGCGCCAGCGGGCCATCTTCATCCTCAGGCACCACGAAGAGCTGCCCCTCAAAGAGATCGCCGACCTGCTCGGCCTGGAGCCGGGAACCGTCAAGGTCCACCTGCACCGCGCCGTCAAGGCCCTGCGCAGCGAACTGAAAGACCTGCTGGAGGAAGAACCATGAACAGGCCCCCCGAGCGTTGCTGCACCGAAAAGGAGTTGCTGCTCTATTACTATGATGAACTTGATCAGGCCGGGCGCAGCGCAGCCGAAAAACACCTCGACCAATGCCGGATTTGCAGGGAGGGCCTCGCTGGTCTGCGCCGGACCCTGGAGGCGGTGCCCAAGGCCGAACTGGGATTGGACCCGGCGGAGACCAGGCGCTTCGCCGCCAGGGTCATCGAAAGAACCAGGGGCAGGCGCCTCTTCCAGCAACCCGTAATTGGCACCGCTTTGGCCTGCGCGACGGCCCTCGCCCTCACATTGGTCACGCTTCGTCCCGAACCCCAGGCTCCGGTCTTTCCGCAAGGCGGAGAGCTGATGACCGAACTCGAAGTCCTTGAGGCGTTTGATCTGCTGCAGAATCTCGAACTGCTCGAGGATCTTGAACTGCTTGAAGACCTGGAGGGGATGGGATGAGGCGCTGCTCCCTGTTGCTGCTGTTCCTGATGCTGACCGCCACAGCCTGGGCTCAGGAAAAGCCGGCGGTCAAGACTGCTCCACCGGTCGAAATCAGCGCGGAAGATCGCGAGGTGCTTAAATTAATGGAGCTTCTGGAAATACTGCAACTGCTCCAGGAACTGGAGGTTGTCGCAAATATGGAGGATGAGCAATGACCAGACGCTTTGTTCTCATCATGCTGCTGGCTTTGAGCATGCTGGCTCCTGGTTGGACTTTGGGGGTGTCTTCGGCCCTTGGCGCCGGCAGCGACCCGGCTTATGGCCAGGCCCTTGAGAAGTGGCAGCAGCTCAGCGCTGAGCAAAAAGAGCAGCTTCGCAAGCGCTATCGCCAGTTCAAACAGCTTCCCCCGGAGAAGCAGCAGCTTATGCGCCAGCGCCTGCAGCGCTGGCGGCAGATGCCCCCCGAGCAGCGCCAACAGCTTCAGAAACGTTTCGAACGCTGGCAACAGTTGCCGCCTCAGCGGCGCCAAAAGCTGAAAAAGCTCTACCTGCGGATTCAGCAATTGCCTCCCCAGCAGCGCCGGCAACTGCGTCGAGAACTGAAACGGACCCGCAGCCTGGAGCCTCACAAGCGCCGGCAGCAGCGTCGGCAACTGATGAGGCGTTATCTCGACCGACCCCAATGAGCGGGGATGGAAGAATATTGAAAAAATCCCCCGGGATGTAAACCCAGGGCCTGCTCAGCCGTCTAAGAGAGTAAAAGTGGGAACTGAAATCTTATTTT
>CALZIZ010000405.1 GCA_945787465.1 uncultured Desulfuromonadales bacterium
GCCCGGCCCAGGTAAGGGGACCTTGCTTCTTCTGCTGGCCGAATTCGAACATTCCCGCTGCTGCTACTACGCCTTGGGTGAGCGGGGCAAACCGGCGGAGCGGGTGGCGGATGAGGCGGTGGATGCCTTCGAGCGTTTCCTTGCCTCCAACGGTGCCGTTGATCAACACCTGGCCGACCAGCTGATCCTGCCGCTGGCCTTTGCCAAGGGAACTTCTGAAGTGCGGACCGCGGAGATCACCCCGCATCTGGTCACCAACATCTGGGTGGTGGCCAAGTTTCTGCCCGTGGTAATTGATGTCGACGGTGAGTTGGGGCAAGCCGGAACTGTTGTGATCCAGGGGAGAGGAGGAACATCTCCGTAAAATTGATGCTAGGAAAAAAAGCTTAGCAGGGGGGATTACCGTTCCTTTGGACGTTATATCAAAACAGCCACCTGTTCTGTTTTGTGGTGCTTGCTTTGAACGGGGTTTCTTAGAATGCAGGGTAACCGGGAAACTCGTCAAAACTTCTAATTTTCAGCCTTCAGATTAACTGACATAACATTTGAGACACATCACCGCTAGTGTTGCAGAGGCTTGGTGTAAAACTCCACACTGTAGACATTCTCCCTTGTTCAAGAATACGCTTATCTCTACATCCCCTTAAAGGGAGCTTCTTTCCTCCCCAGTCTCTCCATAGTTTTGCTCTTCTAAATCCACAAAAGCCTACAATCCATCGATTCAAACAGTGTTTTGGGATGGCATTATACTTGCTGTGACTATTACTTAGGCAATTGATGAGCTTTAGTAAAATGGGATCCTGATTAACATTTTTCCTAGGAGGAACAAAAATGAGTGATGTCACCAAAGCTTGGGAAAACCTGAACACTGGCGTAGTTGTGTCTGATCGTGATTTTAACGTGACCTACGTCAACAAAAGAGCTTATGAAATTTTTGACGAATTGGAGATTGCCGGGCTTGAAGTCGGTAAGAACATGGCAGACTGTCACAAGCCTGAAACCATGCAGAAATTGAAGGGTATATATCAGGCATTCGCGGACAAGAAGATGAAGATTCACTACTATACCACGGACGGTCCCGAAGGGACCCTGACCATCGTTGCCGTGCCTTTCTACGATGGCGATGCTCTGGGTGGAGTAGTAGAAATGGTCTTCGAAGGTGGGCTGGCCTGATCCCGTTTAAAACCGAAGCCGGTCATTGATTGACAAGGTGGGTTGTATTGTAAACAGAATCCTGGCGGGATTTGCAGGTTCAATATTTTAGGAACTGTCGCAACTCATTGAAGACAAGAATTAATCCAGAAGTTTACGGTATGCCAAAAACAATTGTCAAGGAGCAGGACCACATGGGACTAATAACGAGAGACGGCCCACATTGCAATACTAAAAGTGTTGCATTCTCATCTTTTGGTGAGGTGACGAACCCCCACGTGAAGTTGTGGCAAAAAGTGTGTTCGATACCTTTGCCACTATGATTGAAAAAAAGCTGGCAAGTCATGGCACGCTTTAAGTGTGCCATAAGTCACCATCTATCAGACACTTTTTACCGTGTTCGGCGATCACCACATTTTGAAGAGATTTTCGGGGCCATTTTGATCACCAGATCAAGTGGCCTTTTCTCATAGGTCAGGGTCAGCAAGAATTTCGCTTTTCTGCCGATCTGAGTACCCTAGAACAATGTAGGAATATAAATAAGAAACCCTCCTCTTTGCCCCCCCTGTGATCGGGTACAATTAGTGATGTCTTGTTTGTCGATAAACACCAAAAGGGGGCCTCATGTTCAAGAATCCGATCCTTCTACTGTCGCTGTCATTGACCGGCGGCGTCGCCGCGTGGGGCATAGCTGACACGGCCGGCCTGGCGTCATTTTCTTCGATGGTTGTCGGGGCCATGTTCAAAAGCCGAGGTTGGTTCATCATGCTGACCGCCTGCCTGCTGCTGTTCCTGTGCATCTGGCTGGCCTTTTCCAAGTACGGCCAGATCAAGCTGGGCAAGGATGACGACAAGCCCGAGTTTTCCACCGTGAGCTGGCTGACCATGCTCTTTGCCGCCGGTATGGGGGTGGGTCTTCTTTATTTCGGCAGTGCCGAACCCCTGTTCCACTATAAGACCTTCCTGCCCTACATGAGTCCACCCAAAGCGGCACAGGAGGCACTCTTTGTCACCAACTTTCACTGGGGGCTCCATGCGTGGGCCATCTACGCCGCCGTTGGTCTTATCATTGCTTATTTCAGTTTCCGCAAGGGAACGCCTAATCTCATCAGCGCCCCCATACGGCATGTCTTCGGCAATCGGGGCTGGCCGAAGTGGGTGGGCGGCTTTAGCGACCTCATGGCGATCACCGCGATCGCCATCGGTGTGGGCGGCTCCATTGCCATTGGCGTCTTTCAGGTTCAGGCCGGCGTGGTATCCTTGTTCGGGCTGGAAAGCCCGGGGATGACCCTCAGCATGATCATTTTCGGGCTGCTGTTCATCGCCTACCTCGCGCCGCTGACGGTTGACCTGGGCAAGGGAATGGCCCTGCTCTCCAACACGGCCATGACCATCGCCGGCTGTCTGATGTTGTTCGTCATCCTCGCCGGACCCACCTATTACATTATGGGCGCAATCATGGGAGGGGCGGGCGATTACTTCTCAAAAGTCCTGACCCATGGTTTCCAGACTCTGACTTTTTACGATGAAGTTGCGGAGAACTGGTTTCAGTCTTGGACCCTCACCTACATGGTCTGGTGGCTGGCTTGGTCGCCGTTCGTGGGCGTCTTCATCGCGCGTATTTCCAAAGGGAGAACCATCAAGGAATTTCTTCTCGGCGTGGTTCTGGTGCCGATGATTTTCTCGATCTTCTGGTTCGGCGTTTTTGGTAGTATCGGGTTTTACGGGGTCCAAAAAACGAATGTGGCGATACTGGAGGTGGTTAAGACCCACATCGACAGCACCACGTTTTTTGTCCTCGAGCATCTGCCGTTCTCCGTTCTGACCATCGGTGCCACGGTTATCGCGGCCTTTCTTTTCGTTGTGACGAGCGTGGTCAGTGCGGCGTTTGTGCTCTCCATTTCTCCAACAGCATCGACGCCGTCAAAAGCATCATCGCCTTGGGTGCCATGCCGTTCGTTTACATCGTTTTGCTGATCGCCGTCTGTTTTATCAAAGAGCTGAGAAAGGAGGTCTTCAAATGACGCCGCAACTGGATAATCTGGTGGATACCTTGCTCAACGTCAGCGTCTTCGTGTTCGTCGGCATCCTTGTCTGGCTGTTTCTCAAGGAGGATTCTCAGGGGAAAAAATAGAGTGGGGTGGGGAACGTAAAAAGGGCCTGAATCGTAAATCAGTCCAGGTTTTTTAACAAAAAGCATCGACTCTACTTGTTGACTCGTGTTTGAGTGACTTTATCTTTCCCCTTGCCCCCAGAAGCAGATGCACTATCAGACACTGCTTGAGTTTTTAAGGGCCGATTCACTTTCTTATAAGTCACCGTCTATCAGACACTTTTTACCGTGTTCGGCGATCACCACATTTTGAAGAGATTTTCAGGGCCATTTTGATCACCAGATCAGGTGGCCCTTTCTCATAATGCAGGGTTTTTAGGAATGCTCTGCTTCTAGCCTCTGGCGACCCTCAAATTTCAATAACACAACATATCGGACGTTCGATCTTTCTGTTCATGACGTGGCTCGTCGTGACAACGACCCTGGCACCCGCCGCTACCGAGCGACTCAACCGGACCAGCCAGATGGCCATCCTTACGCCTTCCTTCAGCACTTTTCAGTATGCCCTCAACCTTCTCAAATCCAATCCTCTCTGACCGCAGACCATTCATGCCCCACAACTCCTGAAACAATCTAAGCTACCTATATGTAGAACAAAATAAGGCCTAGGATGTCTCCAAAATCTTGCTGCTGTCTTATAACTCTGGGGTCGTATGCCAAAAAGGCAAGGGCCTCTCCTGTAATTTCTTACAGGTGGAAATAACAATAACTGAGGTTACATTTAATAAGAAAATGCAAAGATCAAAGGAAAGAGCAGCGCACAAGAAAACGGTTCATGCCGTTAGGGCGGCAAGTCTCCTCCATCCTGAATTCTTTTAATGACGGCCATGGGTATGCCATGAAGGTATTATCTGGTGGTTAAGCTGCCCTTGATGCCATTGCGGCGGTTCCCCCGGGTCTTGACATCAATGCAAGCCGGACAAGACCGAATCCATACAGGTCTCTATATTTGCCATGAATCGGACCCATTACGATTTTCATAAAATGGTGGGAGGAGAGGGTTGTGGCGACAATTCCTCCCAGGTAGCCGGCACCATCCTAGTTGTCGATTCCGGCTGCTTGGACTATCTTGGGCACCTCGGCGACGCTCTGGCGCAGTGCCGCTTGGTGCACAAACTGGAGGCGAGGGAGGCTTGCGCGTTTCTCTGGAGCAACACCGTCAATCTGGCCTTAGTTGGCCATTGTCAGGATTCCCCCTGCCTGGAACTGCTGGAAATCATAAAATCCACCTGCCCCTCCATTCCAGTCGTCATTATCGCCGACCAAAGCACGGAAAGCTTGGTCGTAGACGTTTTCCGCTGCGGCGCCAGGGATTATTTCAAAAAACCCTTCCTCCCTTACGAACTCGTCCTGACCCTCCGGGCCCTTCTTGGGTTGCAGCAAACCCCCGCAGTTCTGCCCGGGACTGCCCCGCCCAATTGCAGCGAAAAAGTCTTCAGACACATCCAGACTAATTTCAGAACCCCTCTTTCGCTGACTCAAGTTGCTGAACAAGCCGGCATGAGCGTCTCAAGCTTTTCACGCTGCTTCAAAAAGCAGACCGGCATGACGTTTGTCGATTACGTTAACAGCCTGCGGATCTCCAACGCCATTCGGCTTCTAAAGGAAGCCCGGCTTTCGTTGCTTAATGTCGCACTCTCCTCCGGGTTCAGTAACCAGTCGCATTTCAACCGGGTGTTCCGAAAGCATGCCGGGATGACGCCCGGGCAGTATCGAACGGCGAAGAATAGGCATTAAGTTGATTGCTCGCCACTTACGCCTGATACGCAACTAGATTGGAAAGAAGCATCCAACCAGCCTTTTCTCGTGATGCAGGGTCTGTAGGAATTCCAATCTGAGCATCAGAAATCCCCCCGATTACAATGCGAGATGATTTATTGGACAATTAGCGCCAGGGAGGACTTACGCCA
>CALZIZ010000406.1 GCA_945787465.1 uncultured Desulfuromonadales bacterium
ATCGCACGTCCGGCGACTGAGCACTCAAAGGTTTGTGCGCCGGCTTTGTTTTTAGAGTTCTGTGACTGGATTGTCACTACCGACATAAAGTGAACCCATCTAAGCCCTTTGAGTGGACCCACCTGGAAGTTGCGTGTTTCGGGTAATTGGGAGTTGGGATCAGCGATTTAGAGACCCAGGTGGCGACTCAGGAGCGAGGCAGAGCACTGTCGTCGATTGCGTGCAATAACATCCACGGTGTGGTCAGAGGAGGCTACTGCACCGACAGGAATGGGGGCGGGCTGGACGCCGTGTTGGTGGTCGGCGTTGAGTTGCAGGCAGAAGGGTTAGGTCTTTTGCGGGGACGCCTTTTTGATTTTGGCGTTGAGCTTTTTAGATTCGTGCATTCGCCAGCTGGGGCCGGTGATGCTCATGATGATCGAGTGGTGCACCAAGCGGTCGACTGCAGCCGTGGTGATCACGGGGTCTGCCAAGTAGTCGCCCAGCTGTTTGAAGTCGATGTTGGTCGTGAGCAGGGTCGGTTTTTTTCCGTAGCGGCCGTCGATTACCTTTAGAAACAGCGCGGCGTTGCTTCGATCCTCTTGCTCCAGACGATCGAAACCGAGCTCGTCGATGAGCAGGATGTCGGGCGAGACATAGGCTTTGAGTTTTTGATCCAGGCTCTCGTCCGCCCGGCTGGCCATGAGCTCACCGAGCATCTCGGACGCTGTGGTGTAGCGGCAGCGGTAAAGTTTCTGGCAGGCGAGAAGAAGAAGGGCCTTGGCGATATGGCTTTTGCCGGTGCCTGAGTTGCCGGCGATGATGAGCCCCTGGTTGCGCTCCACGAAGCCCAAGGTGGCCAGCTCCATTACCTGCGCCTTGTCCACACCCGTTTGAAACGCGAAGTCGAAGTCGGCCAGCAGCTTTCGGTCGGGTAGCTTCGATTCCCTGATCCGCCGCTCGATTCGTCGTTCGATGAGCGCGCCAGCCTCTATGGCCAGCAGCCGCTCCAGCAGTTCGGAGGGCGGACTCGACTCCCTGCCGACCTGCTCAAACACCTCATCGAGGGCCTTCTCCATCCGGGTGAGCTTCAGGGTCTTCAAGTGACTTCGGATCCGTGCCATCGGCTCGAGTTTCGGATGTTCCATTGCGAGGTACCTCCTTGAACAGCTCTTCGTATTGATCCAAAGGCCTTTGCTGGACCTCGGGAAGGGCCTTCTTGAGCTGCTGCCCGGCTCGTTCATTGCGGATGGACTCCAGGGTTCGGGGCGTGGCCCTGGCCTTGAGAATCCGTTCCACCGCCTTGCCATCATAGGCCCCATAGCGCAGGGCATGCCGTAGGGCCTGGTGGATGTCGTCGCAGTGGTAGCGGTCTTTGAGTCCAAGGATGTAGCGGGCGTGAAACCCCGGGTTGCGGGGATGGCTCTGTTTGAGTCCTCCCAGAAACTCTTCGGCCGCTTCGCCGAGGGCCGTAAAGGCCTCCCGAACCGGCTCCAGCCCATAGCGAAGGCTTTTCGCCGTTCGGTGCTGCGGGTTCTCGATCGTTTTTACAGCGCCGGCCGGCAGCCGTTCATGGGCGGCGATCAGATCAAGCTCCGGCCCATAGATCAAGACCTCGCTCTCGGTGATCTTCATCGCCAGGATGTCGGCCATGTGCTCATAAGGCACCGAGTAGCGATTCGTTTCAAATTCCAGGAACCCGTCGAAGCCGCAGACCCGAAGGGCAACTTCGGCGGTGTCGTAGGGGTGAAGCGGCAGAGGCTGCAGGGCGCTGGCTTCCTCCTGAAGAAACATCTCCAGGGGGGCCCGCCGGGTGGTGTCGTGGATGTGCGGGTCCGACCTGTTCTCCATCCACCAACGGGCCATGCGGCGAAGCTCCTCCAGGTCGCTAAAGCTCCTGCCGCCCAGCAGGTTCTTCTCCACGTACTGAAACGGCGCCTCGATCTTCCCCTTGGTCTGAGGTCGGCGGGGTCGACAGATGATCGGCTGGCAGCGGTAGTGAGTAATGAAGGCGATGAAGTGAGGGTTCAGCACCGCACGGCCGGCTTCCCAGCGAAGCACCACCGTCTTTTCGCTATCGTAGAGACACTGCGTAGGAACGCCTCCAAAGTACTCAAAGGCGTCGCGATGCCGCCGGATCAGGGTGTAGAAATCCCGCCGGGGCGTAAAGTCGATGTAGTGCCGTCTGGAGTAGCCCAGGATGTAGGAGAAGCACTGCACCTTCTGAGTACCGCTACGCGTGAAGCGGATCGTGTACGGGCTCCAGTCCATCTGCCCCTGCTGGCCCGGCTCGGTTTCGAAGCGCACGACCGGCTCGTGTTTGGGCTTGGGGCGCATTAGGCGCAGCCGGTCCCTTACGATGCTGATGCCCCCTTGGTAGCCTGCATCGCGAAGTTCTTCGTACACGCGCTGTCCGGTGATACCCGGGTAACTCTCCAACAGCTCTTTGATTTTTTCGACGAAGGGATCGAGCTTGCTTAGGCAGGGCGCGCGTTTGCTCTTCGGCGCCAGCTGGTCGTGACCATGGTCACGACGGTCGTCGTGTTTGCGAAGAATGCGGCGGACCATGTTGCGGCTGATACCGAAGCGTCTGGAGAGAGCCCGGATGCCCCAGCCCTGCGCTTCCAGGGTGACCAGCAGATGCTCCAATTCTTCGCGGCTTCGGATGAACATTCAGATCTCCCCGCTCTGGTAGTGCGAGGCCGCAAACGAGATAGCTTGCCGCAGGCGCGCCATGCTTTGCCGGCCCGCACCAATGGCCTCGTCCATAAGCGGCGCCAGTTCGCCCATCTCCTCTTCACCGAGCTCGGCCAGGGCCTCGTCCGTGAGTGCCGAAGAGAGGGAGCGGCAGCTGCCGCTCATCGACAGCAGGCGTTGTCGGAGCGTTACCGCCGCAGAGGGAGGAGGTCTTCTCCCGAGCGCCTTGCTGGCCGCAGAGGTTCTGTCTTCTAAGAGCCACAGACACCTCAGGATCTGCGGATGCTCCCATCGGGGCCGGCTCAACAGCTGGTGGACCAGCCGGGCCGTCTCCCGACAGTCCAGCCGATGCTTTTGGATCGCCTCCAGCGCCTCGGCGCACAGGCGTTCGACCAGGGAGATCCGCCGGCAGACCCAGCTCTTGTGCCGACCAAGCAGAGTGGCGATTTCCACCTGTGTCAGCCCCTCATCCTGGTGCAGAGAAAGAACGACCATCGCTTCCTCCATGGCACTGACTGCGCTACCGGCCCAGTTCAGCTGTAAAATGGCCGCCTTGCAGGCACGGGGTCCCATTTTCAGCACCCGGGCCATCAGGGTCGCGGTCTGAAGCTTTTGACAGGCCCGGTACCGTTTGAACCCGTCAAGAAGCTCATACTTGTCGTCGGTTCGGCAGACCACCGCCGGCGAGAGCTGGCCGTAGATTCGAAGGGAGCGCACCATCGCCGCTTCACTAGAGGGTTTGACGAGTCTCAGATCCCGATACCGCTGGCCGATTCGTGCCAGCTCAAGCTCCACAATCTCCTCGGCCCGGTTTATGTCAGTCTCTATTGTCATCATAGGACTCATTTTAGACGGCCACTGGCCCCTGCACCATCAGCTCTTAAAAGCCCTCAGGGGGGAAGTCGTTCGGATTCCCTTTGACTTTCAATAGGTTGCGGCGGCATCACTTCTTGAACTCGTCTTAAGAGCAGTTGTCCGAAATACTCAAGAATGACGAGAAGATGCACCCCGATCACCTCTTGAATTTCACTGCGGGGTAATCCGAGTGAGAGCCGAGGTAAGACAGGGCCAGTTCGCTTGACAGCGACAGAGGGGCGGCCGAGGGACGGGGCTGACGGAGCAGCGGCCAGCTTCTTTGCCAGATAGTTGGCCCGGAAATACTCCTCATGGTTCCGGTTCCACTCGGCGCACTTTTTTGCATGCCACTTGCGCTTACAGTCGGGGGAGCCACAGGTCTTTTGACGATCTCCGAGGCGTGGATTGGGAGTAAACCACTTTCGGCAGATGCGGCAGGGGCGTTTGCGCAACTTGCGGGCTTGAGCCATCGTCTTCTCCTTGCAGGGAGGTATCCCGAAGAAAACGATAACGGATGGAAGGGAAGATCTCTGATGGGTCGGGCGGGTGGGTCTCTAAATCGGTGGAACTAACAAACCGTGACACCGATCAGGTGGGTCCATTTTCCGGCGGTGGGTGGGTCCATTTTGGATCGGCGGTAGCATTGTGTCAAATGCCCGCTGCAGGGAATGTGTGGGCAATTCGGGAAAGATCAAGGTGGGGC
>CALZIZ010000407.1 GCA_945787465.1 uncultured Desulfuromonadales bacterium
CGTTCTCAACCCCCGCAACGCCTGGGAAGACAAGGACGCCTTCGACGCCACCGCCAACAAACTGGCCGGGATGTTCATCGAAAATTTCTCCAAGTACATCAAGGACGGCGACGACTTCGACTTCACCAAGGCCGGCCCGCAGATGTAAGCGCTGGACGTTGAATGCAGATGAGAAAAGGGCAGCCCAGCGGGCTGCCCTTTTTTTAGTTGACGAACCATAAAACCGGGTTTTCCATGCGCTGGGGCTTATGCCTGTCGCACCCTGCGCTTGGTCTGATCAGTCGGTGTCGTTGCCTGCAAATTAGGGATCCTCCCGGGTTTTGCAGCCCTTGAGATCAGGGTTCGCAAGAGTTCACACTTTCAGCGTCGCTGCAGGTATCGTCTCCCCTGCCTCCTGAGAGGTTGTCGACCCCGTCTCCGCCGTCAATCACATCGTCGCCTGAGCCGCCATTGATGTTGTCATTGCCCTCGCCGCCGAAGGCAGCGTCATTTCCGGGGCCGGCGATGATGTTGTCGTTTCCATTCCCGCCGAAGATCCGATCGGCCCCCCCCCTGCTGAAAGAGAACCAAGAGTCTCCGAGGAGGTTGTCGTTTCCCGGTCCGCCATCGATGCAATCGTTACCGCCTTGTCCGAAAATGCTGTCGTTTCCTTCCAGTCCGCAGATGATGTCATCACCCGTTGTGCCGAAAAGGGTATCCGGACCGCTTGTGCCGACGATGGCATCTGGATCATTGCAGTTGCAACCCGGGTCCGGAGCATTACTGCACTCGGTTGTCGTTATTGCCTGTGAATCTATTACGATGGCATCTGTTGCAACCGAGGGGGCAGTGGGGTCGGTAATCTCCAGGGCGATTTCGTTTGCGGTTCCAGGCATATCATTCCAGATGCCATCGGAAATACCTCCGATGGGGCAATCGGAAATACGACCTGATGAATCAAGTTCCAGCACCCAGGCATTCCAGCCGTGTCTGATGTCACTTTGGCTTACCCCGAATGACTCGGTCAACCCGGCCACAACAAAGCCGCCGGCCTTGGCATGGACCGAAGCGAAAGTATCAGTACGTTCTCCCCCGTAGGTCTGTTGCCACTGAAGATCGCCATCGGCATCAATCTTCACCACCACGCCGTCAAATCCTAGTCTTCCAGCCGCAACATAGCTGTCCCCCATTGGTGCAATGGCGGTGAATCCATCGGTATCTTCTCCCCCGTAGGTCTTCTGCCACAGCACCTCACCATTCAGGTCCAACTTAATTACCAAGCCATCCTCGAGCATGCTTATAGAGTTGAATGTTGAGCCCGCGACCACATAACCGTCAGTAACCGGTTGGACAGCAACAAAAAAATCATCATTTTCTCCGCCGAGGGCTTTCTGCCATTCGATATTCCCTTCTGAGTCCAACTTCACAACCCAGCCGTCGTAAAAGAAACCAGCTCGGGTCCCTCCAACGGCAATATATCCATCTGAGGTTGGTTGGATCGTGCTGAAGCTGGTCAGCCCCTTTTGCCTCCCATAGCTCCTCTGCCACAGGACATCACCATCGGCATCGAGCTTTGCCACCCAGGCGTCACGAAAACCGGGGCGGAACGATCCTGTTGAGCCAGCCACTACATAACCGTCTGGAGTTGGAATAATCGATTCGAACCTGTCTACCCCGTCGCCGCCGTAGGCCTTTTGCCAGATGACATTGCCGGTATTATCAAATTTCACCACCCAGCCATCGAGGGATCTTTCAGGGAAAAAGAAAGTCGCACCTGCGGCTACCTGACCGTCCGAAGATGCCTGGATGGAACTGAACCAGTCAGACCAGGCTCCCGTAAAGGTTCTCTGCCACAGAACATCGCCTCCCTGGGTAAGCTTTACTGCCCAGGCCTTGGAAAACTCAAACCCGCCATCAATTAATGTGGTAGAGCCGGCAAAAGAATAATCGTCGGTTGATATTTGGATGGAATGGGCTTGTTCATCTTCCGTTCCACCGTATGTTTGGGACCAACTGGCTGCATGCCCCGATTTTGCACCCCAGAATCCAACGAGAAACAGTACCAATAAACATCCCCAAAAGCTTTTCTTTGTTCCACCCAATTTCACCATCAGTATGACCTCCTGCAACGCTAAGGATGTTGTTTCTGCATGCCCCTTTCTTTGCCGTTAGTTCAGCCTAACACTAAAGCCCTTTTGGTCAAATTTTCTAATCAAAAACTTGCCCCAAAGCTAGCAACAGGAATTAAGACCTTTGGGCAAAAGAAAAATCCTGTGCTATCCTTCGATATTAGAGTTATCTAAAAAAGCATTTTTTCCAAATCATCACCGTCAGTGTCCCGTGCGGGTAGTCGTGTCAAATAATTCTGAGGCATTTTGCTTGGTGTCAAGGCGCGCCGACGCAGGCCGAGCCCTGCGTAAAGTCAAGGAGGCACAACGCAGACAGCGGGCAAAAGGGCCATAATTAGCAGACAGGATTAACCGCACGGGGCACTAGGCTCCACCAGTTTTACCCTTTGCCCGGCAACCCTTTCCCAGCAACGGATCAAGGAGGATACGGGATGAGCAAACGCAGCAGCTTTGCCAGCAGTTACGGCCTCGAAAACCACGGCCTCCGCAACGTTACAAGCACTCACTGGAACCTCTCGACCCCGGCGTTGGTCGAGGAGGCGGTCAAGCGCAACGAGGGGCATCTCTCGCACCTCGGCCCCCTGGTGGTTCGCACCGGGCATTCCATGAAGAATTTCGTCGAATACGCCGATGCGGTCAGCGAAGAGGTGAGGGGGCAGGACCCCTGGCGCGCTGAAGGCAGGGGGCAATGAGTTGTCTCCGTAAGAAGTGGTATAATTGCTCTAGAAAAACACTGCAACAAGAATCTCTACGGAGGTGACATCATGAGGCAAAATGTATGTTCGAAAACCGAGCGCGGCCTTCGCCTGGTGCTGGGGCTGGCACTGTTCAGCCTGTTCTTTCTCCTGGACGGCGGTGCCCGCTATTTTGGTCTTCTCGGGGTGGTGCTGATCAGTACCGCCATATTTAAATATTGTCCCATCAGCCAGCTGATGAAC
>CALZIZ010000408.1 GCA_945787465.1 uncultured Desulfuromonadales bacterium
CACGGGTACGATTATCGGCTATCAACGCGGCGTGAAGTTCGTCGAAAAAAATACTTTGAAATATGGAATAAAGACTGAGAGTGTTGGGAGGTCTGTCCAACTGTTCCGCATGTTGGAGGCAGGAAGGATCGATGCGATCATCGAAGGTTCTGCAAAAAGCTCAAAAATCATCAAAGAACTCGGGTTGCAGGGGGTTGTCAGACTGGAACCCCCGATCCACACCAATGTATTGTACCACTACCTGCATAAGAAACATGCCCATCTCGTTCCCAAAATCACCGTGGTGTTAAAAGAGATGGAAACCAGTGGGGAAATCCGGATGATTCAGGAACAGATTGACGCTGCATTGAGCCCGTCGGCAGATTGCGGTTCTGTTTCCCAGGGTGAGTGAAAGACTGACAGAACTGAAGGAATAAATATTCGAATGTCAGGTTATCCAGGAGTTGAAGGCAGGGTGATCTTATAAACTGAATTTTTGTTTTTTCCGTGCTCTGATTGTCGGCACCCCAAAGGGCCCCATGGTTGATGAAAAAAACAATAACGCGACATCTCTAGCCGGCAGGCTGACGTTGGCGATTACCGCAGTCGTAGTCGTGGTCACGTTGCTGGCTGGCGGGTGGTTTTATGCCGACGCCGTCCACAAGGCAAACGCCGGGATTGAAGCAAAAGCCCGGGATCTCGGCGTTTACCTCCAGGGCGCCTTGCGTCTGCCTCTATGGAGTATGGACGACCTGGCGGTCGAGATGATCGGCCGGACCCTGATGGAGGATCGAGCGGTCAGCGCTGTCACCATCCAGGATCCCGAGGGTCGCATCCTCTTCACAAAACAAACAGACAAGGGTGCTATTGCCCTGACCCGTCTCGTTTCGATCGAGCATGAAGATGAGCCTATGGGGACCGTGCAACTGAGTCTCTCCTCGAAGCTGGTGCGCGCTCAAACGGAAAATTTATTGCGTGCCAGCATCGCCACTCTCCTGGCCGTGCTGGTCGCCATCACCCTGAGCACAGTCTTTCTCGTAAACCGGTTCCTCAAGCGCCCCATCGAGCAACTCACGACCGTCGCCAATTCCTTCGGCATGGGTTCTCACACCGCCCCAAAGGTCATGGCGAAGGGATATCGGGAATTTTACCCCTTGTTGAGCGTGCTCACGGGGATGGAACAACAGATCAACCGGCAGATATCGGAACTTACCGAGAGCGAAGAGCGTTTTCGTTCGATCTTTGAATCGGCCGCCGCCCCGATGGGCATCATTTCGCCAGAAGGCATCTTTTTACAGGTCAACCCGGCCACTTGCCGGTTATTGGGTTATTCCGAAGAAGAACTTCTCAAGCTCGAGGTCGATGACGTTACCCATCCTGATGACCGGGAAAAAAACCGGGCGCTCTACGAAGCGGTCTTGACCGGCGAGCGCACGGCGGTCAGTTATGAGAAGCGCTACCAACCTAAGGACGGCTCAACGGTATGGGGGCATACCACAATCGCTCCGGTGCGCGGTTCGAAGGGTGATGTCCTTTACCTGGTGGCCCTGACGCAGGACATCACCGAGCGCAAGCGGGCGGAGGAGGCTCTCAGGGAGAGTGACCGGGTCAAAACCGAGTTTGTCAGAACGGCAGCCCATGAATTCAGAACGCCGCTGACCTCGATCCAGGGTTTTTCCCAGGTCCTGCTGAACACGGACGACATCTCACCGGAAGCGCAGCGAGAGTATCTGACATATATTTACGAAAGGTCCGTTGCCCTGGCTGATGTTGTGGCGAATCTGCTCGATATCTCCCGTATCGAAACCGGGCAGGGACTGTCATTGACGCTGGCGCCCTGTGCGGTCAATGACATTTTTCTCCAGGTGACTCCCTTTTTGAAAACACAGGGGTCGAAACATCGGGTGGAGGTCGTCCTGGCCGAGGACAGCACCCTGTTAAACATTGACAAAGGTAAGATTGGAGCGGCCTTGGAAAACCTTCTCAGCAACGCTGTCAAGTTTTCAGCCGTCGGCAGCCTGATTCGTATCCGTGGCGAGCGAATTCGGGACGGGTACCGGATTTGTGTGGCCGACCAGGGAATCGGGATGACTTCAGATCAGGCGGCAAAGGTGTTCGATAAGTTCTACCGGGCTGACGCTTCCCATACGGCTGCCGAAGGTATCGGCCTGGGCATGAGTATCGTCAAGCAGAGTATCGAAGCCCATGGCGGAAAAATCTGGGTGGAAAGCGAACTGAGCAAAGGGACGACGGTTTGTTTTACGATCCCCCTGTGCTGCATGACCGACCAATGAAAACCGGAATAGAGTCCAGATCGTTTACAGAGAAAAATTGACGTATGATTAAACACTGCTGGAGGACCTGCCTGCCCAGGCATTCCCTGTCGCAGTTTTCTCCCTGGATACTCATTTGTCCGTAGCCGGTTCAGGTTGATATGGCATCGCTGTCGCACCAGGAAATAACCGCACTGCTGCTGGCGCTCGGGGTTCTGCTGGCCGGGGCACGAGTGCTTGGAGAGCTGGCCCGGCACTTCAATCAGCCTGCGGTGCTCGGAGAAATTGTTGCCGGGATCCTGCTCGGGCCGACGGTGTTAGGGCAGCTGGCGCCGCAGTTCAGCGCCTTCCTCTTTCCTGCTGCCGGCGGCGGGGCGCTGGCTCTCGATGGCCTGATGACTTTGGCGATCACCCTGTTTCTGCTGGTGGCCGGGATGGAGGTCGACCTGTCGACGGTTTGGTGGCAGGGGCGACTGGCCCTTGTCGTCGGGCTGGCGGGAATGCTGACCCCCTTCGCCCTCGGCCTGGGCGGGGCCTGGTCTTTTCCCGAACTGATGGGGGGGGAACCGGGGGGCGACCGGCTGGTCTTTGCCCTGTTTGTCGCCACCGCCCTGTCGATTTCGGCGCTGCCGGTGATTGCCCGAACCCTGATGGCCCGGGCCGTCGCCGGCGAGGCAGAAGTGCCCTTCTTCAACATCTCCGCCTCTCAGTTTATCGAAATGTTTGTCGGTGTCGGCGCCAGTCGGGTCAGAGACCTGTTCAATGAGGCCAAGAAGAA
>CALZIZ010000409.1 GCA_945787465.1 uncultured Desulfuromonadales bacterium
TCGAAGGGCAGGTTGCGCAGCCGCTCCATCCCCTCGTCGACCGAGAGGCTGCCCTGGCTGAGAGCGGTCAAAAGTCTTTTGAGTTCGGTTGGTTTCATAGTCGTCCAGGAAATAAAATTACAGGTCTTTAAACATAGCAGTTCAGGATTTTTTTTCAAAGGGGAAACTTTGCCGGGCGCCCCGCGATGACCCTCGTTACGTTTTTTTCCCCTGCGTGGTATGCACGCTTGACAGCGGCAGGTTTAAGGTGTTTAATTCACCGCCAATTTACCTTTATGACTGTTCTTTCCAGGAGGATCTCTGTATGAAAAAAACTGTTGTTGCAGGTGCGGGACTCGCTCTTTCTTTATTGACTGCCGGGGCCGGTTTTGCAGGCCAGGCCGATAAAAACTGCGGCTGCGGGCTCGGTACCATTTTGTGGGAAGGCAAGGCTGACGGCTCGGTCATCTCCCAGTCTCTGCAGGCGACCACCAACGCTACCTTCGGTAACCAGACCTTTGGCATCACCTCTGGAACCCTGGGCTGCGAGCAGCCTGTCAATATTGTCAAAAACGACCGGATCCTGGCCTTTACCCGCGATAACCTCGACTCCCTGGCTCGCGACATCGCTTTTGGCCAGGGCGAGACCCTCGATGCCCTGGTCGAGCTGATGGAGGTGCCCGCCGCTGAGCGCAGCGCCCTGTTTGCCCGCCTGCAGTTGAACTTCGACAACATTTTCAACACCGGTGAAGAAAACAGCGCCATGGTGCTGGACAGAATTATCGATATCGCCGGTTGATGAATCAGGTTTCAGCACAAGCTTCGTCATTGACTGCCAAGGCGGGGCCCCGGAGGAGACGATCTCTCCTGGGCCTCGCTTTTTTCGTATTCATGCTGAGTCTCGCCAGCCCCAGTCCCGGCGCTGACCGCGCTTATCTTGCCGGGTTGATCGCCCGGGCCGAGGCCCAGGAGCTTCACAGCCAGCCCTACTGGAAAATCCTGCTGCATTACCAGGCATCCCTTTTCGGCGAGGCGAGCCTGATCGACGATGCCAGGTTTTTTCTCGCCGCCGATGGCAAGCACAATCCTCGCAGCGAGCTTGCCGCCACCCTGAGGGCCATGTTTGAGCCCTCGGGCGACGGAGATGAGGCCGTGCGCTGCCGGTTTCCGGCCCGCCATGCCTGGCTCAGCGAGCGCCTCGAAATCGACGAAAAGCGTCTTCCGCCGGCCGTTTGCACTGAATTCGATGAGGCCCTCGCCAAGGTTCAGCCCCGTTCGGCGGTGCTCATTTTTCCCGGGACCCACAACAACAGCCCCGCCTCCATGTTCGGCCATACCCTGATCAATATCGAGGGCCCCTACAAAAGCAAGCTTCTTTCCTATGCCGTCAATTACGCGGCTTTTACTGACGAGAGCAACGGCTTTGCCTACGCGGTGAAAGGGATTTTCGGCCTTTACAGGGGCTATTTCTCGGTGCTGCCTTATTACCAGAAGGTCAAGGAATATGCCGACCTTGAGCGGCGTGATGTCTGGGAGTACCAGCTCAACCTCGATGCGGCCGAAACCCGGCGCATGTTTCTGCATATCTGGGAGCTGCGCGATATCTATTCGGATTACTATTTCTTCGACGAAAACTGTGCCTACCAGCTGCTCTTCCTGCTCGAAGCGGCTCGCCCCTCGGCGAAGCTGACCGATCATTGCCGACCCTGGGTGATCCCCATTGATACGGTGCGCATCGTTAGCGAGGCAGGACTGGTCGAAGAAGTCTTCTACCGCCCCTCAAAAGCGACCCGTATCGCCCGCACCGCTTCGCTGATGAGCCCCGATGAGCAGAAGCTTGCACTGAGGGTCATCGACGGCAGCCTGGCACCGCAGGGGCTTGAGGATCTGGAGTTGAGCCGCGAGGGGCGCATCAGGGTCCTCGATCTGGTTTCAGAAACCGTCGAGTACAGCTATTTCAAAAGCGAACTGAGTCGGGACGCGTACCGGCGCAGTTACCTGGCCCTGCTGAAGGAACGCAGCAGGCTTGGGGCTGCGGTGGACGAGGAGGGGCAGTGGCCTGTGCCCACCCGTCCCGACCTGGGGCACGGGTCCAATCGGCTCAGTCTCGGTATCGGCGCCTGGAAGGACGAATTCTACCAGGAGCTGAAAATCCGTCCCGCCTACCACAACCTGCTCGATGGCGACGCAGGTTACGTTGCCGGCTCGCAAATCGACTTCGGCGACCTGGTCCTGCGCTATTATCCCCGGCGCAGCAAGGGCGAACTGCACGCCCTGACCCTCATTGACATCGTCTCGCTGTCGCCGAGAAACCGTTTCTTCAAGCCTGTCTCCTGGAAAGTGAAGACCGGTTTTGCGCAAAGGACTTTTAGCGACGGGGGCGATCACCTGGTCTATGAGCTCAACCCGGGAGGGGGCTTCTGTTACGGCAACGATGCGGGGCTGGGGTACCTGATGTTCGAGACCGAGCTGCTGGTCGGGGGACGGTTTCAGGACAGCTTTGCCCTGGGCGCCGGCGGCGCCGCGGGATTGGCGATCACCATCGGCGATCTCTGGAAGGTTAATCTTGCGGCAAAAAGGCTCTGGTACGAAGCAGGGGAGCGGCACCGGCTTCTGGAAGTCAAGCTCGAGCAGGCGCTGGTGACAGGCCGCAACAGCAGCCTGAACCTGGGCCTGTCGCGGCAGAAAGTGTTCGGCCGCTATGCCAGCGAAGCCGGCTTGAGCTGGAACCTTTTCTGGTAGGGAGTCAGAGGGGTTAGAGACAGACCCGCAGAATCTGGTCCAGATCGGTTTGGCCCTGAAACACCTTCTCTATGCCGTCCATGCGCAGGGTCCGCATTCCACCCACCATGCCGATGTTGCGGATCTCGTCGGCTGCCGCCTTATTCTTGATCGCGCGCTTGACGTCGTCGTGGCCGATCAGCAACTCATGGATGCCGAGGCGCCCCTTGTAGCCGGTGTGAGAGCAGACCTCGCAGCCTGCCTTGGCCATCAGGGTCAGATCGTCGGAGTAGGCGGGGATGCCGTTGCCCTCGGCCCA
>CALZIZ010000410.1 GCA_945787465.1 uncultured Desulfuromonadales bacterium
GAAGAACCGATCTGGGTGTAGATCCCCCCGGCCATGTGGGAACCGAGGGCATCCCCCGCGGCCCAGAGCCCGGGGATGTTGGAGGCCCCCGTCTCATCCACCGGCACCAGCCCCTCTGACTTGTGGATCGACATCCCCGCGGACGAACCGCCGACCCGACTGCCCCTACCCATCCCCGGCGGCGGACCTTGCGGCCTGCGCTCTTCCCCCGGAGGGGGGCCGGGCGGGCGGCGATGGTTTTCGCTGAATTCAGCCGGCCGGTAGGGGCCGCCGGCGACCTTTTCCCCTCTGGATTGTCCGGGCGGGCCACCGGCGAGGGGACCGCCTGACCTATAGGCCTGATAGTTCATCTCCACGCCCAGGTCATGGCGGATCCCGACCCCCGTGACACCGGGCTTGCGATCGAACATCCCGTGCCAGCCGTCATAACAGGCCGCCGGGTTGGTCCCCTGGCCGACATGGCCGTCGTTCCACTCCTTGCCGGTGACCTTGGCGCCGATTTTGTAGGCCATGACCGTGCCGTCGTGGGTCAGGTCGCAGATCGGAAATCCGTTCGGCTTGAAGCCGCCGGCGCCGCAGCAGAGGATGACGCTCTTGGCTTTGAAAATATGGATCTTGCCCGCATCGAAACTGAAACCCGCGGCACCGGCGATGCGGCCCTGCTCCTTGATCAGGTGGGTGATCATGACCCGTTCGAGCACGGGGATGTTGCGCTCTTTGATCGGTTTGCTGAAGGCGTTGAAATAGAGGGGCGAATCGAAGAATCCCCACTCCCTGAGTTCATTGACCCGGGCCAGCGAGTGCTCGGCCAGCTGCCGGGTGAAGACCGGGTTGTTGGTACCGAGGGCCGAGCGGGAGACGCTGTCGACGAACTCGTTCAGGCTCACCTCCTCCTTGGCCGCATCGTAGGCGAAAATCCCCTTGGCAAAAGGGGTCTGCCCCGAGGAACCGAGGCGCCCCTTGGAGACCATCAGCACCCTGGCCCCGGCATCGTGACCTTTGACCGCGGCGAACAGCCCGGCCATCCCGCTGCCGACCACCAGGATATCCGTTTCGTTCTCTTCAAGGGTGATCGCATCGACATCGATGTCCCGGATATTGGCCTGGGCTTCCCGGCCCATGGCCGAAAATCCCATCGCCGCCATGGCCGCAAGGCCGGCGGTTCCGCCGGCAACAGCCATAAAACTGCGCCGCGACATTCCACTTTTGCTCTTCTGGGTTTTCATCTCTTTTCCCCCTCGGGTTGATCTTTGGCGGCGTAGCTCTTCAGCAGCAGATAGATTCCACCTGCCGACAGCAACATAATGAACGCGGCCATGGCGCTGTCGGCGTGGCGGCCGAGATCGAGGGCATGCAAAGCTGCGCTCATGACACACAGCAGGGCCAGCACGCCGTGAACCGTCCGCCAGGTTGGATATGTCAGCGGCAGTTTCTTCCGCATCAGGGCGGTCAGGCCGAGGATCAGCATCAGGCACCAGGCGCCAAGGCCGAACAGGATCCCCGAACTGGAGGTGGTGGTGACAATGGTCTTGAACGCTTCGCCGGGGGCAAGGCCCGCTTCGAAGTATCTGGGCACCACCAGCAAAACCGGATGCACGAGCAGCACCGGCACCGCGACATAGCCGATGAGTCGATGCCAGCGGAGCAGCTTACTGACGTTGATCTTCTTCGCCGCGGCCCTGTTGGGCCTGGCGAGGTAGAAGAGCCCGATCATCAGGCTGAAGGCCAGAATGGTGAGGACCGAAAGCGATTCCTTCAGCGGCGTGCGTTGCGGATCGCCGCCGCCGGCCAAAATCAGTAGCGGCCCACCGATAAAGACCGCCAGAATCTGCAGCTGGACATTGTTTTTTAGATATTCAGCCATCTTTACCCCCAGGAAACGACAACCGGAATCGACTTCTCCGGCGTGATGGTGATGGCATCCACCGGGCAGTACATGCGGCACAGGTGGCAGATCTGGCAATCGGCCGGATACTTGATGAACGCCTTGCTAGACTTCCGGTCTGGCCTGATCACGTCGGTGGGGCAGGTCTTGATGCAGGTCCCGCAACCGATGCAGCCTTTTATCTGTTTTATCGCCATGAACTTCCTCCTTGGCCCTGGGTTGAAGGGCGCCTTGCCGTTCTATCTTCGTTGATCTCATAATCCCCTCCTGATGCAAACCGCAATGCCTGTCAGCACCAGGCATTGCGGTTTCTTTGCTGCTGTGCTGCCCTGTGGCGGCTACCTGCCCTGGGGTGCATTGTCAGGCACGGCCACCAGCTGCCCATCCACTTCCTGGCAGGTGGCCTTCAGGGTTTCACCGCGCCGCCCCGTGAATTCCACACTGTCTCCCGCGCTCTTGTCCTTGCAGGCGGCAATCGCTTCGGACGGCGGGCCCTTGGGGCGCCCCGACCCCTGTTGACCGGCCGCGAAGGCGACCATCGGCATCAGGCAGATCAGACCGGTGATCAAGATGAGTTTGAACTTGGCTGCTTGTTTCATTGTTGTGCTCCTTTCGGTCTCGCGACCTCGTTTGGGTTTGTTTGATGGTCAAGTTAGCTGGCGAATGTGGAGCAAATGGGGAGGAAATGTGAAAAGTCAGGATGTCGCAGAAAAAACCTGGATCCGCCTGCCCTGAAAGCCGGCGGATGCAGGTCAAGGAAGACCGCCGGAACAAACCTCAGGTGCAGAAGTCTTGCGGACTCCTAGGAGACTGTCGGACTTTGGGAACCGTAGCGAGAAATTGGATGTTCAAGACCAGATTTTCGAGAATTTGAGAGCGAATAGCAGGGCTATTTGTTGAAAATTGTCGAAGATATGGGCCGAACAGCCGATTTCGCAGTAGGTTCATTTCAAAGTCCGACAGTCTCCTAGTACAGCCGGGCGGAAGTCTTGCGTCGGGTAGAGGGTGGCGATGCTCCCGACCCGCAAGGCGCAAGAAGGGCGAATATTGAGCCATATTCAACCGCCGAGCAACGCAGCGGGTCGGGATGCAGCGGCGACCGAATCCAGCAACGGACTTTCGCCCGTCTGTAC
>CALZIZ010000411.1 GCA_945787465.1 uncultured Desulfuromonadales bacterium
CGGGGTGGGATCTTCAGATTGGCCGAAGCGTGCCCGCCGGTCCGGTCCGAATCCGGCTCTACCGGGTCTTCGCCAAGGACGATGCAGCTTTCGACCTGACCTTCGACGATGTTCCTACGCTGTCGGGTATCCGCAGCTACCTGGATGGTGACGTCTGGATTCCGATCCGTGATTTCCATCTCAACGTTCAGGATCTTCCTGCTATTGCCGATGGCCAAAAATTTTATGATGAGGTCTTCGAATTGAACACACCGATTCGGCTGGCCTCCGGTGAGCGGGCCATCACCCTCGTACCGCCCGCTGGACTGCCCCAACCCCGCAGGCGTCGCACCGGCGACCATGCGCCCAGGGGGGATGAGTGGCAGATCGGACCGCTGGAAAACCCGGTTGAAGACGATGCCGTCTACCGGGCCACTGTGACCTATGGCAGGGCGCCTCAAACGGTGGACCGCTCCTTCCGTCTGACCTTCAAGCCGCGCATTCACCTGCCCAACCATGCGGCCGGTGCCCCCTTCGAGGCCCGCAAAGATCACCCCCTCGAACTCGACATCGTCGGCGGAGCCGCCCCTTACCGGGTCGATGCCGAGAATCTGCCGGGCAATTCCACGGCAACTATCTCTGGTGGAAACCGCGTGGTCGTCACCGTAAGTGAGTCGCCGCCGGCCGACCGGAGGGTTGTGGTCCGGGTGCGGGACAACGCGGACAAGACTGGCAAACGGACCCTCACCATCAAGCATTGAGCGCTCCGGTTCGCATTCCTATATCTCGCCACTTTCGAACCGGGCAGGGGGCCGACCGTAGCGCCCTCCGTGTATGTACGGCCTGGAACAGCCTTGGCTTTTTGGAGGTCACCTGAAGGGGCCGATCCCCTTTTGTCCCTGCTTTGAAATTTCTGACCAGATCGATCAAAAAGATGACCAGATCCGTCAAGAAAACAGTATTTTCTCTGGTAGTGTTATTGAAAAGCCAAGGGTTTTAAATGAAATTTGGATGTGGCTCGTTAGCTCCCGCCCTCTACGTCCCTTTGCCGTATCGCCCAATCCCTCAGATCATCAGACCCTCGCGGTCTTTGGAGGTGATAGCAGATGGAGGCAACCAGCATTGAACTGATTGCATTTGCCACGGAGGCCGAAAAGAAGCGTTTGTCTTCCATTCTTTCCTCGTTTCAGGTCCCGTTTGAAATCAAGGACAGCCAGGGCTGGCTCCGCAGGGTGACTAGAGCCGGGCGAGTCATTGAACTGCTGCTGCTCGAGGGCGGGCAGTTTGATCAGGAACTTCTGGAGCGGAAGTTGGAGGAAGACCATTCCATGATCAGAATGTCGGCCCTTTGCCGGCTCGGCACCGGCGAACACCGGCGTCTGGCCGAGTTGAGCGACGAATTTTTGCTTTGGCCCGAAGGCTCCGGTGAGCTTCATTTGCGGCTGTCCCGACTCGCTGAGCGTCTTGCTCCCGCGTTTGCAACGGGAGCGGCAAGCCAGGGGCTGGAAGGGTTCGTTGAATTAAGCCTGATCGGCCGCTCGCCCCAGTTCGTCGAAATTCTGAATCTGGTCAAGAAGGTGGCCCGCATTGACGCTCCGGCTCTTATCGAGGGGGAAACTGGAACCGGCAAGGAACTGGTGGCCCGAGCCATACATTATCTCGGGCCCAGGGGAGAGTATCCCTTCGTGCCGGTCAACTGCGGATCGCTGCCCGACAACCTGATCGAAAACGAACTGTTCGGCCATCGGCGGGGTGCCTATACTGACGCCCGGGAGGATCACCCGGGACTGGTCGCTCTCGCCGACGGCGGGACCCTGTTTCTTGACGAGATAGAGACTCTTTCGGAAAAAGGGCAGGTGACCCTGCTGCGGTTTCTTCAGGACAAGGAATTCAAACCGTTAGGGGCCCGAAATTCCAAGAAGGTTGACATCCGGGTGATTGCTGCGAGCAACGCCCCAATGCCAAACCTGGTGAAAGGAGGCGGCTTCCGGCAGGACCTGTTTTTCCGGCTCAACGTGGTCCCCTTAGACCTTCCTCCCCTGCGGGACCGGCAGGGGGATGTGGCTGTTCTGGCCCATTACTTTGTGGACAAGTACCGGAAGATCTACGATCAGCCCGAAAAGATTCTCTCCGCCAGAACCCTCGAGGTGATGAAACGCTACTCCTGGCCGGGCAATGTGCGCGAGATGGAAAATGCCATTCAACGGGCCTTTGTGCTCGGTGACAATAAAAATATCCTGGTCGAAAACCATATCTCGGTTTCGAAAGAACGGCGAGAAGCTGTTTTCGATCGACGGATCTCCAGACATTTCAATCTTGAACTCAAGGAGGCCAAGAGTCAGGTCGTGGAGGACTTCGAGCGGAGCTACCTGCGGTGGCTCATGGAAGAATCGGGCGGCAATGTCACCCGGGCCGCCCGCAAGGCGGGAAAAGAACGGCGGGCCTTGGGCAAGTTGTTGAAGAAATATGCTCTGCGTTGAATATCGGGACAGTTCCGATGGTTCAACGGCTGGTTTCACTATTGAAACCCATTCGGATATTTCATCTCTGAATGGTTGCGATGATTTCCATTGGGCAATTTGGAGGGTTTGTGCCGAATTACTCTTTCCGAATCTGGGGAAGGGGGGTACATGCCCCTTGGCGTGGGCGCTGTCCATTGCCATCTGAAATCCTCCCCCCGGATGGTTTACCCCCTACTCGCGCACAGTAAATTCAGCCCAGAGGGGGTAGTGGTCGGAGATATGCCATGACAATTGGGCCTTGGTCAGATTGCGGGATTTCAGGGCCACCTTGGTGAAGTCGTTCCTTGGGACGTTCCTTGTTCCTTGGGATGTTGGTAACCTTTGTAACTTTTAGGAAGGTTTCTGGAAGAAAGTTGAAATGAGATTAGAAATAGCTTGACCTCGCCCCATGCCCAGGCAATCCCGTATCGACATAACTGGAATGGTTTACCACGTTATGGCCCGTGGTGTGGCGGGCCAGGCGATTTTTATCGACGACCAGGATCGCACACT
>CALZIZ010000412.1 GCA_945787465.1 uncultured Desulfuromonadales bacterium
CCCTTGAGGCCCTCGAGTTTCTGGTCTGCATCAACCGCTACCACACCGCCGACTCGGCCTACGCCGAGCTGGTTCTGCCGGCCACCACCGGCTACGAGATCACCTCATACATGCGTTACGGGCCGATGTTCAGAATTCGCGAAAAGCTGGTGGAGCCCGTCGGAGAAGCCCGCAGCGACTTTCTAATCCTCGCCGAGCTGGCCAGGCGGCTTGGCTACGGCCATCTCTACCCGCCAAGCGAGGAGGAGATGCTGCGCTACGCCCTCGAGGGGAGCGGTTTTACCCTGGAGCAGGTCCGCGAGGCAGGCGGCACGGTGCAGCTGCCGGCAAAGATGATGGAGTACAAGAAGTGGCAGAAAGGTGGACTGCGAGGTGACGGCCTGCCCGGGTTTGCCACCCCCAGCGGCAAGTTCGAGATCGCCTCCTCGATCCTCGCTGAGCACGGCTACGACCCACTGCCTGTCTACACCGAGCCTCAGGAGGGGCCCTTGGGCAACCCCGGCCTCGCCCGAAGCTATCCGCTGGTCTTCAACTCGGGCACCCGCACCAGCTGGGATTTTCGCAGCCAGCACCACGGGGTCAAGGGGCTCTCGAAACACCTTCCCGAACCGACGGTGCTGATTAACAAGACCGACGCCGCAGAGCGAGCCATCGGCGACGGCGAGACGGTCTGGCTGGAGAGCCCCCGGGGCCGGCTGCTGTTTCGCGCCCAGCTCAGCGACGACATCGTCGCCGGGGCCGTCGACGCCACCATGGGAGGCGGCGGCCCCCTGGGCCCCGAGGCCTGGCAGCGCTGCAACGTCAACGAGTTGACCGACCACAACCACTACGACCCGATCTCCGGGTTTCCCATCTACAAGACCCTGCTCTGCCAGATCAGCCGCGCCGAGACAAACGAGGCCCGCCCCAAAGTAACAGACGACCCGCAGGCCTGCGCCGCGCCAAAGATCGAGATAGACTCTAAGACGACCCGCAGGGTCTATCTCGATCACAACGCCACCACCCCCGTCGACCCGCAGGTCACAGAGGCGATGCTCCCCTTTCTGCGCGAGGACTGGGGCAACCCTTCTAGCATCCACAGCGCCGGCAGCCGCGCCCGGGCCCCCCTGGAGGGGGCCCGCCGCAAGGTCGCCCAACTGCTTAACTGCACCGCGCGGCGCATCATCTTCACCAGCGGCGGCTCAGAGGCCAACAACCTGGCCATTCGAGGGGCGCTGGGGGCCAGGGGGATAAGCGGCGGGCACCTGATCACCTCGGCGGTAGAACACCCGGCGGTGCTGGCCACCTGCCGGGCCCTGGCCGATGAGGGTTTTGAAGTCAGCATCCTGCCGGTCGACACCAAGGGACGGGTGCGGCCCGAGGATTTTGCCGCCGCTTTGCAGCCCGATACCGTCCTTGCGAGCATCATGCTGGCCAACAACGAAACGGGCACCATTCAGCCGGTCGCCGACCTGGCCCGTCTCGCCCGAAAGCGCGGGGTACTCTTTCACACCGATGCGGTGCAGGCGCTGGGGAAGATCCCTCTTGATGTCGAGGCCTTTGGGGTTGATCTGCTCTCCCTGTCGGCCCATAAGGCCTGCGGTCCCAAGGGGGTCGGCGCCCTCTATGTGCGCAAGGGGGTGGAGCTCAAGCCGCTGATCTGCGGCGGCGGCCAGGAGCACGGCTTGCGCTCGGGAACCGAAAACGTGGCCGGCATTGTCGGCTTCGGCAAAGCCTGCGAACTGGCGCAGCGGCGGCTCAATCATGGAGAGCTCGAGAAGGTGGCCCGGCTGCGGGACCACCTGGAAGCCGGGATTTTCAAGCTGCTGCCCGAAACAAAACGCAACGGCCCCGCCGAGGCGCGGCTTCCCAATACCGCCAACTTGTCCCTGCCGGGCATTCGCGGCGAATCGTTGGTGCTGTTGCTCGACCGCAAAGGGGTCTGCTTCTCGTCGGGCAGTGCCTGCAAGTCGGGCTCTCCCGAGCCCTCGGCCGCCCTGCTGGCCATGGGCCTGAGCGCCGAGCAGGCCCACTGCGCGGTACGCCTGTCACTGGGGGTCGGAACGACCGAAGAGGATATCGACTACGTTCTGGCCTGCCTCAAGGAGACCCTCGAAGAAACCCGCAACGCCATCCGCTTCGTTCCCTGCCGCTGATTGCCGACCATAATTTTGAAACGAAAACGATTCGCCCCCGGCTGTCGGCGATCCTACCCCACATGTGTCGGTTTTTTTTACACACCACTCAACTTCGCCCCGAATATGAAGCCAGGTATTTGAATTTTTATGTTTTTTTCGGCCGGAACCGATCTTGCAGCTTAGGCAGTTTCAGGGGAATTCCCCCTTGCAGCTTAGACTGTTCCATAATTGAGGCTCGGGACTTCTAACAAGTTCCGCTGGCCCCTACGCCAGGGAGGGCGCTCACAAAGAAATCGGATAAATAAGGAGAACATCAAATGAGAAATGAGCCGAGATCGATCTGGACGTTGGTTTTCTTTACAGCCATGCTGTCGGTGATGCTCTATCTTCCCCAGGCCGGATTCATCGGCGAAAAGGTCACCGAACTTTCACAAGAACCGGTTCTGGTGTCTTTAGCGAAGTAAAAACGTATCTGACTGGCCTCGATCCATCAACCAGCGGCCGCAGGGGCAAAAACCCTGCGGCCGTTAGTTTTTTCATGGATTCCGACCTTCTCGCTCGGCCAGTAGGGCGTCCACCGCCCGCCATAGGCGCCAGCGGCTCAGCAGCCCCGGCTTGATATCAACGTGGGCCAGGCCGCTTGCCAGATGGAGCCGGGCCTGATCCGGCGGCAAGGCCTGGTGCAAAGTTTCGCTTTGGGTGTAGGGGATGATATCGTCGTCGAGGCCATGCACTAGGATCAGGCGGGCCCCCAACCGGGAAAGGTCCTTGTTGGCCAGGTCGAGGCTGTCGATGTCCGCCAGGATCGAACCGGGCAAACGGCGCATCAGTTTCGGGGCAAGTTCGGGGTCCCGGTT
>CALZIZ010000413.1 GCA_945787465.1 uncultured Desulfuromonadales bacterium
GCGCAGCTCAACCCTCTATGAAATGGAGGACCTGGCCTGGTGCGCCGCGGGACTGCATGCCGCGCAAGAGGACAGCGCACAGGGCTGAGCGGCAGGAATCTGTAAAAATCCAGAGAAATACCGCCCATACGCTAAGCAATCCAAGACATTAGCAAGCAGAAAACGTCAAAACTCTATGTGTCTCGGATGCTGTGTCAGCAGATCTGGCGAATCATAGTCGGCTGGTTTTGTCTGAGGCCTGAATACCCTGCAAAACAAGAATGGCCCACCCGGTATTTGGGGTGGGCCATTTTCATGTCTAATTAATGGCAGATTCCAATTGAGCTGAATTCAGGTAGTGCGGAACCCAGGTCAATTTTAGGTTAGCATTTCTAACCATTCGGCCATGGCCGAATGGGGGCCCGAAAGAAGCTCTCCATGACAGGCCCGGGCAAAGCCCTCTTCTTTGGCCACGATATTGGCGGCGGGGGGGCGATCTCTCCGCGGATGCAGGCTCCCTCACAGGAGAGGACCGGTATTCTTCTCTCGTCGATGTTACGGTTGCCGATGGTCTCTCCGATGGGACATTTCTTTTTATTCCTCTGATCAATTACCGGGAGGCTCTGGAGGAGGCTGGAAACAAGAAATTTTCTGGTTATGGGAGCGTCGTTTCAAGGCAATCCTTTGGTCGACCCCGGAATGACAAGGCCAAAGCAGAGCCGATACAGCCCTCGTCATTCCCGAAGAGTTGTTGGTCGGGAATCCAGTTTTAAAGGCTTGAAATCCTGGCCCCCGACAGAAGCCCTCGGGGATGACGATCTGGGGCGTGGATGCCCATTTGATAATAGTCCTGCCTGAGAGTTGTATCGCGGCATATAATTTATAGGTGCTTTCCACCTCGATGGAAAACCGTTGCTCTGACTGTTTCATGGCCTGCTCCATGATGAATTGAGCCATCGGTTGAAGGGTTCACTTCTGCTCTGGCGGGCACCATTCGCCCTTCATCATCTCCAGCATCATGGGGCCACACTCGCATTTCATGTCATCCCTGCATTTGGCCATCATTGCCGCGAATTTCTCCGGTGAACAGCAGTCCATTGCTGGGCATTTTGCTTCATGTTCATTTTTTTGACCTTTTTGTTCAGTCGTCATCTCGTCACTCCTTTCTTTGCCTGGATGATAGTGTTTCTCTTCCTCTCGTATTCCTCATCATTGATCTCCCCGCGAGCGTAACGCCTGCTGAGGATCTCCAGGGCTGAGTCGGAGGAAGTTTCATTGTTCCTTTCAGACCTGTCTTTTATGTGACGGCGCCTCCCGAAGCAACATCCCCTTGCCCCGAAAACACATAGACCAATCAGGATAATCGGGATCAGCCACCAGAATTCGAATCCTTCGGTTCCAAACATACGTGCCTCCATTTCCTGCCAATGATTTTCTGCCTTCAACCATATAGACGGGGGATGGCGGTTAAGGGATACAGGCTGTCTGTTTTTTCTGTTTGGGGCGGATCAGGGATTGGTTAACTGTCGAGGGTAGAGAGGGCCCAGGCTGATGTAGGAAGGGAAGGGGCTTTGAAAAGCTGGGATATCGCGCAGGGGGAGATGCGGTGGGTCAGTGGTCACCGGTCTCTTTTCGGTCGCAGGCCAGTTCGCTTCGCTCATCAAGGTAAAAATTGCAATGGCTGCCCAGACGTTCCTTCAGTTTGGCTCTTGCCCGGTGCAATCTGATTTTTACCGTATCCAGACTGACCTCGAGGATTTCGGCAATCTCCCGGTTTTTAAAGCCTTCGACCTCGCTGAGGACCAGGACCGCCCGGTAATTTTCAGGGAGTTGATCGATATATTCGCGGATACAGCTGTTCATCTCCTGACGAATCAACTGCTGGTCGATTTCCGGTATTTTTTCACCGGTCCAGACATTCCTGTCCTCTGGTTCGGTCACCTTTTGGCTGGATGAATCGCTAGAAACGCATTCCATTTCCTTTTGCTTGAAAGAGGAGCTGCGCAGCCTGTCCAGTGCGGCATTGGTCGCAATGCGGTAGATCCAGGTGGAAAGTTGGGCCTCACCCCTGAAATCCTTCAGCGCCTTATCGAGCTTGACGAAAACCTCCTGGGTCAGGTCCTCGGCCTCGTTCCCACCGAGCATGCGTGAGAGGTATCCGAGTATCTTTGGCTGAAAGGTCGTGTAAATTTCCTGAAAGTCCCATTCTTTGTCAGTCATGGTGAGATTCTCCATCTGGAGGTTGACCTTGCTGTCTATGGAGATAGTTTATCACCACCTCCGCCAACCGATGTCAAAAGCAATCAGGGTGACGTCGTCATGCGTAAAAACTTTCTGTCTATGTTTAGGCAACGCCTGGAGGACTGCTGATTTGAGTTCTCTTCGTTCATTGTCCCTCTCTCGCTCAATGTTGCTGGCATCAGTAAAGATCCTCTGGGCACCAGCCAAGGTGAAGGGATATGCTCCGATTGTTGCTTATAATTAGTTTTCATCCAGAAACGGCGCTCTGTGGCAAATGGTTTGGCCCTTGAGCCCAGAAACGGACTGAGTGCAAAGTTCTAACCGGACATTGCTGAGAAAATCTGAGGTTCAGCCATAGGTTAATTTCACAGGGGTAGGTTCATCAGGCCCAAGAGGGGAGGTCGTCAATACACTTATCAGGCCCCCAGCCCCTGAAGATTATTACTTGGTCATCTGGACCCTGTTGCGGGGATTATCGGTTCAATGATTTTCAGGGGGGCGTTGAGAACTCTTTCGGCGAACCTCAAAAGTCCGGAGCCGACTTCCGAGGGCGAAAGGATCGTCACCCTGGGGTCTGCCAGGTCGCCTTTTGCGCTGACCGGGATGGAAACCAGGCTGCCGCCTAGCAGGTAACTGATAACGGGGATTTTTTTAATAATCGTATCGACGGTCTTCAACGGCTCCACCAGCAATTTGATATCCATGGTTTTGCTTTCGAGGTTAAATTCACCCTTGCCGAT
>CALZIZ010000414.1 GCA_945787465.1 uncultured Desulfuromonadales bacterium
CCTGAGATAACAGAACTCAGGTTGGGGACTTTGCCGACCGGATAAACGCTGACCACGTCTCAAGGTGTTCATTGTTTATCGGTCATGTGGAACAGAGATTGTCGCTGGATGATCCCCTGTCACCCAGCACTACGTCCAACGCTCGGGGTGGTCAAAATTCGGTTAGCACAGGTGGTCAATTTTAGGTTGTCATTTCCATACGCTGTTCCTCGCTTTGCCGATTTCCTGGAAAGGAACCCTGCAACAATATGCCGGGCGCTTACAACGTGAACACAGCCATAAGTCAGATGTCCATATCTACGACTAATATGAACATGACCATGCTCAGCTTGCCCGCATGTGGGATAAACGCCTGCGCGGCTACAAGGCGATGGGGTATGTCGTCAGCCAATGAAATCAGAGACCGAAAAAGCAAATAACACCATTCCAGACTCGAACTCTGCAACCAATTGATTTTTAGAGCATTTGGCCAAAGGGGAGAAAGAATCGAAAAGATTGCCTATAGCCAACAGAAAATAAAAATGGCCGAATTTCTCGAAGGAAATCGGGCATCATATTTTTTTGGCTCCCCGTGTCGGTCAGAAACCAGCACTGGGAGGAAGTTCTCCTGTTGGTGGCCCTCAAGGCCTGAGATATCCCCCCAGGGGCTCATACATCCAGGCTGGCCACCACTCATATCGAATTAAACATATCTCAGCCCTATATCTCTTTAGACATAATTTGACTTTATGCTGAACTAGGCATATTCTTTCTTTATACGTAATTCGATATGAGCAGCGGAGTTCGAAACAATGCAAAAAGCCACCTCGCCCAAAATTCTAGGCCAGATTCTCAAATCAGCCAGAAGAAAAATAGGGCTGACCCAAGACCAGGCTGGAAATCTTGTCGGGATCACCCAGGCCATGGTGTCACGCATTGAGCGAGGAGAGTCCAATGCCCGCATTGACACCCTGTTTCGCCTGATGGCGGCGCTGGAGATGGAAATGACCATAGCCCCGCGGGAAAAGACAATGGATCAGGGCGGAGGGGACAACTGGTAAATGGGTCGCAAACGCCAAAGAGCAGAGCTGTTCGCCTACATGAATGGGGAAAAGGTCGGAACCCTGACCCGCGCCGCCAACGGCAGGCTCGAATTCAGCTATGATAAGTCCTGGCTCGCAAGCACCTCAGGACGTCCTCTGTCCCTCTCGATGCCCTTGGCTGATCAGGCTTACGCGGGAGATACGGTTGAAAACTTTTTCGACAACCTGCTTCCAGACAGTCAACCGATCAGAAACCGGATTCAAAGAAGCTTCGGAGCTGCCTCGAACAGAGGCTTTGATCTCTTGTGGCACGTCGGCAGGGACTGCGTCGGAGCGTTGCAGATCCTTCCGGAAGACAGCCAGGTTGATGTCAGAAAAATTGAAGCGGAGCCGCTCAGCGATGCGGCAATTGCCGAAACCCTGAAAAACTATCGGACCATGCCCCTGGGGATGCGCGAGGATAAAGATTTCCGCATCTCGGTCGCAGGAGCACAGGAGAAAACCGCCCTTCTCAGACTCTCGGACCAATGGCATCTGCCGCTGGGGACAACGCCGACCAGCCATATTTTCAAACTGCCGATCGGCCGCATAGAACACAGCGGCATGGATCTCTCCGACAGTGTAGAAAACGAATGGCTTTGCCATGCCATCCTCAAGGCCTTCGGCCTTCCCGTTGCGGATACGGAAATGCTCTCCTTTGCCGGCACAAAAGCCCTGGTAGTCGAGCGATTCGATCGTCGCTGGGCAACGGACAAGTCCTGGCTTATCCGTCTGCCGCAGGAAGACATGTGCCAGGCCCTGAATATTCCGCCAGCGCTGAAATATGAGGGCGATGGCGGTCCCGGTTTTTCGCAGATCATGGATCTTTTACTAGGGTCAACAAACAGCTTGACCGACCGGCACCTTTTCATGACTGCGAATCTGGTCTTCTGGCTGCTGGCCGCCATTGACGGCCATGCCAAGAATTTCAGCATCTTTCTGCGTCCGGGCGGTGGCTTCAAGCTGACACCGCTCTATGATGTGATTTCCGCCTTTCCCCTGGTGGCCAAGAAACAGCTTGAGCAACGCCGGCTGAAGATGGCGATGGCGCTGACGGGCAAAAACCGGCATTACGACTGGAACGCCATGCTCTATCGTCACTGGCTCTCAACGGCAAAGGCTTGCCACTTTCCTGCAGACGGTATGGAGGAGATCATCACTGAGGTCCTGGGACGCTTGGATCAGGTGATAGACCAAGTCAGCAGCCAATTACCCGGCTCATTCCCCGATGCTGTTGCCGATCCGATTTTCACCGGGATGAGAAAGGCACGGGAGAAACTGATTCGCTCAGCTCCATCGGGAAGGCGGTAAGACTATGGGAGTTAAGGACGGAAGCAGTTGCCCACATTGTGTCGAGCTTCAACGGGAGAATACGCGCCTCAAAAAACTGTTGGCTGCCCACAATATCCCCTGGGAGGTGGAAAGGTCTGCTCCTGAACCAGCCCCCTGAATCGAAACGCCCGCCCAACAGTATTCACCAGAAGAGAAAATTGCCATGTTTCGTCGGCTCTTTCGCGGACGGACCGACATCTACCCCGTTCGCTGGGAATCAAGTAAAGGCGGATCAGGATATTCTCCGGCCTGTAAGAATGAATGGCGACCAGGCGTCTGCGGGAAACCTCGCGTCAAGTGTGGTGTGTGCAAGCAACGCCAGTTTCTCCCAGTGACAGACCGTGTCATCTATAACCACCTGGCCGGTCAACATACGATAGGCATTTATCCCCTGCTGAAAGATGACACCTGTTATTTCCTGGCTACCGATTTTGATAAATCGAGCTGGCAGGAGGATGCGCTCGCCTATCTGCAAAGCTGCAAGGCACTCCATGTTTCCGCAGCGTTGGAAATTTCACGATCT
>CALZIZ010000415.1 GCA_945787465.1 uncultured Desulfuromonadales bacterium
GCGGCGATCTTTCTCAAGGCTGCTGATCTGCTCGCCGACAAGTACCGCTATCTGTTTAACGCAACCAACATGCTCGCGGCGAGCAAGAACCCTTATCAGGCAGAGATCGACTCGGCCTGCGAGCTGATCGACTTTCTGCGCTTCAACGTCTATTTCGCCCAGCAGATCTACAACGAGCAGCCGATGTACTCCTCGCGGGGCTGCTGGAACATGCTGCAGCACCGCCCCCTCGAAGGCTTCGTCTTTGCTGTGACCCCTTTCAACTTCGCCGCCATCGGCGGCAACCTGCCGACCTCGGCGGCGATCATGGGCAACACCGTGATCTGGAAGCCGGCTTCGACCGGGGTCTACCAGGCGTACCACCTGATGCAGATCCTCCAAGAAGCAGGGTTGCCTGACGGGGTGATCAACTTCGTTCCCGGCCCCGGCTCCCAGGTCGGCCCGCTCTGCCTGGCCGATCCCAACCTGGCCGGGGTGCACTTTACCGGCTCCACCCCTGTCTTCCACGACATGTGGAAGACCATCGGTGAAAACATTGCCCGCTACAAGAGCTATCCGCGCATCGTCGGCGAGACCGGCGGCAAGGACTTCGTCATGGTCCACGCCTCGGCCAAGGTCGATCAGGTGGTGACCGGGCTGGTGCGCGGTGCTTTCGAGTACCAGGGGCAGAAGTGCTCGGCGGCCTCCCGGGCCTACATCCCCAAATCCCTCTGGGGGCAGGTGCAAAGCCGTCTGCGCGATGTGATTGGCGGGCTGAAGATGGGTGATGTGGCCGACTTCACCAACTTCGTCAACGCGGTGATCGACAAGAAGGCCTTTGTGGGCATTCGCGAATACATCGAATACGCCAGGGATGCTGCCGATGCCGAAGTCATCATCGGCGGCGGCTGCGATGACAGCGTCGGCTACTTCATCGAGCCGACGGTGATTCTGACCGACAACCCCCACTTCAAGACCATGGAAGAAGAGATCTTCGGCCCGGTGCTCACCATCTACGTCTACGAGGATGAGCAGTACGAGCAGACCCTTGAGGTTCTCGACGGCACCTCGCCCTACGCACTGACCGGGGCGATCTTCTCCACCGACCGGCTGGCCACCAGCCTGGCGCTCAAAAAGCTTGAGAACGCGGCGGGCAACTTTTACATCAACGACAAGCCGACCGGTGCGGTGGTCGGGCAGCAGCCCTTCGGCGGCGGCCGGGCCTCGGGGACCAACGACAAGGCCGGCAGCGTGCTCAACCTGCTTAAGTGGGCTTCGGCGCGCACGGTGAAGGAGACCTTCGTCTCCGCCGAGTCGGTCGAGTATCCCTTCATGGACGAGGCCTGATCCGGTAAAGGCCAAAATCGGAAAAACGACCTCTCGCCCGCTCATTTCATTCGCTCGAGCACGCAGAGTTCGGCAGCGAACGGGCGAGAGGCCGATTTTGCTTTTCAGGGTTTGTTTTTATCCTTCAACCTCCCGAACAGAAGAGGTTAAGCCATGTCGCTTTTCAATTTTCTTGTTTCAAAAACCATCATGCATGTTCCGGCGCCCATCGTCGGTCACTTTGCCAAGGGATATATCGCCGGTAATGCTCTTGAGGATGCGGTGGCGCTGAGCCGCGATCTGAACAGCCAGGGGCTCATGGCGACCATCGACATTCTGGGCGAGTTCATCAAGACCATGGACCAGGCCCGGTTTTTCAAGGATGAGTGCCTCAAGATCCTGTCCACCATTCATGCCGAGGGGCTCAACGGTAACCTGTCGCTCAAGCCGTCCCAGCTCGGTCTTTCTCTCGACAAGGCGGCCTGTTTCGAAATCCTGCGGGAGATCGTTGCCCATGCGGCGAGCCTTGGGAGCTTCGTGCGCATCGACATGGAGGACCACCCCTGCACCGACGACACCCTGGAGTTCTACCGGCGTATGAGAAACGAGTTTCCAGGGCATGTCGGTACTGTGCTGCAGTCTTACATGCGGCGCACCCCGGCCGATATCGAGGATCTTTCTGACGGCGAACTTAACTTCCGGCTTTGCAAGGGAATCTACAACGAGCCGCGCAAGCAGGCTTACAAAGACCCCGATGTCGTCAACCGCAACTTCGTCCACTGCCTGGAGAAGCTCTTTGAGAAAAAAGCCTACGTCGGCATTGCCACCCACGACGAAAAGCTCGTCTTCGAGGCGCTGAGACTTATCGACAAGTACGGCATGAAAAGAGACGAGTACGAGTTTCAGATGCTGCTCGGGGTCGATGAAGAGCTTCGGGGAATTATCCTCTCGGGCGGCCATCGGCTGCGGGTCTACGTCCCCTTCGGCAAAGACTGGCTGCCCTATTCGCGGCGGCGCCTGAAGGAGAACCCGGGCATCGCCCGACATGCCCTGCGCCAGATGCTGGGAATGGGGCCAGCCTGACAGCGGGATTAATTGAATAACGGTCTAGATTGCAGGGCAGGGGAGGCCTCGCGGGCCCGCCCTGCCAAAAGAGAAGGAGAGAGAAAAATGGAGCAGATTTCATTGTCGGCATCGACCTGGTTCTGGCTGGCTGGTTCTGGCTGGTTGGCCCGATGCTGTTGACCGTCGTTCTTTCTGTCATCACCTATTTCACGGAAAGGACGGGATAAGCATCATGAACGCACCGGTTTTGATCACCTTCGTCGTTTATCTGTTTGGCATGCTGGGCATCGGCCTCTATGCTTACCTCAAGACCAAAGACCTTTCGGACTACGTGCTCGGCGGACGCCAGCTGGGCGGGGCCGTGGCCGCGCTGAGCGCAGGAGCTTCGGACATGAGCGGCTGGCTCCTGCTCGGGCTTCCCGGGGCCATGTACGCCGCCGGAATGAACCAGGTCTGGATCGCCACCGGCCTCTCCCTCGGCGCCTACCTGAACTGGCAGTTCGTGGCCAAGCGCCTGCGCCACTACACCGAGATAGCCGATGATTCCATTACTCTCCCCGACTTCCTGGAAAACCGCTTCGGGGACAGCTCCCGCCTCTTGCGGGTCATCTCAGCGCTGGTGATCCTGGTCTTCTTCACCATCTATACCTCCTCGGGCCTGGTCGGTGGGGCCCTGCTGTTCGAGAAGACCTTCGGTCTGGACTACCAGGTCGCCCTCTGGCTGGGAGCCATCGTTATCGTCTCCTACACCTTTCTAGGCGGGTTTCTGGCGGTCAGCTGGACCGATTTCTTCCAGGGCATCCTGATGTTTATTGCCTTGATCGCCGTTCCCATCGTGACTGTGAACCAGCTGGGCAGCCTTGATGCGGCCGTTTCCCATGTGGCCACCCAAAATCCGCAGATGCTCGATGTCTTCTCCGACATGAGCCTGCTGGGGATTATCTCGCTGATGGCCTGGGGGCTGGGCTATTTCGGCCAGCCGCATATCCTGGCCCGTTTCATGGCGGTGAAGTCACCCGCCGAAATTCCCAAGGCCCGGCTGATCGGAATGTCCTGGATGGTCTTTGCCCTGTTCGGCTCCATGTTCACCGGTTTCGCCGGCATCGCCTATTTCGCCGAGGCGCCCCTGGAGAACCCGGAAACGGTCTTCATGACCCTGACCCAGGTGCTGTTCAACCCCTGGATCGCCGGAATTCTTCTGGCTGCCATTCTTTCGGCAATTATGAGCACCATCGACTCCCAGTTGCTGGTCTGCTCCAGCACTATCGCCGAGGACTTCTACAAAGCCATTCTGCGCAAGGACGCCAGCGAAAAGGAGTTGGTCCTGGTCAGCCGCATCGCCGTGCTGTCCATCGCCCTGATCGCGATCCTGTTCGCCTCCAACCCAGAGAGCTCGGTGCTGAGCCTGGTGGCCTATGCCTGGGCCGGTTTCGGCGCCGCCTTCGGGCCGGTGGTGATCCTTTCGCTGTTCTGGAAGCGCATGACCCGTAACGGGGCCCTGGCGGGGATGATCGTGGGAGCAGCCACGGTGATCGTCTGGAAGCAGCTCGAGGGCGGTCTTTTCGAGGTGTACGAAATCCTTCCCGGATTTGTCTTCTGCACCATGGCCTGCGTCGTTGTTAGCCTCTTGGGCCGGCAGCCTTCAGAGGCCGTGCAGGATCAATTTGACGACTTCGACAATCAGCTTAAGGGACGCCTGGAACGGGTTCGCGTCTAAGCTTGCTTTGCCGAGTAGCATTAATGGGGGCAGCCGATTGGGGCTGCCTTTTTTTTGGCGCTTTAGACGGAAGATTGATTCAGTTTTGAATATTGTGATTCAGGGTGGAATAGGCCGATCTGTACCGAAAAAATGGACAAATCGTGTTTAATTCGCAGCGTTGAAAAAGTAAAAATGCCACCACAGTCGGCTTGCAGGTACTGGTGTGACTCAAGCAGCAACTTTCCGGAACGACTGGACCAGGGGGCTCAGTTGATAATCGGCTATTCAGCATTGAATAAAAGTGTGTTGTTAGGCCCCTGCTTTTCCTTAATCTGCAAGTTTGCCAACCTGTTTCTGCATATCTCCTTTCTGCCTGTTCTTGGAGTCAGGATGTTTTTTGAAAATTGCATATAGTTCTAAGGTGCTGTTTTCGTGAGCCTTTATTTGTGGGCGTATGGGCGATGAAAGCTTCATTCAAATGTGGAGGAGGTCACAGGGAGCTCTGGGGTGGCGGTATCATCAGCGATAATAGTTTCGGACGGCCATTGAAGTGCCCATCTGTAAGAACCTGAAAACAAATGTAAAAATCAGGGTGTGTGAAATCAGAACGCTGTTTGGCATTTGCCTTGCTAAATGTAAACACCTGAATGGAGTGTATAATAATCCGAGGTGAAATTCCTTCTAACTCGATATGAGGTAAAATCGTGAACTTGATGAATAACGCAGTCGTGAAAATCCCCGTCCCCGTCAACGAGCCCCAGTTCAGCTACGCCCCTGGCTCTCCGGAGAAACAGCAGATCAAGGCCGAGCTGGAGCGGCTTAAGGGGCAGCGGATCGAGATCCCCCTGATTATCGGCGGCAAGGAGGTTCAGACCGGCACCCTCGCCAAGGTCGTCCAGCCCCACAACCACAGCCACGTGCTGGCTGACTGCCACCAGGCCGGCGAGGTCGAGGTGCGGCAAGCCATCGAAGCCTCCCTGGCGGCCAAGGAGCAGTGGGCGAGCCTGCGCTGGGAAGAGCGCGCGGCGATCTTTCTCAAGGCCGCCGACCTGCTCGCCGATAAGTACCGTTTTCTCTTCAATGCAACCAACATGCTTGCCGCCAGCAAGAATCCTTACCAGGCAGAAATTGACTCGGCCTGCGAACTCATCGACTTTCTGCGCTTCAACGTCTACTTCGCCCAGCAGATCTACAACGAGCAGCCGATGTACTCCTCGCGGGGCTGCTGGAACATGCTGCAGCACCGCCCCCTCGAGGGCTTCGTCTTTGCCGT
>CALZIZ010000416.1 GCA_945787465.1 uncultured Desulfuromonadales bacterium
TCTGCAATTTTCCCCTGAAGAGCATCGAGGCTCATCCTGGGCGGCAAACGCTTATCCAGCAGGCCTTCTTGGTTGAGGGATGAGACAAATTCGCTGCTTCCCAAAACCCGATCGTCATGCGCCCCCTTCTCAGGATCTTCGCCCGACAATGCCCGGCTTCGTCGCAGTCCGCCTCCAACCAGTTCAGGGCGCTTTCCCATGGCCATGCCGTCGGCAACAAACTCCCTGTAGTGTTTTTGAGCGGCAGTCAGGCGCTTGCCGAACCGTGTGAGCACCTCGTCGACCCGCTGCCCTGCAAAGGGGCGATAGCCGAGCAGCACCGCATGCCCGCACCAAAGGTACCGATCCAAGGCGTCCAAATCCTTCACCAGGCCTGCCCGCAACGGGTTGAGATGGATGTATCGGATCAGTTCGAGCAGATAAGGCTCTTCTTCGCAGACGATGGACTTGTAACGGTTCTGGAAAAGATGCCCGGATCGCTTGTGTCGAAGATTAAAGGTGACGGCATAACCGGTCAATAGGCGGCGCATAAAACTGGAGAGTTCAAGGCGCTTACAACGCAGGAGGAGGTGGATATGATTGTCGAGCAAGGCCCAAGCGTAGCAATCGGTTTCAGTCTCGACAAGCAGGCTGCCGAGCCGATCAACTAAACGGCTTCGATCTTCATCGTCAAGAAAAATGGCGGACCGTTCAATGCCGCGAACGATGACATGTTGAAGCAGGCCCGGAATATCGAGTCGGGGTTGTCTTGGCATGCGAAGAAAAATATCAGAAAAGCCCACTTAAAGCAATAGAGCAAGAAGTTAGGCTCAGTGCTTCCCATCGGGGACGTCCTTGATTTATTGACTTTCTCTACACATCAAACAGACACTCTCGTAATTTCCTGTCATCGCGAAGCAGCTCACCTCCCCTTCTAGCGGCCCGAGTAACCCCTGAAGGACTCAGAGATGTCATTCTGGCAACCTCGGTGCCTGGCATCCCCAGTTGCCGCAAGGCAACGTGACAGACGACTGCCTTGGCTGCGGCAATATTGCGCTCTTTTGTCCGCACGGCCAGCATCTGCGAATCGACTTTGAAATAATCCGTGACCCTCTGGGCCAGATCAGAGAAATCCATCGGCCCTGGTCTTTCCCCCGGGCTGGTGGCCAACAGCAAGTTTTCCACAAAACCGCCTCCACCAAGAACCCTCTCGTCGAAGACATCATCCTCCGATAGAATGGGGTTTATGGCCAGACTGCTTCGTTTACCTCCGCTCGAAAGCTTGACCAAGCTGCTCGCTGCCAGCCCATCAGCAATGAAGGTTCGATATTTTTCCTTCGCCGTTTGACGCCGTCGGGAAAAAAGTGCAAGGACCTCATCAACAGATATCAGAGGATTGGCAGCCTTACCCAGAATTTCTGCATGGCCACACCAGGCAAAGCCTTCCAGCTCTGCAAGGGAGGGGATCACCCCAGCTCGCAACGGGTTCAGGTGAATGTACCTCACCAGTTCGAGAAGATAAGGATCCTCATCGCAAACAATAGATTTGTACCGATTTTGAAAAAGATGGCCCGCGCGCTGGTGCCGCAAGTTGAACTCAACCGCGTACCCGGTCAGCAGGCGACGCATCACCTCCGCCAACTTTACCCTCTTGGGCCGAAGAAGAAGGTGAAAATGATTTTCCAGCAAGGCCCAGGCAAGGCAGGTTGTTTCGGTCTCTTGCAAAAGTTTGAACAGGCGAGACAAAAAAGCGCGTTTGTCCTGATCATCCAGAAAAACAGGCCGTCTTTCAATGCCTCGCGCAATAACATGCTGCAACAGGCCGGGGATATCAATGCGAGCATTTCTTGGCATAGGAAAATGATAGCAAAGAAACTCAAAAATTCAAGTCCGTCCCCTTAACCCGTCCGTCCCCTTAACCCGTCCCCGCCCCTCCGGCACCAAACAACCGTTAACGCACATACCCCGGGTGCTTCTTGGGGTCGCCGGTCCACATCCAGAGCGGGTTTGTGTCGGCGGCCAGGTCGGGATATTCTTTGACCACCTTCTTGGCGCGGGTATCGACAAGCACCCAGCCGGGGCCGTACCAGTCGTCGTTCGATTTGCACACCGCCCATTCGCCGTCGTGGCTGGTGGTGCAGGAATAAACCGGCGTCGGCCAATTTTCAAGGCGATCATTCAGCGGGGGGGGCGAATCAAACCTGACCTTGATTTCCATTGAGAGGTTGTTGCCGATATAGTCCTGGATCTTACTCTGCAAACGCCCGTTCTGAAGGGCATCCTCCACCCGGGTGAAGCTGAAGCCCTGACCCCTTTTTTCGAGGACTTCGTTGAAATTGGCTTCGTAGATGATGTTGCTATCGTAATCATCAGTGTCGCTAAAACTAAAGGCAAAGGTTCCGTCAGGACGGGGCTGGGTGGGGTAGGCGACGGAGGGCCGCTCTCCCTCTTCATTTCGAGGAATGGGTTCAAGAGGAAAGGTGGTGTCTGTCTGAATATCGTAGACCGAGCTATTTTCGCTCCGCTTGAGGATGTAGCGGCCATCGGCGGTGATGGTACCGTAGAAGGGGATCTTTCTCTTTGAGGGTCTGTTGGTCTCCAAGTCAACAAGGTACCCACCACTGCCACAAACCATCATATTGATGACGTTATTTGCCGAGTCGCAATAAAATCCAGTCGGTAACTCTTTGACTACTCCCTTATCCTGCTCCTTAAGCTTTTCGGCATACACCTTGTCCTGAATAGTTCGAAGATTGCCGTCGGCCGGAGTGAGGCGGGTAATCGTTGTTTGGGTGAGGAAGATCACCTCCCATTGCGTCAGGCTGGAGGTGTGAACGGGGTCATCGGCTTCCGCCATCGGACAGCCAGTGACCAGCACAAGAGTTAAAATAAGCACCAGCGTTTTTATATAGGTCATAGGGTTAATTCCTTGTGGGCACGGTTTATTTTGTGCCGAGCACTTTGCCCGGGTAGAGCGTAGCGTTCTTATTGCCCCCGTTGTAACTGCGTAGAGCGAGCCAGGCGAGAACCTCAGCAGCATCTTTCTTAACTGCCTGATCTGTGGATTCCTGTAGGCTTTTCAGGGCGTCGCTACCGTTCCGAATTTTGTTGCTGTACCAAGCAGTTTCATTGCCGTCGCGACCTGACTTTGTTCGTTTGGCAGGCGCTGCCGGATCGCCGACATAGCGGTGGTACTCTTCGACGTAATTGGTTGACTCAAGCTCGCCGTCGTCTTTAAACAGATCCCCAGCCTTAAATGCCTGACCGTCGGCTTGCAGGTCGGTGCTCTTTGCAACCCCTTTAACTTTTTGCAGCAGCAATTTGCTTTTGGCCACATCACTGGTCAGGCCGGCTTCGAGGGCTGTCTTTAGCTGCGCCATGGTGGTGCCGCCAGCTTTCGGCACCAGGGTACCGTCTTTGAGTATGACCTTGTCGAGCCAGGTCTGGGTGAAGGGAACGTTGTTACTTTAGTGCCTTAGCTGCTCCTCCCACCAAGCCTCGAGGCCTGGCCGACAGGCCATCAGTGTCTCACCGCGTCGTGTGGCTCGACTGACTGAAGATGCTCCCA
>CALZIZ010000417.1 GCA_945787465.1 uncultured Desulfuromonadales bacterium
TCATCAGCCAGACCGAGACCGTCGTGCCGCTGGCTTTCGGCGATGCCGAAGGGTACCGAAAGGCAGTCGGCCTGCTCGGCAATGCGGCCAACGACTTTTACCGCCTGCTTGGCCAGGGAACCCTCCAGGCCGCCCGGCACCATGGCGGAGAGGACTTTGCCTGCGTGTTGGGCCAGGAGATGGCCGGTTACGCCACCGGAGAGGTTTTTTTCACCTCCCAGGCCCTTGGATTTCGTCATTCCCACCTCGATTCGGGCGGCTATTCCTACGACCAGACCCACACCGAGAAAGACGCCGCCAAGGCGGTGCAATTTCTCATCGACGATGAACGCAGCCGCGCCCTGCTGACCAGCACCGTGGCCTGCCTCTTTGCCCGCAAGGTCTACAGCGATGAGGTTCTGGGTGAGTGCTTTGCCAGTATTGGAATGGAGGATGCGGCCAAGAATCTGGGCACCATTGCAGCTGACATTCAAAAAATGCGCTGGCAGACCCGCATCAAGACAGGCTTTGATCCCTTGAGCATAAACATGCCGAAGCGGTTTTCTGAAGTTCAGAACTGGAAAGGGCATATCGACGGGGATTATCTGGAAAGGCTGCGCCTGGATTACGCGCACGCCATCAGAGCCTTGGCACAGGCATGAGCCCAGTCTAAAAAGCCTAAAAAAAACCGGCCCTAGCGAGGGCCGGTTTTTTTGTTACCGGGCAGGGAAGATTCTATCCAAGACCTCCGATGCGGCCCAACTCTTCCTCGAGGAGGCCCCGAAACAGATCCACCTTATAACCGTTGTGCTCCAGGGGACGAGCACCTTTTACCGCGGCTTCTGCTCCGCTGGCAATGGTCTCTGCATCAAGGGGCCGGCCGATGATCGCCTCTTCCACCGCCCTGGCCCGCCAGGGCACGGGAGCTGCGCCGCTGAGCACCACCCGCCCACCGGTTACCCCTTCCCCCTCGAACTGCAAGGCCAGAGCCACTCCCGCCAGGGCAAAATCCCAGGACTGTCGAGCTCGAACCTTGCGATAGCGGCTGCGCAGCCCGGGAGGCGGTCCAACACCGTTTCGCGCTGGGAATCCTGGCTCGGCGAAACATGAAAATCTTCTACCGCCAAGGTCCTTTCCCCTTGAGGCCCGACAATCCGAAGCCTGGCATCAAGAGCGACAAGGGCCGATGCAGTGTCAGAGGGATGCACGATGTAACAACCTGCCCCGCCGAGAATACAGTGGTACTGGTTCTCCCCCTTCAGGGCATAGCAAATCCTGCCCCCTTTGCGCAGGCAGTGGAACTCTCCCCGATAGTACCAGCAGCGCGGCTTCTGGCAGAGGTTGCCGCCCAGGGTCCCCTGGTTGCGAAGCTGGGGGCTACCTACCTCCTGGGCTGCCTGGGCTAGGGCAGGATAGCGCCCCCTTACAAGGGTATTGGCGGCGACCTCGGCGAGACTGGTCAACGCCCCGACGCGCAGTCCACCGGATGCTGTGGGTTTGATTCCCTGCAACTCCTTGATCCGGCTGATGCTCACCAGCCTCTGGGCGCCAAAGACATGATCGCGCAGACAGCCGAGCAGGTCGGTCCCTCCGGCATGGAGGACCGCGCCCTGAACTGAGAGGTGTTTGATCGCTTCTTTCAGGGTGCGGGCCCGCACATAGGCGAAGTTCGGCAGCATGGGTTATTCCTCCATCCGCAGCTCGGCGAGTAGTTGGACCATTTGCTGAGGATTGATGGGGGTTTCGCTGACCCGAATGCCCGTGGCATGATAAACGGCGTTGGCGATCGCCGCCGCTGTCGGGATGGTCACCGGCTCCCCCAGGCCCTTGGCACCCGTCGTATTGGCCTGCGGATCCTCGAGTTCGACAGGCTGCGACATCATGTCCGCCGGAACGTCCAGCGCGGTCGGCAGCTTGTAGTCGTGCCAGTTCTTGTTGACCAGCTTGCCGGTCCTGTTGCGGTCAAGCATCCGGGCCTCGGTCATGGCCAGGCCGATCCCCATAGTGATCCCGCCAAACACCTGGTTGTCATAGGTCAACCGGTTCATCACCCGGCCGCTGTCGTTGGCGCTGACAAAACGCAGGATTTTGACCTCCCCGGTGCGGGTGTTCACTTCGACTTCGCAGAACTGGGCGGCGAAGGGATTGACGACTTTCCCTTCGGGATTGGGGCCCCGGTAGCCCACACCCATCACCAGCCCGCGTTTTTTCAACCTGGAAAGCTCGGTGATTTTGAGCTTTTTGCCCGCAGTCCCGCGGACGACGATCTCTTCCCCCCGAAAGCTCAGCTCCCCGACTCGTACATGAAGCTCTTCGGCCGCCATCTCCAGCAGCTGCTGCTTGACCTGAATGGCGGCCGCACGGACTGCCGGCGCCTCAGTGGGAACCGTCTTGCTGCCGCCGCTGGGAGTGGCGTACTGGGTGGTCCCCGTATCAGCGTTTTCGATCTGGACGTCTTCGGCCTGCACCCCCAACTCCTCGGCAACCACCATGGCCATGATTGTCTTGGTCCCGGTGCCGATGTCGCTCGCCCCCATGTTGAGCCTGAGGCTGCCATCGGAGAAGAATTTGACCATCACCGTCGATGGCGGACCTCCGCTGCCGGCGATCCAGAGACAACTGGCCATCCCTACCCCCCGGCGTAAAAACCCTTGCTTTCCACTCTCGGCGATACGCTTTCTGGCCTCCTGCCAGCCGAAGGCCTGGGCTCCCTGCTCCAGGCATTCCCCAAGCCCGGTGGTGGTGTATGGCGGGTTGCCCTGGCGCCCCTGGCTGTAGGTGGGAATGTTTTTCATCCGCAGCTCCAAGGGGTCCATCTCAAGGGCCTCGGCCAAAGAGTCAAGCATCTGCTCCAGGGCCCAGGCGCACTGAGGATGGCCCGGCGCCCGAAAAGGCCGGGCCGGCCCGGCATTGATGTACACGTCAAGGGTCTCGGTGCGGACATTGGGACAGATGTAGAGGTCTTTGACCAGCCAATCGAGGATGGCCGTGCCGCCGGCCTGGTAGGCCCCCCCGCTGGCGAGGCCGGAAAATTCGAGGGCGGTCAGCGTCCCGTCCTGTTTAACCCCGGCCTTCAGCCTCATGTTGCTGGGGGGACGATTGCCGACGGCGAGGAAGGTCTCTTCGCGGCTGAGAAACAGCTTCACGGGGCGAGCGGCCCTTTTTGCCAGCAGTGCCGCGATCACCGTGTACTTGCCGGCCTCCAGCTTGCTGCCGAACCCGCCGCCGACATAATGCCCTTCAACCCGAACCTTGGCCAGCGGCATCCCCAGGATATCGGCTACCATGGACTGAACGGCAAACACGCCCTGGGTCGATTCCCAGATCGTCAGCCGGTCTCCTTCCCAGTTGGCCACGCAGCCATGCAGCTCCATGGGGGTGTGAAGCTCGCAGGCGGTGCGATAGTTCTGCTCCAGAACCACATCCGCCGCGGCAAACCCTCTGCCCACATCCCCCCGCTCATAGCTATCCGCCCGGCTCCGGTTACCCCGCCGGTGGAGATCGGGCACGCCAGGCGAAAGGGCCTTTCGTTCATCGGCCACAAACGAAAGCACCTCGTACTCCACCTGAATCGCCCGCACCGCATCCCAGGCCTGGTACATGGTTTCGGCGGCGACCGCGGCAACCGTCTCTCCCTCAAACCTGCAGTGGGGGTCGAACAAGCGGGTTTTCATCCTGTTCGAATAGGGCCAATCGAGATCGGCGTCCACCGAAGCTCCACTGATAACCGCCTGAACTCCTGGCATCTTCTCAGCAACATTCGTATCGACCTTCTTCACCATGGCGTGTGGATAGGGACAGCGCAGGATGGCACCGAAGAGCATGCCGGGC
>CALZIZ010000418.1 GCA_945787465.1 uncultured Desulfuromonadales bacterium
GGGCGAATATTGAGCCATATTCAACCGCCGAGCAACGCAGCGGGTCGGGATGCAGCGGCGACCGAATCCAGCAACGGACTTTCGCCCGTCTGTACTAGCTGAACGCTCAAGAGGATCGCGATTGACAGTCGAAAAACGTGCACAGGCCTCATGGCAGACTCCTTGCTGGGTTAAGGGAAATAGCGGGTCGCCTACCCTTTTTCTTCATGTCCGGCAGGATAAAGTCGAATTGAGGAGCAAATATGGAAGAAATGAGGATAAAATTCAGGAGCGCGGATAGCGCTCGGCCCTGCTCGCGAACCGGCAGGCAGCATTTCGGAGCGAATTCATATTTCTTCCACATTCGTCGGCTAGTGTCGTGTCATGTGTGAGGTGTCTGGTAAGTCACCGTAATTTTTTGCCTGATCAATGAAAAAAATTCTCGACTAGCCGTAGCTTAATCGGGATTTTTTTGAGGCACTGCAGGTGAAAAAGAACAAGACTTGGCCGGACACAGCACGCGTGACACGACACTAACCTGTATTCGCGACACGGCCCGAACAAGGAAGCAAAATGAACCTGCCAATCAAATACAAGCTGTTTCTCACCCTGCTCCTGACCAGCTGCCTGGTCTCCGGCGGGATGTTCCTGTTCATCCAGTGGAACTTCGACCGCGGCTTTCTCAACTATGTCAACCAGCAGCAGCTCGCCGAAATGGAGCAGCTCATGCCGCGCCTGGCAGAGGAATATGCCCGGCAAGGCAGCTGGCAGGTCCTCAAAGACAACCCGAGGGTCTGGGAAAAACTGCTGCTCTCCGGCCGGGACAATCGGAGGCCGGCCCCGAAAGGCCCGCACCCACCCGGGCCGGCGCCGGGGCCGCCCCCGGGCCAGGGCGTGCGCCTGGCGCTGTATGACGCAGACCGGCAGATCCTCATCGGCCCGCCCGATCTGCCGGCGACCAACCTCCAGCCGGTAGCCCTGGAGGGGCAGACCATCGGCTACCTCTCCCTGGTTCCGCCCAGGGAGCTCTCCGAGGCCGGCGACCTGCTGTTCCTCGAGCAGCAGACCCAGTCCTTCGCCCTGGTGGCGCTGGGTGTCGCGGTGCTCTCCCTGCTCATCAGCTTTCCCCTGACGACTCAGCTGCTGCGGCCGATCAAGGCGCTCACCACCGGCACCCGCAAGCTGACGGCGGGTCATTTTCAGACCCGTATCCAGGCCACCTCCCGCGACGAGCTGGGGCAGCTCTGCCACGATTTCAACAGCCTCGCCTTCACCCTCGAGAAGAACGAGCAGGCCCGCAAACAGTGGGTTGCCGACATTGCCCATGAGCTGCGCACCCCGCTGTCGGTTTTGCAGGGAGACATCGAGGCCCTGCAGGACGGGGTACGGGAAGCCGGCCCCCGGACTCTGGGCGCCCTGCACGATGAAGCCCGGCATCTCACGCGGCTGGTGAACGACCTCTACGAACTGTCGATGTCCGACATCGGAGCCCTCGACTACAAGATGCGTCGCATCGATCCGCTGGCCCTGCTCCGGGAGGCCGCCGAACAGAACGAGGCACGCTTTGCCGCCAAGGGCCTTGAGCTGCGCCTCGATGTGCCCGACAATCGCTGCGAGATGTCCGCCGACCCGGACCGGCTGCAGCAACTGTTCGGCAATCTGCTCGAAAACAGCCTGCGCTACACCCAGGCCCCAGGCCTGCTCGAGGTCAGCGCCTCTGTCAGCGATCACCACCTGCGGATCGACTTTGCAGACACCCCCCCGGGCATCGATCCCTCAGAGCATGAGAAACTTTTTGAGCGTCTCTACCGCGGCGAGCGATCGCGCAATCGCGCCACCGGGGGAGCCGGCCTCGGACTGGCCATCTGCAAAAACATCGTCGAAGCCCACCGGGGAGATATCAGCGCCGGCCCTTCAAAGCATGGCGGGCTGAATATCAACCTCAACCTTCCTCTTTCCACCAGGGAGTTCGCATGAAGGCACGGATACTGATTGTTGAAGATGAAAAACGGCTGGCCGACCTGCACCGCGACTATCTGCGTCAGGCCGGTTATGAGACCGACTGGCTGGCGAGTGGGGAAACGGCCGTGGAATGGGTCAGGGAAAACCGGCCGAACCTGTTACTGCTCGACCTGATGCTGCCAGGAAAGGATGGGCTGGAGATCTGCAAGGAGGTCCGCCGGTTCAGCGATGTGCCGATCATCATGGTGACTGCGCGGGTCGAGGAGATCGACCGGCTGCTCGGTCTGGAACTGGGCGCGGACGACTATATCTGTAAGCCATTCAGCCCGCGCGAAGTGGTGGCGCGTGTCAAAACTGTTTTACGCCGCAGCTCTCCACCGTCGCTGGAAGACACACAACAACTTTTATGCCTGGACGAGGAGAGCTATCAAGCGACGCTGAAGGGAGAAAAGCTCGATCTGACGGCCCTTGAATTCAAGTTGCTGAGCATTCTCGCTCGAAAGCCTGGACGGATATATTCACGCGATCAGCTTATGGACCTTCTTTACAGCGATCAGCGTATCGTCTGTGATCGAACCATCGACAGCCATATAAAGAAGCTTCGCAAAAAAATATCCGCCGCCGCTGATGGCGTTGATCTGATTCATTCCATTTACGGTGTTGGATACAAATACGAAATGATTTAATCCGTTTTTCTTGAACTGTATATGCCTTTTAAAACTTAGCAATTGTGACAGTTGCTTGGCGCCATTGATAAGCCCCTTGGTTTTCGTTTCCCAAATATACTGTCAAAATTCATTCGCCTATATCCAGATACATTTGAAAGCGCTGCATACGGCTCCCAATGACCGAGGCTAACATGATGCCGGGAGTGGGAAAGTTTCGGACTCCGGCATCGACAGCAGAGCAAAATGTCCAGGAGGTTCCGTGCCAATGCGCGGCTTGTCGACTACCAGACGACCGATGGTATGCGATTTGTTACGCCGATCCGAACCATCAATGCCGCGAAAATCAGGGGGTCAGGTCGCAACAATCGACAGAATGCTCTCCTTCAGGGGGCGGTTTGTGCACCGACAGAGACTCTGCTTTAAAATCCTTACAAAAACTCTCCCTCCCTCCTATGTCCATTTCTTCATTCTGGGCTAGAATTTAGTATTCAAAGAAAACAGAAGGCCTAGCCGGGCTCAGAGGGTTGGCTTTTGACACCTGGGCTAGCGCTGCCTGGGCTCAATAAAGCGACTTTTTCAGGAGGTGACTCTTATGGCGGCCTATACCGGGAAAATATTGGATATCATCGGCCTGATTCCGATTGGAAAACTGGCAAAAATCGGCAAGGTGATAGAGACACTCGACCAAATCAAAGCACTGAAAAAGGCAGCCGAGGCCATTAAGAGAGGGCTGAAGTCAGCCGACGATCTGGCCGATGCGGCAAGGAAGGGTTTGGGACAGGCGGAAAAAGGCCGGGATGCGACCAAAAAGACATTTGATGCGCTGATTAAGAAACGCGAAGCGGATTTCCGCAAAAAATTCGCCGACGAGCTCGACAGGCTCAAGGATGCTGATATCTCGGAGGCAGAATCTATCCGTCGGGCCACCGAAGCGGCCAGTACCGAAAGAAGACTGGCCCGCGAAGCCCAGAAGGCAAGGAAGATGGCGCTGGAAGCCGAAGAGCAGGCCGTGGCGAGGGAGACCAAAAAACTCAAGGATGCCGAGGCCCAGAAGAAAAAAGCGGATACTGATCTCGCCGACAACCAGGGGATTATCGCTGATGTCATAGTCAACGTACTCGGGCTGATCTTCCCGGTCGACCTGATCAAGTGCCTGATCAAGGCCTTGGGGGTGGTTGCTTTGTCCGTTAGCTACGACGACAAAGCGCGGGCGAACCTTGATGGCGTGATGTTGGCCGGCACCTCGCGCGCCCTGGAAGACGATATCGTTGTCCTCGCCGATGCCGGTTTTCCCGTCGATGCCACTCTCACCGGCCCCGGCGGTTATTTCGAATTCGATAACCTTCACCATGGTGAATACCAGCTGATCAACATGCTGTCAGATTCAGGAGGAAACCAATACCTTTCTTTTGCAGGGAGCTGGGGGTAACCCCTTAGCTATCCAGATCCTTGAGGATCAAGAGCCGGTGGCAGGGGCGCAGGTTTTTGTCGCCGAGTTATTCGAGAACCGGATCCAGTCCTTGGTCGCCGCAGAGACCGAGCCCTCGGGCATGGCTCCCATCCAGGTACCATCGATTAACTCCCAATATGTGGTCCTGGCAGGCATCGAAACTGACCACGGCTATACCATGCTGCCCCCGCGGCTGATCGAAGCCTATGACCCCTGTGGCTGCGTGATCTATCAACTGCCCGCAACCGGTATTGCCGGCCAGATTCTTGATGCCGGTGACGGGCTGCCCATTGAAGGCGCGGTCATCACCATAGTGCCCACCGAAAACGGCGAGATCACCGAGGATGTGGCCAAGCTATCCGGTGCTCGCGTGGTCACCGACATCGAGGGTAACTTTACCGCTCCGTATCTCGACAGCGGCGACTGGGCGGTGATTATTTACAAGGAGGGTTACCTGCCGAAAACCTGCCCCTTGTTTGCCGGTCAGGATCAGCTGACCAGCCTGGCGGCCGTCAGCCTGGAAGCTGCCGCCGCCACGGGCGACTTCCAGGGACGCCTGCTCGACCCCTTGGGCAGGGCGACTTCCGGTTATATAGTGGTCAACACCGCCGCGGGGCAGCCCATTGGCCATCGGGTT
>CALZIZ010000419.1 GCA_945787465.1 uncultured Desulfuromonadales bacterium
TCGTATTGCAACATGGTCGGATCACCGACCGATTCCGGCGCTGCACCATGATTTAAGCTAACCAGCATATTCAGGGCAACGGTTTCAAAATCCGGGTGTTTATCCGGATCCAGGTACAGCTGAGAAAAGGAAACTTGAGGCTCCACAAAAAACTTGTCCTCATGCTGTCGCAAGTAGGCAGACAATACCTTCTCGTCTGGTGCCTCATCTGTGGTTAAATCCTCAAGTAAAAACTCCAGCTTCATTCGCATCCGTAAACGGACCTGGGGATCGTTTCGGTCAAGACCCATGGCCAAGGCTTCACGGTAATAGACTTCATCACGCACGTACCTTTCTACCAGTACGTTCATCTCCTTCTTGCTGGGAATTCGCAGCCTGGCCCGTTTAAACTGGGCAGCGAGCTGCTCAACCTGGCTGGGGCTCACTACGATGCGCTTTTGGGTGTCCATTCCCGGCTCCCGGGTTAACCCGAAAGCCAGGAACAAACCGGCACCGATTATCAGAAAATGCACCAAAGGTTCTCGAAAGAAAGAATTCATTTTACCCATCGAACTCTGTCCCCTTATGATTTCGGTGTATACCAGATCGGCGAGGTATAAGCCCTTTCCTGACCAATGGTTGTCGCATCCTTGGGAATCTCGACGCCGAACCGATGGGCATCGTATACGATCCAGCGCGGGGTTGGGATCTCGAGCACACGGGCATAATAGAAAGCACGCTGCTTGGGGTCGAAATCCGGATCGGTCCACACCGCTGTCAGTTCCGAGGCGCCGATGGTATTTGTCCAATTGGCATTCTTTATGTCCACCGTATTGCCCACCGGTGTCTTGCAGCGGCCATCACCGGCAATTTTCCGGCCGTCGGACACGGCGACGTCATAGATTTTTTCGTGGGTTTTCCCCTTCACATCCGTCCAGCCTTTGATGATCTGGATACGGTCGAGATTGGCACCGACGGGATCACGCAGGGCATAGACCATGAAGTTGGGGGCTTTCTTGCCTTTCGCCTGCGTCAGGTCGCCGCCCATGGGCACACCCTTTTCGTAGCCACGGAATGCCGGTTGTCGGCTGTTCATATCTTCTGCGGTGAAATCCCAGCCGCCGAAAAAACGTACCATCATGCGCGGCCCGGTGGTGGCATAGGTCTCCTTACGTTCCATTGCGTCATAAATGGCTTCACGGGTGTTCTCAGTGGCATAAACAGCCTGCAGTCCCGCAGCCGCCATCTGCCAGCTGTAACGCACACCCGCATCAGTTTTCTGGAACGGATGGGTCAGTCGTTCGGGCGAAGCCTCATAACCGGTGTGCTTGCCCATGAAATTTTCTTCTTCGGCGGTCACCATCGAGGTGTGGCTGTCTGTTGCGCCGACCATGCCGAACTTGTAGGGGTTTGTTCCCAGTTTCTCCTCGAGTACCAGGCCGTTTTTCAGCGCTTCACGGGCGTACTCGTACTGGAGCATATCGTCGGTTTTTGGCGTTAACAGGTCCAGGGAACCCTCGTCCCAGGTCTCGTAATCGGCGAACTCGTCGTCCGGTGACAGGAACGGATGGGCCTCACCGTCACCCTTGATCTGGGTGACCTCGTAGAGTGGCTCCCACTTGGCGCGGGATTCGACATATTTTTTGTCGATCTTGCGGCCGGTGTATTGCTTATCGACCGGGAACATGATGCCGTTGGACAGGTTGCCGTTGTGGGCAATGGCAAACACGGAACCGCCTGTCTTGTCCTCGTACTCATCCATCCACTTATACAGGTCCAGTGGATCGGTGCTGCCGAATGGCGGCACCATCGTGTAAGGGACGACTTGGCCTGCTTTCTGCCCGCCATCGCGGAAGATCACGTTGCGGTGCATATTTCCGCCCTTGACCAGCGAAGTCCATTCAAAACCAATCAGCGTAGTGAAGTGGCCAGGCTCGTTGTATTCCTCGGCTGTCTTGATAATCTTGTCCCAGATTGTCTGGTACTTTGGCGAACCGGGTGCGTATGCTTCAACCAACTTGGGATCCAATTTGTTCTGGGAGAAAGTTTCGATCAAATTCAGCGCGGTGGCCTGGGGATCCTCCTTGATGCCGGCATTCCAACGCTTCCCCTGTTCCGTTGCCATAACAACCGGGTCACCCTTGATGATGTCCTGGACAAAACCCATCTGGTCGGAGTGATCGGCGATGACAAGCCAGTCGAGGGGACGGCTCAGTTTCACCGGCTGACCGCTCGAGGCCATGACTTCTTCGCCACGGGCAAAGCGATAGCCTGTGTCATGTAAAGTGCGATTACCAAACAGACCGGCGTCCATGGAATAACCGGTGTGCAGATGGGTCTCACCCCACAACGGGAAGGTCGGAAAACTGCGCTGCGCGTAGGGCGAATAGACCTTGCCGGCATAAGCTCCCGAAAGTGATTCTATTGAAGTGGTGATTCCCACCTGTTCGGCGGTGGCCACCACGCTCGACAGGAGCAGAGCGGAGACAACAGCTGCAAATGTAAATAATAATTTATTTTTCATTCGATTTTCCTTTTTTTAGCCATAATTGGCATTGATAATCAAATCCTTACCCTTGATCTTGGTGGTTCACATTATCGCAGGACCTATGCCTGCGGCTTCTCCCCTGAAGTCTCCAAGCGATGTGCCGCTCCCCGAATCACCGGTGACCTGTTCGTAATAGAAACCCTATGGTAAATGTCTCGGATAAAAACTGATTCAGCATGTAATCCAGGTGAAATTCCAGTCCGGTTCGGTCGTCGGTGTCATTGTTCACCTTTCCCTACTTCAAGTTCATCTCATTTATAAGGAATGGCCTGATCTAAAACGCTAAACGTGCTCTCAGGCCGAAGACCCACGTCGTATCCTCATCCGGGTTGAGAACAGGATCGAACAGCAGTTGCACGTCCGGGG
>CALZIZ010000420.1 GCA_945787465.1 uncultured Desulfuromonadales bacterium
ACTTCCTGGAAAATCGGCTCAACTTTTTCGTCAATTTGCGGCGTCATACTTATTCTCCCCTGATACATAACACAGCCCTCTCTGATTACTTTTTAATCATGCGATTTGGAAAAAACTCACCAAGCAGGTAGCTCGGACATTTATTTCCATTAAACGTGCCAATTTGAACAATTTTTCATCATTAAGTGCCAACCTTTTAAACAATAAGCACTTTCCAAGCAAAAAGAGACAGCAATAAGCTTAATTTTAACAAATAAGACAAAAGCAATGAGCAGTCGCATTACACTCCACACTACACTCCCTACTCACTCCCCCTTCATGGGACCCCACCAAATAAAAAGGCCGCCCGAAAAACGGGCGGCCCGGTAAATGGTCATTCCACCAAACTACTCGGAAGTGGAATCGTGACCATAGTCACCATCATCTTTACTGTCGTCATCATCTTTACTGTAGTCATCATCCATGTAATCCATCATCTGCAAATAATCACCGATGTCAAAAACGTCCTGACGCGGCAGACACCTGAGGAAACGCATGGGATCTTCATCGTAGATCGCTTCCTTGATTTCATACGCATCTTCGCCCCAAACCTCTTCATCGACCCGTCCGCCCTTGGCATCCAAGCCATGGCAACCGGCGCAGGTGGTGATGAAGCGTTGCTGGCCCATAATGCCGCCGAAGGAGTTCAGATAATCTGAAATCATCTGGATTTGTTCATCAGTGAAGGAGTATTTCATGAACCTCATCGGCCAGACACCTTTTTTAAAGACATAAGTGCCGTAAATCGCCCCCTTGATCGAACATGGCCGCGCGCCGATGACCTTACGCGGAGCTGGCGATGGGGGATCCATGTTGCCGGGGTCGGCACTGCCGTGACAGCCCATGCAATATGACTTGTACAGGCTCATTCCGGTTGGGGGCTTCATGTAACCATCTGACAAGGTCTTCAGGAAGGCAACGATTGCGTCTTCTTCCCCATCCGTAAGCCCAAGATCACCCAACTGGTCTTTGTTGACGTTGTCCATAACTTCCGGAGCAGGCCAACAATTCTTGGCCATCGCCATGGCCTCGGTGTAGTCGTCGGTAGGATCATAGACCTTGCCTTCAGGACAAGCCATCTTGACGTCTCGGGTATTATAGAAATGCACCACCCCTTTAAGGGTCTTGAAGAAGCCGTTATGCATGTAGGCTTTCACAAAGCCCTCACGGACACGCAGGTCGACGTTTCTAAGCGTTGGCTCCTTGTGTTTTCCCTTGTTCTTATCCGCAAGAGATTTCCATTCCGGCCGGGTCTTCAAAAAACCGTACAACCCTGTATCGACCCATTTTTTACCCTCTGGGTTGATGGAGGAGCCATCGTCAAGATAGACCTTGTCCATGTGATAGAAGGGATTCTTCGGGTTCTTTGGGGTGCCCAAATTGTCGTAGGAGAATGCGGTGAACAGGGGCGCGGGATGGCACTGTGAGCACTTGGCCCTGCCGTTGAAAAGCTCCATACCCAACTTTTCTTCCTGGGTAAACTCTGCTTCCCCCTTCTGAACGTAGTCAAACTTTGAGGAGAATTGATTGACTTCGCTCGAATCCTCGTATGCGGCTATCGAGCGGCCGATGCGGTCATAGTTTTTCTCTACATCATCATAGGACCCGCAATTAATTGGCGCGCCCCAGACCTGCTCCCATAGGTAGGCGTACTGGGAGGCAGCCACCTTCATGCAAACAGCCTTCTTGCTCGGATTGTTCTGCTCCACCGGGTTCAAAAAGGGCCCCAGCGCCTGGTCGGCAGCCGGGTTGCCAAGATGCTCTCCGGTGGCCCGACCGTCCCAGAAATTACCACCAACGAAGTCTCCCTCACTATCCTGGTGAAAAATCGGGCTTAAAGTCGCATAGGCCGCACTGGGAGGCTTTCGATTCCCGAAACGCCCCTTTACCGCCCCCTCATAAACAGCCCCATGAGCATTGGTCATCATGTCAGGACCTGTCCACCCAACTTCGGGCAGATGACAGACGGCACAGGACTGAAACGTAGGTGTGGACAAATTGGCATCGAAAAACAGCTTTTTCCCCAGCAACTCCTTGGGCGTCAACCCGGACTGGCCCATTGCGCCGGCTAGTCCTGGCACGGCAAATGCCAGCAAACAAAATGCCCCCAAAAACCTGAAAACAGTCTTTCTCATTTCCTCTCCTCCCTGTTCGGTTTTGATTTTAACCAGCACCTGAGCCCTGGCAGCACCTCCTCAGACACCTCCCCATTTACGGTCTGGTTAACTCACCCCCTTTCACCTGAAGAAAGCTACACCCGGAGAAATCTTAATCCCTTGGTTTGAAGCGGAGCACCAAAATTAACACCCTCAAACGATTAGCATCTTACGTTGCCTTGTCAAGGCCGTTCGAAAAAGAATCCCCTGAGGATATAGGACCTTCAGTCAGGGGAAACGGATCAAAAAAAATGCCGCCCCTTTGTGGGCGGCACTCAATGACTCATTTTATCTATGAAAGAGGCCTATGCGCGAGAAACGAACCGGCACTCGCGGGTGTCGACCTTTATTTTTTCTCCCGACTCGAGGTAGCCCGGCACCTGGATCGTCAACCCGGTTTCGAGAATCGCCTCCTTGGTCTGGGCGGTTGCGGTGGCGTTTTTGATCGCCGGGGCGGTTTCGGTGACCGTCAGCTCCACCGTCATCGGGGTGTCGACGCTGACCACCTGGCCCTGAAAGACGCCAAGCTGCACCTCCATCCCCTCGAGAAGATAGCCCTGCACCGGCTCGAAGAGTTCGGCGCTCAATTCGTACTGCTCGTAGCTCTCCAGGTCCATGAACACCCCGCCGTCGCCCGAGGCATAGAGAAACTGCCCCTTGCGCCGCTCGAAATCGGCCTCATCGACCCGCTCGCCG
>CALZIZ010000421.1 GCA_945787465.1 uncultured Desulfuromonadales bacterium
GTATTGATCTTCGCTCTCCCAGAGCTTTTCCCCTGTAGCGCGAAGCACCTGCAGGCGATCACTCTTGGATAAAGCGGCATAAAGGGTTTCGCCACCATCTGATTTAAAGGGAACAAAGCCGTAGATGTTGACAAACTGGGGAAGGGATAGCTCAGGGCCTCTTGTGAAATCATTGCCTTCCAGGGCGACGCGAAAGACGGGGCCCTGAAACAGCTTCTCGTCCGCTGACATCCTCTGCCCCAAGAGAACACGCCCTTCTTCGGGCAGTTCGACCTGACGCAGGTACCAGGGTATGGTGGACGAGCCGGGCTGGTACTGCCCTGCCCGATAATCGACCCTTAAGGAGGTCAGCTCCTCTCCAGAGACGGCGGTGAGATACAACTCGCCGATCCCATTGCCGTCGAGGTCTCCTCCATCCAGGCCGATGATTCTGCGATTTCTATCCAGATTAATTTGTGCGAGGCTCTGGTACTGCCCTTGAACGTTGCGCATGATTTCGAGGCGGTCATCGAACGCCACCGCGATCTCTTTGACCCCATCGCCATCAAGATCCCCCACCTCGAGACCTACGGGGATACCAGCCATATCCGGGCCGCGCAAGATATCAGAGGACATCTGCTGCTCCTGCCTGATGATCGAGCCACCGGTTTGCGCGGTCTCCCGGGGCCGAACAGTTGCAGCGGGCGCTCCAGGTACCGGGCTGGGAGTCGGAGGGATAAGAATGGGCACTGTCACCGGAGAGGGGACAGCGTCCTTCACCCGGGCGGAGGTGACAGCATAGGCCTTCAAGGTCTTTTTCGAAAAATCGAGAACCTCCAACCCGGTGTCCTTCAACGCAAAGATCAGCAACGGCCCACCCTCTGCCGGCGGCTGGGGTTTGGTTGTTTTTTGCGCCTGGGCGTCGTGATAATTCGGCCATTCGAGGGCGGGAAGGGTTGCTTTGAGTTCCGAATAGAACCCCTCGCCACCACCGGTATAATCCCAGAAAGTCACCGGAATATTCTCATAACGCCGTATCAGGTCGCCTCGTTGCAGATTTTCGCCCCCGACAACGGCCCTGGCATGAGAATAGCCTGACCGGAGGCGGGAGATCTGCAGTATCCCCTTAACCTCATCAAGCGTTCCGAGCACTTCCTTGGTCACCGGATGGACTATTTTCTGCCCGGGGGAGACCGAGGCAAAGATATCTCCGACCCGCACCCCTTTGGCAGCATCAAGATCGACGAGAAACTCCCCCTTGTTAGGCATAATCACGTAGCCGGAGAGGGGTTTGAAATCATCCCCCAGCGTTTCGGGGACCGCCCCATAAACAGGGGTGAAAATATTTGCGACCAAAAGGGCGGTGAACAGAGCGATTGACCAGAGGCGAAAATATACAGACATGAGAAGAGACCTCTAAGGAGTGAGCTTGCCGAAATAAAAGAAAGAATGGTTGCTTAGCCCGAACAACGAATTTTCTGTGTAGCATGTCCCTTTGGGACTGTCAACGCCTTCTCATTTTGTTGTGCCTCAAACAAAAAAAGCCCCGGGGAGACCCCGGGGCTTTTTGGCGAACACGTGCTTAGAAAGAAGAGTTGATCATGAAGGTAACCTTGTACAGGTCATCGGGATCACCCAGCGTGCTTCCAGCAGGCGCATCATAGAAGTCACCGAGGAAGGCGTAAGCGCCACGCAGGCTGATGTCAACCTTTTCAGCAACCTTGGTGCCGACCATGGCGGCAACTTCGGTTCCGAGGGAGGTACCAACAACTTCGTCAACGCCGTCGCCATCGGAGTCTTCGTCTACTGCAGCGAAGTAGCCAAGGCCGAATTTGCTGTACCAGGTACCGGGCAGTTTGTAATTGCCGCTCAGAACAGCACCGAAGAGGCCGTGACCTTCGTTGGCAGCATCGCGGATAGCGCGAGCGCCTTCACCGGTGTTGTTGTAGTAAATGTCATGCAGGAAGATTGCGAGGTTCTCCCGGTGGAACTCGAAGGCACCGGGCGCTTCGGGCCAGGCACCAATATCGTTCGCGTCGTCATCTTCAGTATAGTAAATGAGCCGCAGGCCGAGGTCAGCACCGGCCATTTTCCCGGTCAGCTTAGCGCTGGCCATCAAGGCATCGACGTCGATATCAGCTGCACCAACGCTCGACTCAGCCAGTTCACCAGTCACATAGTTGACAAAACCATTCAGGCCCATGTTGCCCATTTTGGTGTCGCCGTGCAGTGAGATGAAGTACAGATCCAGTTCCTGCCCGAGAGGATTGTCATCTACATCAATGGCATCGTCATTGTCATCAACCCAGTAGAGGTCCAGACCACCCTTCACGCTGTCAGTGAAATTGATGTCTGTCTGCAGGGCGTAGAAATCTACGTCATCCCAGGTGGTCCCGCCGTTCTCATCCCACTTGGAGTAAAAGAGGGTCGCGGCGTAGTTGCTGCCCTTGCGAACCAGGCGAGCGCCGGCCATGTCGTCGGCAAGGATGGTGTTCTCAGCGTGGTCACCGAAGCCCTGGACACCAACCCGAACAGCGTAGGCCGAGTCGGGGAACACAAAATCAAGGAAAGCGTTCTTGGTTTCGACGTTCACGCCGTCAGCGCCGAGCTGGCCGCCGCCACCGATGCCTCCAGCAGCGTTTCCTTTGGACTGAGCACCCCAGACAGTGTCAACCTCGCCGTAGTAAACGACGCTGACGTAGTCATTGATGTCATTCTGATAACGCAAACGCAGACGATTGTCGATCAGGCTTTCGGTGTCGCTATCGTCGGAAATTTGTTTAATGTTCTGTCCAACACCCTGCATCCGGTAATAACCGCTGATCTTCGAATCAGCGAAAGCCGGTGCGGCGACGGCTGCGATAGCCAGCAGCGCGATGGCAATTCTTGTAAACTT
>CALZIZ010000422.1 GCA_945787465.1 uncultured Desulfuromonadales bacterium
AAGTAACTTTTCATCCAGAGAAAGGGTGTCTTATTTCTTGCCTTATATCACCGCTGAAGACGGGTTGCCTGCCTCAAGCCCCCTTTCCCACAATCCCTGACATATTGGAAAAGCCCACCCAGTTCGTCGGGTGGGCTTTCCATGTTCAAGAAGTGGTTCTTTATAGGACACTTCACAAGCCGGATTGATGCCCTACATCTTGTTACTCGCAGCCAGGTACTCGGCGAGGACTGACGAACCCCAATACCTTCTCTGTCATGGTTGAACCATTGAACTGAACGCAAAAGAGCCCTACGGCCAATCCGTGGGGCTCTCTTTAGTATGTGAGGTTGTAAAACTTTTACTATATTTTCCGCACATTAGACGCCTGAGGTCCTTTTTGACCCTGGGTGACCTCAAAACTCACACGGTCTCCCTCCGCGAGAGATTTAAACCCCTCTCCCTGGACTTCAGAAAAATGAACGAATACATCCGGTCCATTCTCCTGCTCGATAAAACCAAAACCCTTAGCATCGTTAAACCACTTAACTGTACCTTCTGCCATTTTTGTCGCTCCTTTTTCCCCTGTCAGGGAGAACCTTTTTGTTGTGCAAGTTCCAAGCGCTGCCCAAAACCCACATAGCCCCACGAGGTCTGTGTGGATTGTCCCTAGCTGACGACCTATCAAAATAGGTGGCAACTGAAATCTTACACAAACTTGCTTTAGCTGTTGCTCAGTATGGCAGATGCGATCCGGAAAGCAAGCTGTCACGGTGAGGGTTGAAACGAAGGATCGATACGGTCTGAACCGCCACCAGAATTCTAGACACTCCTGCGTAATAGGAAAGGGCCACCCGATTCAATGATCGAAGTAGCCCTGAAACTCTCTTCCAATTGTTGCACTCGCCAGAGTGATCAAATGGGCGTCTGAAATGTCACTATATTTCAGACAACTAGCCCCCACTTGGGACAGATCAATTGAAAATCAACAGGCCTGAAAGAATGAAAGATAGTGCCGGGGCAAATGATTCGAAAACCTTAATCCTTTCAAGTCTGCCCCCCTTTCCTGTGAAAATCTTTCCTCATCTGGTGGGCATAGCTCACCAGATGAGCTTCTCCCCCCGCTTCATCAAAGTGCGTGGTGCGTTACGTATCGCTAACGCACCTTTGCCCAACCCGAGGCGAACGGGTGGTTCGCCGCCTGTGTTTTTAACGTGCAACCCTGGGGGCTTCAGCTGCTCTTCGAAAGGGGGAATTCGATCCAGAACGTGCTACCGCCTCCGGGGGTTTCCTCAACCCAGATCCGGCCGTTGTATAGGCGCACGATTTTGCGTACCGTGGCCAGGCCGATTCCGGTACCGGGGGTTTTGCCACGGGTAGAGCCGCGATAGAAGACATCGAAAATGCGCTCACGCTCCTTCTCTGGGATGCCGGGACCGTGGTCGCGCACAAAGTAGCGAATCCGCTCTTTACTGCGCTTCCCTCCTACTTCGATGGGGGAGCCGGCACTTCCAGCATAGCGGACGGCGTTGCTGATCAGGTTGGCGAAAAGTTGGGACAGGAGAGTTTCCGGCAGCGCCAGGGGCGGCAGGGGGGCCAGCTGGACAGTGACATTTTCCAGGCCAATCGGAGCGCGAAGCTCCTTCTGTATCTCGCGGACCAGGCGGGTGAGGTCCACCGCTTTTGCGGGCGGTTCGAGTTGCCCCACTTGGGAGAGCTTGAGCAGGTCCTCGAGAAGGTCCAGAGCTTTCAACCCCTGTTTTTCGATTTCATCTAACATGTCCAGGCCCTGTTCATCGAGCCTGTCGGCGCAATTGTCTCGAAGAAATTCAGCGAAGCCGATGATGGGGCTCAGGGGCGAACGCATATCATGGGCAATGGTGCGGACAAAGTCATCCAGCTCCCGGTTGGCGGCCAACAGTCGCTTTTCGGCCTCTTTACGTTCGGTAATGTCCCTGAAAACAGCAAGTTTGCTGATATGGCCATCTTCGTCCTTCAGGGGGGAGTGGCAGAGTTCAAAGGTTCGTCCGACGGTCTCGTAGAAACGCTCCTGACACACGCTTTTGCCCTTCCGGACTTGGGGCATGGGGCACCAGGGGCAGGGGGCGGAGAACCCGAAAAAGGTTTTGTGGCAGATCTTCCCTCTGAGCGGACCGAAGGTTTTTTCCATGGCCCGATTGGCGAATTCGATGTGGTGGTCGTAACCGACGATGTAGGCGGGGTCCACCATGGCGTCGAGAATATCTCGCAATCGTTTGCGCGTCGCATTGATCTGGGCCGTTCTTTGGCGGACTTTCTTTTCAAGGCCCAGCTTTTCTCGGCGCAATTCAGTTTCACACTCTTTTTGTTCAGTACTGTCGATGAAAGCCTCGACACCTCCGACGATCTTACCGTCTTCGTCGCGCAGGTAGTCGACGTTTTTGAGCAGATAAATCGAGCGGCCGTCGCGAGCCTTAATCTTGCATGGGACACCGATGAGGGGTTTTGGGATGGATTCCTCGAAGAGACCGCAGGATCTGCCGCAAGGGATGCCTTCCAGAAAGGAGCAATGCCGGCCAACGGCCTGGTCGGCCGAGTAGCCAGTGATGCGTTCGGCTTCGGTGTTCCAATAGGTGATGTTCTGATGGTTATCTACCAAAAACAGACCTGTAGGGAGGGTCTGAAGCATCTGTTCAAGGGTGAAAAATTCGAGTAGATTTTTCATCACAGGCGGATTTCCTGGCTTGGTCGGTCACAGCCTTTGTTCGAAGTCTTCGACCTGTTTTTCCGCTTCTTCTCGGGTCATTCCGTATTTCTCCTCCAGCAGGCCGATCAGCCGGTCGCGCTGTCCGGCAATAAAATCGAGTTCGTCGCCAGTAAGTTCCCCCCAGAATTCCTTGACGATTCCCTTGACCTGGTCCCACTTGCCTTGCAGCACCTGACTTTTCATATCGGCCTCCGTGGTTTAATCATTGTTTTCACTTTATCATATCACCCCCTGCGGTAAAGCCCCTCGGCCCGCGCCGGCCAGGGCTCGAAGAGTCCGGCTGCCGTTGCCAGATCCTCCTTGCGGGTAATCCTCATGCCCTGCGCCCGGGAGCAGGGCATGCCACAGGCGGCGGGCATATTTGACGTTGGTTCGAAGAATGATGAGGATGCTGAAGAGGTATTGCCGATGGGGCACCGGGTAGAGGATAGCGGTTCGTAGGTGTTCGCCGAACTGGCTCTCCTTTTTGGCCAAACAACTGGGGCAGAACCAGTGCCCCCGGCAACTGAGGGCCGGTAGATACTCTTGGCGGCGGTCGGGGCAGCGGATGTGGGCGAAGCCTTCACGCAGATCGCCGCATTTCAGGTATTCACGTACAGTCGGTGTGTCATCTCGGAATTAAATAAGGGGGTTCCAAGGGCTGAATAAAGCGATTCTTACAACCCCTGCTGTTCAGGACGAGCCGGCCTCCAACCTAAGGGCGCAGGACGTTCTGTTTTGACGAGGCTTGTCATTTAGTAGTAAAATTTAATTAGGGAGGTGGACGCACCTCCTCTCTTAGCCCTGGGGACGTTCCCTCCTGTTCTCCAGGGCATTTTTTATCAATGGACCCGGCACGTGTCCAATCAATGCTGCATTACGAGAAAGGGCCACCTGATCTAATAATCAAAATGGCCCTGATAATCTATTTCAAAATGTAGTAATCGCCGAACACGGTAAAAATGTGTCTGATAGACCGTGACTTTTGAGAATTGCCGAAATTGATGGTCACCCGGTTCAATCAGCAATCATTGTTTTTTTAGGGTTTCCATATGAAGGATAAGGGCATCAGTTGTT
>CALZIZ010000423.1 GCA_945787465.1 uncultured Desulfuromonadales bacterium
CTTAGGCCGTCTTCCACCACGATCAGCGGCAGGTGGGGATGATCCTGCCGCAGCTTTTGCAGAAAGCGCCGCGCGGCATTGCGTTCGCAGTCGTTCTTGGTTGATCCGTCCTGACGGATGATCATCTCCGGCGCCAGGGGAATCACTTCCTTGAAATCGGGATGGACGATGGCGGCGCCGAGCACCTGCTGATAATAGGTCAGCTTCCCCGAGCGGCTCTTTTTCACCAGGCAGGAGGCTGAGCTCAGCTTTTCCGAAGAGAAAGAGCCGGTGCCGTCCACGCTCAGCAGGTAGCAGCCCTCGAAATAGGCCATGGGCTCCAGGGCCTTGCCCCGCTGCAACTGCCGAAAGATGTCGCTGAACAAGGGACGCAGCTGCTGCGGATCGACAGGGTCGAGAATCACGCGCATCTGCGTGTCGCTGGGCACCCTGCCGATGCCGTAAATTCGCTCGAGATTGCCGTCATTGCGGCGTCGCTCATCAAAGGCCAGAAGAGAGGGATCCTTGAGGGAAAACATGGCAAAGCCCGACATGAGAGCATCGGCCAGGGGGATCTCGACCTTGCCCCGGCGATGGTCGGTAATGACAGAGAATCCTTGGTGAAGAGCAGAAAGCATGGCATCCATTTTCAAATGTTTCCGGACTTTGAGTTTCGAAGGGGCCTTGTACTTGGGTTCGAGTTGTTTGGCAGGCGGCATTTTCACAGCTCCTTTAGTAGGGTTGGCTAATGAAAAAATGCGCGCCCGCGCTTCCTTGCCGATGTCAAGTAGAAAATGACAGTGAAGGAATTATTTTATGTTTAAAATCAATAACTTGAACTAATTCTCCCGGTTAGGTTCCCTGCCTCAGTGACTGCCGGCGACAAGTCGTCGCCAGAGTTCGGCAGGCAGTAAACAAGGTCAAACTAGTCAAATGTTTACGAAAGCCAAAATCTCAGGCCCCCAGTTTTAGCGGGTTGGCGGGGCACCCGGGAATGGCTGTCACCAAAGGCACATCGTGTGTAATGTCTAATCTGTTCTTGTCGGGTCCGAGAGCAGCGGTAGGGTCATATAACAAAGCATTCTCCCCCGGGTGGACAGTGTTGTCGTCACCAAGAGTTATCGTAGCATCGTACAACACGATATCGAATGCAGCAGTGGTCGTATTGAATGCTTTCAAGGTAAAACGATTGAAACCCCTGTGCTGTGCGTCTCTGAAAAATGTTGGTAGATCACACTGGCCCGCTGGAGCATAAACGTGGTTATCGTGGTACGCACTCAGATTGAAGCTCGCGATTGTCACGGGAGCAGGTGTCTGCCATTCAACGAAATGTAGAGTCCCTGGTTGGTGGAAGTCATTAAAGAGACCTGCCGTATCGTTTATCGTCGTGCCAAACATGTTAGAAATTGGAAAATTTATACATGCAAAGGTGTTGCATGGGCTTTTATTGGTAATGACAACGCCATTACTCACATCCCATGCGTCGGTTGTGACTCCATTCAGTGCAGCATTAGCTGGTCCGACGGGACCTATGGCGACGCCTCCCATGGCAATTACCAAAAGAATTGCAAGGATAGGTCCTCGTATTAACTGAAGTTTCTCGGCATGCGTCTTTCTCGGCTCAAAGATTGTGTACAGCTTAGCTATTAGTTTCATGCCATCCTCCTTACTGAGGTGAGAGGAAATTGCTTTTGAGGGGTAGCGCCTACGGCGCTTAAGACATCCCCTCCCCGCCGCTGACTGGCCGAAAAACAACCTGCCACCCCAAACATAAGAACACTTTAATGTGGGCATTTGATACCTGTCAAGCCAAAACAAACCCAAAATCTCCCCTAAATCGGGCGTTTAGCCCTAAGACCCTAAGATTTCTCAAAAACACCACAAAAAAATCGTACCCACCCCTCCCACATCGACGACACTCGCCACCCAGGTCACTAAAAGGTGATACTCGGTTCCTCATATTCGGCCCAGCCGTCGTCAAAGGGCTCATGGCCGGCAATGTCATTCGAAATGACCAGGGCGGGGTCTTTGAAAATTCTGGCCCATACAAAAATGATGCCCCGCAAGCGATTGGCAGAGCCGTCTTGTTTATTGTTTCATAATGTTTCTGGCCGATTGTTGACTATTTTTCAAGGCTTCTCCGGCGGGTTTCACTAACCCTGCATTATGAGAAAAGGCCACTTGATCTGGTGATCAAAATGGCCCTGAAAATCTCTTCAAAATGTGGTAATCGCCGAACACGGTCAAAAAGTGTCTTATAGACGGTGAGTTTTGGGACGCAATCCCCCCTGCTTTTGCTTGGGTATGATAGTTTCGAAATAATTTCAGTTTCGGTTTCCCCCTGCGTTCATGCGAGTTGAAGCTGCTTGAGCGAAGCACAGGCAGCAAACCCACTGATGTCTGGAACAATTTTGAATTCGAGTGCCGTCACCCCGGTGAGGTCAACCTTGTAGTCCTCTACCTCAAGAATCGTGCTTGGTGGGCTGAAACTAAACTGCTGGCGCACAATCTCCCGGAAAGTCTGCCGACCATCCACTGACCAGCGCAGCACGAACTCTTGCGTACGGTCCTGATTTTCTTCCACAAATTTCAAGTGGATTCGCCTGATCCTGAGCGGTTCGGCAAAGAGAAGATGGATCGTCTGCTCCCCGGGGTGCATCGCCCGCCAGCCCGGCCCGGTGCCGGGAGTAATGGCTGACTCGATCGGGTGGGCGGCATTTTCGGAAGAGATCTGGATTTCCGCGAGAGGCTCCAGATCCAACCAGCCCTGGTCGGTGGTTGTTATTTCCTTCGAGCTTTCCTGGACAATCTGCTTGCGCATCAACAAACCTCTCATTGTTCCTTGTAATAAGGGTCTTGCTTGGCTCTATCCCTCTATTTTTACT
>CALZIZ010000424.1 GCA_945787465.1 uncultured Desulfuromonadales bacterium
CCGATTTTTTTAACTTTGTAAAGTTATGGCCGAGAACCTGTGTGTTCTCGGCCCTTTTTGTATTTTGTGAGCCAAGAAGGTTTGACCCATGTCCAGACTCACCCTGCAAAAACTCGAGTCCCACCTCTGGGGCGCCGCCGATATCCTGCGCGGCAAGATCGACAGCTCCGACTACAAAGCACTACATCTTCGGCCTGCTCTTCTACAAGCGCCTCTGCGACGTGTGGGAGGAGGAGTACGAACAGCGCCTGGCGGAGTACAAGGACGAGGAGCTGGCCGCCGACCCGGACGAGCACCGCTTCCACATCCCCGAGGGGGCCTTCTGGAAAGATGTGCGCAAACACACCACCAACATCGGCGAGCACCTTAACGCCGCCTTCCACGCCATCGAGGACGCCAACCTGCGCCTGCACAAGGTCTTTCAGGACGTCGACTTCAACAACAAGGAGCGCTTCCCCGACACCGTCCTCGAGGTGCTGCTGCAGCACTTTGAAAAATACCGCCTGCGCCGTGTCGATGTCGAACCGGACATGCTCGGCAACGCCTACGAATACCTCATCGCCCAGTTCGCCGACGACGCCGGCAAGAAGGGGGGCGAGTTCTACACCCCCAAGATGGTCGTGCGGCTGATCGTCGAGTGCCTGCGCCCCGAGGAGGGGATGAGCATCTGCGACCCCGCCTGCGGGCCTTTCACCACCTCGAGCGCCAGGGGAAGAACCCCAAGTCTCTCTCCCTCTACGGCCAGGAGATTAACCTCAACACCTGGGCGATCTGCTCGATGAACCTCTTTCTCCACGACATCGACGATGCTTTCGTGCAGCGCGGCGATACCCTGCGCGACCCCAAGCACCTCGTCGCCGAGGGGAGCAAGACCCTGCGCACCTTCGACCGGGTGCTGGCCAATCCCCCCTTCTCGCTGAAAAACTGGGGGCAGGAGGTGTGGAAGGACGGCGACAAGTTCCACCGCGACAGCTACGGCTGCCCGCCCAAGAGCTACGGCGACCTCGCCTTCGTGCAGCACATGGCCGCTAGCCTCAAACCCGACGGCATGCTCGGCGTGGTGCTGCCCCACGGCATCCTGTTTCGCGGCGGGGCTGAGGGGAAGATCCGCCAGGGGATGCTAAAGGACGACCTGATTGAAGCGGTCATCGGCCTGGCCTCCAACCTCTTTTACGGCACCGGCATCCCTGCCTGCGTCCTGCTCATAAACAAGAATAAGCCCGCCGAGCGCAAGGGGAAGGTGCTGTTTGTCAACGGGGCCGAGGAGTGCTTCCCAGGGAAACTCCAGAACTCTCTATCCCAGGACAACGTCGAGCGGTTGGCCAAGGCCTTTCACGCTTTCGATGACGAGGAAAAGTTTACCCGCGTGGTGAGCTTGGAGGAGATCGAACCGCATGACTGGAACCTCAATATCGCCCGTTACGTGCAAAACGGCGAGGAGGAGGAAGAGATCGACGTGGCCGCCGAGGTGGTCAAGCTGAGGGAGTTGCAACTCGACCGGGCCGACGCCGAAGAGCGGATGATGCAGTTTCTGGAGGAGTTGGGCTATGGCTTATAAGCTCCCAACTGGGTGGAGGTTGACCTGTCTTGGGGATGTGACCGAAGAGTGTAAAGAACGAAATAATGGCGATTTTTCTTGGGATGCCCTATTTGCAGTAACCAAGGCGGAAGGAATTGTCCCTATGCGCGAACGCGTTCGGGGGAAAAGCCTTGATCGGTGCAAGGTTGTTCGTAAGGGAGAATTTGCATATAACCCAATGCGTCTGAATATTGGGTCCATTGCCCGTTCTCGGGTTGACCACCCGGTATTGGTTAGCCCTGACTATGTTGCTTTCAGGTGCGATGATGAAAAACTAGACCACCAATTTCTTGAATATGTACGCCAAAGTTTTGAGTGGCGGCGGTTCATGGAGGACTCGGGAAGCGGGAGTGTTCGCGTCCGGATTTACTATAAGAATTTGGCGGATTTTCAATTCCTCCTCCCCCCTCTCCCTGAGCAGAAAAAAATTGCCGCCATCCTGGGCAGCGTGGACGAGACGATTCAGACGACGCAGGCGGTCATTGACCAGACCCGCAAGGTCAAGCAGGGCCTGCTCCAGCAACTGCTCACCCGCGGCACCGGCCACACCCGCTTCAAGCAGACCGAGATCGGCGAGATTCCGGAGGGGTGGAAGATGGTTACGCTCGGTGAAGTCGTCGTTGCAAAGGGCTTGCAGACTGGCCCCTTTGGAAGTCAGCTTCATGCTTCAGACTATGTTGATGATGGCATTCCAGTTGTTATGCCCAAAGACCTGAGGGATGGGCATATAGTCGAAGATTCTGTAGCACGTGTGCCAGAAGCTATAGCTGAAAAACTCAGCAAACACCGAGTCCAAAAAGGTGACATTCTCTTTGGGCGACGAGGTGATATTGGGCGATGTGGTCTGGTCGTCGCTGAGGAAGAGGGATGGCTTTGTGGGACAGGCTGTTTGAGGGCAAGGCCCGCAGATGTAATGAACCCTGATTACCTTATCCAGTACTTACGCTGGCCTGCTACTGTCGATTGGCTTAATCAAAATGCAGTTGGGCAGACCATGCTCAACTTAAACACGCAAATACTTACAGCGCTCCCGATATGTCTCCCACCCAAGGATGAACAAGACAAAATCGCCAACATTATCGTGTCTTTTGACCACCAGGTCGCTGAGCTAAAGGCCGAGTTGGAGACGTTGGGTACTATGAAAACCGGCCTCATGCAAGACTTGCTCACCGGCCGTGTCCGCGTCGGAGAGGTCAAGGACATCAAGGCCGCTGTCTGACGCCCATATTGTTTTTCGCGAGATATGTCTTTGATCTTTGCTCCATATCTCGCTACTGCGTGATATGGAGTCATTTTTGAATCCATATCTCAAAAAACGTGTTATAAATCTACAATGCTTTCCATAACTCACAAACGCGAGATATAGGAGGCGAGCATGTCCCGCAGTGGAGTCTTCAGCAAAACCCCGTCCGGCTATACCGCTTTTTTCCCAACCGATTTGCCCCCCGATCCGCCGATCACCATCAAGGGCGATCTGCAATTGCTGCTGTCCGATGCGGACCGGGCACTGGGGGCGCTGAACGTTGTTGTTACGGTGCTGCCCAATCCTGACCTGTTCGTTGGCATGTTCATCCAGAAAGAGGCGCTGCTCAGTTCGCAGATAGAAGGCACCCAATCGTCATTGGTGGATGTGCTCGGTGTAGACGAAAAACATGCGCCGACCGCTGATGTCGGCGAGGTACTCAACTACGTCAAGGCGATGCGCCACGGTCTGAAGCGGCTGCAGCAGGATGATTTCCCCATGTCGCTGCGGCTGATTCGTGAAATCCATGACGTCCTGATGCAGCAGGTGCGCGGTGGCGGGAGCAACCTGACCCCGGGCGAGTTTCGGACCATGCAGA
>CALZIZ010000425.1 GCA_945787465.1 uncultured Desulfuromonadales bacterium
GGTTTTGACCGGAAGATTGTCGGGATAAGCAATCGTGTCCTTGCCGCGATTTTTGGAGGGTTTGCGGCGCTGGTACTGAATCTCTTCGGTCTGCTCGGCCTGGACCTCCTCGGGACTCAGATCGCCAAAGTCCAGGGGAAGGGATTGGTTGTCCAGGTCAGCGATGATCCGCTCGCTTTTGGCGCCAAATAGTTGTTTTTGGAACCAGGCAAGCTGTTCTTTCAGGGTCAAAAGATCCGCTTCCAGAGCGACGATGCGATCGTCCTTCTGCTGAAGAGTCTCTTTAAGCCGGAGAGCATCCGTTATGCTTTCAACACCGTCAGACATGGCGATAATTTAACACAAAACGGGCCGTTTCTGAAGAGATTAAACGTCTGTCATTACAGGGAAAAGCGATTATTTAAGCGGCGCGGAACAACCCCTTCGAGAAGCATGGTGAACTGCTGACGGGTCAGTGTGTTTTCGCCGCTGAAGCAGCTGGAGAACGTTCCTTGCTCGAGTCGCTTGTACCAGATGGCGAAACCGTCGCCCTCCCAATAGAGGATCTTGATCAGGTTCCGGCGGCGGTTGAGAAACAGGAAGAGCGAACCGGAGAGCAGTTGACCGGGATGGGCGCATTCAATGAGCTGACTCAGGCCCTCGAAGCTTTTTCGCATATCGACCGCCTGGTCATAGAGGTAGATCTGATTGAAGCCTGAGGGGCGCATGAGCTACACCCTTTTCAGCACAACGAGAATATCCTCAAGGAGCCCGGTATCGAACCCCGAAGAGACATGAATGTGAATACCGTTGCATTCAAGGGAAATGGGGGGCGCAGCAAGGCTCAACTCGACAAACTGGCCAACCTGTGGGACTGCGCGGTCAGGCACTTTAAGGCGATCACGCCAATAGAGAAAGCGATGATAGCCTTCGGCGTTTTCCCGGCACCAAGCGGCAATGCTCAGACCACTATCGCGCCAGGCGACGATTTTGTTTCTCCACTCCTCTCGCATCGCGAGTGATGACATCGTATGACCTCCATGTTCGTTATCGTGGAGGTCAGTTTAGCGGGGGAACCAGGGGGCAGCAAGGTGGGCTCAGTTGACGGTTACTATATCTCTCCCCACGATGTCAAAGTGATGGTTACTTCCTGTAACTCGGGTTTTACGTTCCATTGCTCCCTAAACCCCAGGCTCTACTCTACTAGCCAACCCAACTTAAAGGAATTCTAAAATGAAAGAAGTGATTACTTCATCTGAAAATGAAGGTTCAGATTGGAATCGATTTTGGTTGTATTTTTTAACCGGTACAATTGCATTTGGTAGTGCATCATTGTTTCTGTAAATTTCAAGTGGGCTGACCCTCGTTTTAATGCCTGCCAGAGGGTGTTTGAATTCTCAGAATACAGGATTCTGGGACACCTGCTGAATAGACTGGTTTTTCACCCCTCAAACACTGTGGAGCAACTTTTATGACATCCATAACTTTGACCTAAGTTCGCAGCAGATATAGATTGGCGATTTGAGAATAATTTGATACATTATAGCCTGCCAATGTCCCAATAGTTGCCAAACCCGCTGCGAGGCGGGGACGGAAAGCCACGGGTCTTCGATACAAGACAGCCGGGTTGCCAGTTACTGGTAGCCCGGTTTTTTTGCGTTTTATGCTATTGCAGATACTAACCAAGGATGGACAATGTCGGTATCTGAAAATTGAAGGGGGAAGATGAGATATGAACACAAGCCATCCCTAGAATAGTGGGTGAATTTTTGTGTCTTTTGAAACATCAATTAGTACGACTAACCGTGTCCTCTTTTCGTGAATAAGGCCATTTATAAGGAGAATTGTCATGTATTGTTCCAAAGGTTGTAAAAAGTGTTCTCTGTGTCTTGGAGAAGATAAGTAAAGTCCAAAAGCTCACATTGCTCAGCCGGTAGAGCACATGACTGGTAGGGGTGAGCTTATTATCATTTGAACCCATTTCAAAAAACACCTAAGAACTGAAATTTTGTAGATGGTCACTTGAACGACCTAACTTAAACCCTGATCCGCGAAACTCTCGTTCTTTATTGTCGAAAGTGATATAATTCCGGGCATTTCCATAAAACAAGGAGGGCACCCGGAAGGTGAAGAAGGAATCCATTAATCAGCAAATTCGCGGTCTGCTTTATGAGGTCGCCCCGACAGCGATAACCTCTGTAGCAGGTTTGCGCCTGCTCATGGAAGTGGCCAACCGAGCTCACCTGCGCCGCGCCATTCGCGAGCACATTCGCGTCAAAAAGATTCAAAGCGGCTTCACCGAAGAACAGTTCCTGCTTCCCTTGGTCTGCAATCTTGCGTTGGGCCGGTCCGACCTGAATGACATTGAGGACCTGCGGGCGGATCGGAAATTGACCAAGCATATTTTCGGTCATGCCAAACTGCCTTCAGAGCGACGCCTTTCCGAGCATTTGGCGTCTTACAAAGATTCGGATCTTTTGGGCCTTAAGCGGGTCACCGCGAGCCTGCTGGACTATATTTCCCCCTTAAGGGATGAACAGTCTGGCAAGATTCCCCTGGATATCGACTCGTCCTGCTTCGAACAGTATGGAACGAAGAAGGAAGAGATGGGACGCCACTACACCGGCAGCATGGGTTTCAACCCCACCTTTGCCTTTTGGGGGCGTAATGGCTTTGCCCTCAATAGCGTGCTGCGCCCAGGCAACAGTAAGGATATGAGCGGCTTGAAGCCCTTCTTGGAAGAAACGCTATCCCTGATCCCCGAGAATCTTCTTGAGCAGGCCCTGGTGCGTTTGGACTCGGGCTTCTATGCTAAGGAAAACGTCGAAGTCCTACTTCAGGTGCCTAACCTGTCGTTTGTCGTCAA
>CALZIZ010000426.1 GCA_945787465.1 uncultured Desulfuromonadales bacterium
TCCTGCTGGTCTCCCCCTACTACAACAAACCCTCCCAGGAAGGCCTCTACCAGCACTACAAGGCGCTGGCCGAGTCCGTCGTCCTGCCCCAGGTGCTTTACAACGTACCCGGCCGCACCGGCATGAACATGACCGCCGAGACCACCATTCGCCTGGCTGACTTCGACAACATCGTCGCCATCAAAGAGGCCTCGGGCGATGTCACCCAGGCGAGCGAGATCCTCGCCAGGGCCGGCGACAAGATCGACGTCCTCTCCGGTGACGATTTTCTCACCCTGCCGCTGATGGCCGTGGGCGCAAAAGGGGTCATCTCAGTCTCCGCCAACGTCGCCCCCAAGCAGGTCAAGACGATGGTTGCGGCCGCCGCCGAAGGGCGCTGGGACGATGCCCGCAGGATGCACCTGGAGATGCTCGCACTGCACCAGGCGATGTTCATCGAATCGAACCCGGTGCCGGTCAAGACCGCCGCCTCGTTGATGGGCAAATGCGATGCCAACGTGCGCCTGCCCCTGGTACCGATGCAGCCCGCCAGCCTCGAAAAGCTCAAGGCCGTGCTGAAGAAGTACAAGTTGATTTAAAAAACTGGGAAACCAGAAGCCAGTAGCCAGAAACCAGAAGAAAAGCCATCTATTCGGCCTCCTGGCTTCTGGCTCCTGGCTCCTTGCTCCTGAATTCTGTTTTCACGAGGTTCACAATGATTAAAGTTGCTGTCACAGGTGCTGCCGGCCGCATGGGCGGGCGCATCATTACCGCCATCAAAGAGGCTGAGGGGCTCGAGCTGGCAGGGGCCGTCGAGCGTCCCGGCCAGGAGATGATCGGCCAGGACGCGGGGCTGATTGCCGGTTGCGGCGCTCTTGGGGTCGCGATCTGCGGCAGCCTCGAAGAGGCCATGCAGAGCGCTGACGTGCTGATCGATTTCACCTTTCCCGACGTGACCCTGCAGAACCTAGCGGTCTGCGCCCGGATAGGCAAGATGATGATCATCGGCTCCACCGGCTTTACCCCCGAGCAGCGGGCCCAGGCCGCGGCATTCGCCACAAAAATCCCCGTAGTGCTCGCCCCGAACATGAGCGTCGGGGTCAACGCCTGCTTCAAGCTGCTCAAAGAGGCGGCCAACATCCTCGGCGACGGCTTCGACGTCGAGATCGTCGAGCTGCACCACAACAAGAAGAAAGATTCGCCCAGCGGCACCGCGGTGCGCATGGGCGAGGTCGTCGCCGATGCCCTGGGCCGCGACTACAACCAGGTCGCCAACTTCCACCGCGAGGGGATGTGCGGCGAGCGCAGCAAAGAAGAGATCGGCATGCAGACCGTGCGCGGCGGCGACATCGTCGGCGAGCACACCCTCTACTTCATCGGCATGGGCGAGCGCATCGAAATCACCCACCGCGCCATGAGCCGCGACATGTTCGCCCGCGGCGCCGTACGCGCCGCCGGCTGGCTCGCGGGCAAGGGGCCGGGCCTGTACGATATGCAGGATGTTTTAGGACTTAACTAAAAAAGCGTGATCAGTAATAAGTGATCTGTGATGTGTTTGGTCTTTTCACGTCACTCATTACACATTACATATCACGCCTTTAACGATTCTAACGGAGGTTTACACCAACAATGGCAAGACTCAACGACAACTACCTCAAACTCAAAGCCGGCTACCTCTTTCCCGAGATCGGTCGCCGGGTCAAGGTCTTCACCGACGCCAACCCCGACGCCAAGGTCATTCGCCTGGGCATCGGCGATGTCACCAAGCCCCTGGTCCCTGCGGTCCTCAAGGCCTTCCACGACGGCGTCGACGATCTGGCCAAGGGCGAGAGCTTTCACGGCTACGGCCCCGAGCAGGGCTACGACTGGCTGATCAACACCATCATCGACAAGGCCTACAAGCCCCTGGGCGTTGAGCTCAAGACCTCCGAGGTCTTCATCTCCGACGGCTCCAAGTGCGACTGCTCGAACATTCTCGACATCTTCGATCTCTCCAACAAGGTCGCCATCGGCGATCCGGTCTACCCGGTCTACAATGACACCAACGTCATGGTCGGCCGCACCGGCGAAGCCGACGAAAAGGGCTACTACGAAAACGTCGTCTACATGCCCTACACCGCCGAGAACAACTTCGCCCCCGACTTCCCCAGCGAGAAGGTCGACATCATCTACCTCTGCTTCCCCAACAACCCCACCGGCACCGTCGCCACCAAGGAGCAGCTCAAGGCCTGGGTCGACTACGCCATCGCCAATGAAGCAGTGATCTTCTTCGACGCCGCCTACGAAGCCTTCATCACCGAGCCCGGCATCCCCCACTCCATCTACGAGATTGAAGGGGCCGAGAAGTGCGCCATCGAGTTCCGCTCCTTCTCCAAGACCGCCGGCTTCACCGGGGTGCGCTGCGGCCTCACCGTGGTCCCCGAGGCGCTGAAGGCCACCACCAAAGACGGCGAGAAAGTCTCGTTGAACAAACTGTGGAACCGCCGCCAGAGCACCAAGTTCAACGGCGTCTCCTACCCGGTGCAAAAGGCCGCCCAGGCGGTCTACTCCGACGAGGGCTGGGCCCAGGTCAAAGAAGTCATCGACTACTACATGGAAAACGCCCGCATCATCCGCGACGGCCTCACCGCCGCCGGCATCGACTGCTACGGCGGCGTCAACGCCCCCTACATCTGGCTCAAGACCCCCGAGGGGATGACCAGCTGGGACTTCTTCGACAAGCTGCTCGGCGAGTGCCACGTCGTCGGCACCCCCGGCAGCGGCTTCGGCCCCAGCGGCGAAGGCTACTTCCGCCTCTCGGCTTTCGGCGACCGCAAGAACGTCGAGACCGCCGTTCAGCGCATTCGCGAGAAGTGGGGG
>CALZIZ010000427.1 GCA_945787465.1 uncultured Desulfuromonadales bacterium
TTGCCAAGGCCCGTGCTGCAAAAGCAGCCCAAAAGAAGCCCGCAAGAAAGAAAGCTACTGCCAAGAAGACTGCAGGAGCCGAAGAGAAATAAGCAGTAATATTCGAATAGCAGGTAGAGAACCCCCTTGCCCTTGCGGTCCTTGGGGGTTTTTGTTTTTTTGGGTGTTGGGGACAGGGGATGTGACTGGGCTGCCTAGTTCCGTTGGTGGTTGGAGGTGAGGTTGGGTATTTTTGCACAACGCCCCGAAAAGGTTTATTGTGCAATTCAAAATAGCAGAATGCGAACAATCCTTTTCTAGGTTATAGTCACGAAAAACCGGAGAGACTTCAGTGGCAGATAAGCAACAAGAAAACGATGATATTGGCGGTTCCAAAAAACCAAAGTTTACCGAGTCGGTAGCATCGGGCTTTCCCAGTCCCGCAACGGATTACTGTGAATCTCGACTTGATTTAAACGATCTCTGTGTAAAACACCCTGCTGCGACCTATTTCGTCCGTGCTCAAGGCGACTCTATGGTTGAGGCAGGGATCTTCCCTGGGGACGTGTTAGTTGTGGATCGCTCACTCATCGCTCAACATGGTGACATCGTGATTGCTTCGCTGAACGGTGAGCTGACAGTCAAAAAGCTCGAAACAAAACCCAAAATCCGCTTAGTCCCTATGAACAGCAAATACCTTCCTATTGAAATCCCCGGGGAAACGGATATGGAAATATTCGGCGTAGCGACAACCACTGTCCACTCCTTGAGAAACCTATGACGCCAGTTTTTGCTTTAGTTGACTGCAATAACTTTTACGTCAGCTGTGAAAGGTTGTTTAATCCTTCTTTAAAGAACTCCCCAATCATTGTTCTCTCCAATAACGACGGCTGTGTCATCGCTAGGAGCCAGGAAGCTAAAGATTTTGGAATAGAAATGGCTGTCCCGGCGTTTAAAATCAAACACCTGATCAAGCAGCACAACATAAGGGTTTATTCCTCTAACTACGCCCTCTACGGCGATATTTCATCCAGGGTTATGGCCACTCTTGAATCAATGGCTCCGCAAATCGAGATCTACTCGATCGATGAGGCGTTTTTGAACCTGACAGGCTTTAGTTCTCTGGGATCATTGGAAGATTACGGCCAAAAAATACGACAAACAATAGGCCAGCACGTAGGCGTGCCAGCATGTGTCGGTCTAGCGCCAACGAAAACCTTGGCAAAACTTGCCAACCATGCGGCCAAAAAGTACGCAGCGACCGAGGGTGTCGTTGATCTGACTAATCCAGAACGTCAACGGAAGCTGATGAGCATCACTTCTGTTGATGAGGTGTGGGGTGTCGGTCGGAAGAATGCGGAAAAACTAGATCAACTGGGCATAAAAACAGTGCTTCAGCTAGCGCAGATGAATAAGGCGAGGGCAAAGAGTCACTTTTCCATTTCGATGGTAAAAACAATCGAAGAATTAAACGGCTTAGTGCGCTTTGCTTTAGACGAGAGCCCGGCCGCCAAGAAGCAGCTCATGTGCTCCAGATCGTTTTCTGAGAGAATCACTGCTTATGATCCTCTCCGTGAAGCTGTTTGTGAATTTGCCGCCCGGGCAGCGGAGCGTCTTAGAAATGGGGGACAGGTCTGCGGTGCCGTCAACGTGTTCATTCGAACTGGGATATGTGATGAGAACGAAAGGTGTTATTCAAACACCGCAACGGGAAAACTATCCTCTCCCAGCTCTGACACCAGGACCATTTTGAAGGTCGCAACCGATCTCTTCGATTCGATATGGAAAGAGGGATATCGATACGCAAAGGCTGGCGTGATGTTGGGAGATTTTTGTGATCCAAATAAAGTTCAATTAGATCTATTTGCCGAACCATCGACCCAAATCAATGATGAGGGACTCATGTCGGTTATCGACAAGATAAATCAAGGTGGACGAGGCAAGGTATGGTTTGGCGGCCAACGCCCACAAGAAGATTGGTTTATGAAACGTGCGCACCTTTCCCCTGCATACACAACCAGATGGGATGATCTTCCTAATGTAAATTAACAGACCTATCACCTAAACAAAGATTGACCCGACACAGGGGAAGGCTTTCTCATAATTCAAGATTCGCAAGAATCCCCAATTGAAGAAATCGGTGGATTGTAACCACACGACGACATCCTTTGACACCGGTAAAACGACAAACGGACAACTCATTTGAGCTGCCCGTTTATTACTTTCAAGTAGAATACTCCTATTGCACCCGTGATTTTTTGAACAAACCCTGCCAGAAACTCGCCCGCCGTCTATGCGGATCATTTAATCGGCCCGTATTGGCCGAACGAAGCATGGTGGCCAGAAGGTGACGGCGGATGGCTTCTTTTTCCCCATTCTCGATGACGTCCCTACCTACCATAGAACCTCCTCTTCTTTCAGCTTCGCTGCCGAACTGTTTTTAGTCTCTCATAATTTTCGTTCGGCTGTGCATGGAGCTGCACTGTCCCGCCCGGCGGCCGCCAGGCATGGCCTACCTTCAGCTTTTCTTGCTGGTCTTGGCGTAGAAAACCGAATACTGCTGGACGACCTCGGTGCTTTTGCAGTTCGGACAACTGATCGAGGCCTTGTCGTGTTCCGCCATAGTCATTGCCAGGGTGAATTCCTTGTTGCATTTCTGGCAGCGGTATTCGTAAGTCGGCATGGCACCCTCCTATGTTGAAGGTTGGTGAAGTCCAATTTTAATCGGTCGCTGCAAGTTCGCAAGGGGGAGCCGGTGGAGCCTGGGGACAAAGAAGCGGAGATATAACAAATAAAGCCATTGGGGTGGGGTGCTCAAATGGCAGCTGGCTGTTTTGCCCCCTCCT
>CALZIZ010000428.1 GCA_945787465.1 uncultured Desulfuromonadales bacterium
GTTGCGGTTACGGGCATCGCGAAATGCACTTGCCCCTGAGTCACATCGACTGCCCAGGCAGTCAACGGCTCAACGCTTCCGGTAGAAACTGTTGCCGTCCAGTAAATCGTCGAAGAGACCCCCTCGAACGGATGTCCCGGATTAAGAGCGGGATCGAACTGGGTCGGGTCCAGAAGACTGGTCATTTCATGTAACGAAGGTAACCGCCACCCCATACGGCCGCCGACCTGCTCGCTGGCACAGAGAAAACGGGCGTTAAACCACCCTGTCAGGCCCAAGGGTTCGCGCATCCAAACGAGCTGGGTTTCCTTGTCCAGCACAGCGGCTTTATCAAATTTCGTGAGCACTCGAAAGCGGCTGTTGGCATTTTCAATCCTCTTATCCCAGGCCCGAAGGTCCAATGCGTAGGCTGCTTCACAGGTTAATAGCAGAGGGCAAAAACAGAGTCCAATAAGGACGATAATTTTAATCAGGTTTCGTTTCATGATTTTTTCTCCCTGGTTACAGCTTTCCAAAATGGCGAAGCCTGCAGTGAAACGTGCTTCAGGTTATTACTTTGACCTTGGCTTAACTGTGCCTTCCCACTTGTAACTCATGCTATTTCCATCAATTTGAAACGGGGAAATTGTGATGCTGATCAGCTCACCAGCGGGAGGAAACTTGTCGAAACCATGCTCAGGCGTGATCGTCGATGACCAGACCTGGCGCACAGACTTGCCAGACGACAACTCCAGTGTCGCACTACCGGACTCTTGAATATATTTACCATCGTTATTCCATGTGAGTTGGTAGTCCTTTGTCGAGACGACGTCGGTAGGGCCGTTGTAGGTTCCATTGATCTCTATTTTTGTATCCCATTCTGCTTTACTGGCTGCATTTACCTGTGCATCAGTTACAACTTTGCTTTCAGGAAAGTCAGGGTACGAAATCGTCCTGACAATGCGGTAGTTCCCCTTTGTCAAGTCGTACAAATTCACCACCGGATCACCCTCAAGTCTGCTAAGACCAGCAGCACTATGATGGGTGGTTCAGGTATGGGTGCCCAATGAGGCCGGATTAAAGCCATCCGGGAGCTTCGTAAAATTGCAAGTCGAACTACCACCACGACCAGTATTAAAGGTCGCCAACACGTCAACTTCTATCGGACTGCCGTTTACCATCCCTGAAATGGTTGTCTTTGCAGTTACGTCAATATCCCGTTCCCGGGTGCACGCTGCGAGGGACACAAAAAGTATTATCCCTACAGTGAACAAAAACAAATGTTTGGTTGAGATCCTTTGATTGTGAAGCATTGTGTAGTCCTCCATTCTCGGTCCTTAAAAAGGTTTGTTTGATTTCCCATGCGATATTTATTGTCAAAGACGCTCTCCCCAAGTAACGGACAAAATCTTTCCGGAGGTTCCAGAACACCTTTGACAAACAAACGATCAAGCAATTAGGCATACCTAATCATTTTTGCCTTTCGGTTAGCCTGTAAATCAATTCAACCAAAAAGAATGAACTTTTCTTGACCGATTTTGTCTTTTTTTTGACGGATTTGGTCATAAACAAAAAAAAACGGTCCGCCAGAATTGGCCGGGGCCGTCTTAAGCTGTTGTGCTGAAATGTTTTCCCCAGAATTTTATGGCAATTTTTCCAGGGTTTCCCACAAATCCTGTTAATTTGTCAGAAATCCAGACAAAAAAACCCCCAAGCCCACAAGGGCAAGGGGGAGATTAAACCTGTTGATCTGCCTTCGACTTACTTCTTCTTCTTCGCTGCACGGGCTTTGGCAAGATTCTCACCCAGGCCGCGTTCGACAGCCATCACCCTTCGGGTCTCAGAATATGCCTTGGCAGCCAGGGGCTGTGTCCGAGGAATATCGAACTGGGCCCGGTATTCCTTGGGTGTCATATCGTGAGAGGTCTTGAGGTGGCGAGAAAGGGTTTTCATCCCTTTGCCACAAATCATGCAGGTAATCTGATTCTTGCCAAAAGCTTTCCTTTTGGAAACTGCCGGTTCAGCTTTGGCTTCTTCTGCTTCAGCGGTCACCACAGCCTCACCCTTTTCAATGGCTGAAAGGGCGCTGTACACCTCTTGAAGCTCAGACAGAAGATCCTCCTTGGAAACGGGAGAATTTGAAACGTGAGCCGAGACAATGTTGGTTGCCATTTCGAGTAGTGTAGACATCAATTACATCCTTTTTTTGGGTTGGGGTTTACAACAACCATATCATGCTATTTTTCTTTGGCAAAATCCAACATAATCTTCGTTTATTTTTTTCTGCAATTCAAATAAATCTTTTGAAATATATTTCGTCCTTGTATGTCTTTGATGGCAGGCATGTGATAAAGTTGGCGCAATATTTTTCCCTTCCTTAATTCAGTCCGACAAGCTTTTTAGACAGAGAGCCAAGCATGAAAATGACCCTGATTATTTTAGCCATCCTGATTGGCGGCCTGATCCCGTTGCAGGGATCCATCAATGCTCAACTCGGAAGGGTGCTCAATCATCCTTTGCAAGCCGCCTTTATCTCCTTTTTGTGCGGCACCCTGTCCCTGTTGATCATACTCCTGGTCCTGCGGCCCGAAATGCCCGGCATCAGGGTGTTTCAGGCCCAGCCCTGGTATCTTTTTACCGGCGGCTTGATGGGGGCCTGCTTTGTCACCATGGTGCTGGTTCTGGCTCCGCACATCGGCATTGCGAACACTCTGGCGGCGGCGATCGCCGGTCAGCTTATCATGTCGGTTGTTTTTGATCATTTCGGCTGGCTGGGTCTGGCGGTTCAGCCTGCAGGGCTGTCGCGAATCATGGGGTGTATCGGGCTGGTTGT
>CALZIZ010000429.1 GCA_945787465.1 uncultured Desulfuromonadales bacterium
CCATCATGCGCAAGCTGCATAACTTGCCCGGCGCGGTCTACGAGGAGCCTGACAAAGTCAGCGCCTTCGCCCACTGATACCCTCCTGTTGAACGGTTCACCGACAAAAGGCCCCATGAAAAGGCAAGCCGTTAGCTTAAAGTGTTGCTAAAAAGGCCTTTCCCCCCTGACAAGTCAAGAATGTCAGGGGGATTTTTATTGTGATCACAGCAGGTTAAGAGATAAGCAGCGACATTCCTGCCTCAGAATTTTGCCTCTCTAAAAATTCTTGACTGGTAATTTTTCGCAAGCTTCCTCTCTCCCCGGCCGGCCCGGCCTTCACCTTGCAGGCTTTCCCGCACCCCTTATCGCCGGGACCCGGGCGCCGGTAGGGGACCAGTGCCGCAGGACCTCGTCCTCAGTGTAGACCCTGTCGGCAAGCCCCAGTCGCATGGCCGGCGTTTTCCCGTCCTTGCCGGTCTCGACGTAGTTGTACCAGACGCGGAAGATGTCAAGTAACAGCCCCACTTGGGCCGGATTGTACGGGCTGTATCCATACCATACCCGGCGGGTACTGCTGGCGCTGGCAATAGGCCGCTCAAGCTGCGACAGGTTGCGCCTGACCTGGGCGAAGAATCTGTCGACGGCGTGCAGGCTCGCCTTTAGGTGCAGCCGCGCCAGATGCTCGTCTTCGTAGTCAAACCCCACCTTCTTGATGTTTGTCAGGTAGCAGACCGCCTTCTCCGGCTCGCTCATGTCGGGAAAGGGGGAGATGAGCCAGCGGTCGCGCCACCTGCCTAACTCCTTCAGCTCCTTAAGATCGGCGGTTGCCTTGATGACGCGCAGGTCATGATCGCCCACCTCGTCGTAGGCCCGGCTCTTTGCGCGAAACTCCTGCAGATCCGCGATGCTCCTGTTGTAAAGGGCCAGTTTTTGCGGGTTGGTCAGCTCCTTGGCAATGCGGACATAGAAGGCGTCACAGCGCTTCTCCAGTATCCAGTCGGAAAAGACGGCCATGACCGCCGCCCGCAGCCCCGACTCCTGATCGCAGTAAAAGCGTAGTTTTTCGGTGCTGGCCAGCTGCTGGCGCAGGAAGTAGAGATGGCCGTACAGCGTGTATTCAGCGTGGATCAGCACCCCTTTCCCGGGCAGGCGGGTGTCCGCTTCCGGACTGTCGCTTGCCTCCACGTCCTCCCGACGCTGGGCTTCGGAGTATGCCTGCGACACCTGCTCTTCGAGCTTGGCCTTGCGGGCTTTTTTGCTGACAGGGCCGATGGCCGTCTGGTGCTCGCGCCACAGCCAGACACGGGCGTGCCGCCTGTTTGCCGGATCCCGGTCGTAATCTCCCAGAGCCAGAGAGTCGCGCTCCACGCTTTCCAGGTCAAGGGATGGGTCGTAATTGGTGTGGACCCCGAAGACGAAGCCGGTTCTGCAATCGGCGCTCGCCACTGCCTGCAGGGTGACGGTTCGCCGATCCTTGGCGCTCGCCCAATTGACCAGATGGTCCTGACGATCGATTGCTATATACAGGCGCCTGAAAGTACGTCCGGCGAGGCTTCGCTCGTGCTCGCCGGCGAAACGAAGGCACTGCTCGCGGATGAACTGAAGTTTGCCATAAACGGTGGGGAGGGTGGTCCTGGTGAGATATGAAATCTTCCGGATCGGCACCTTGCAGACCAATGCGCGGAACACCTCGGCCCCTTTCTCGGGCAGGCGGTGCCGCAGCTGCGCCTCGACCGGGATGGAGAATGTCTTGCCACAGCCCGCGGCAAGACACCGGAAGCGCCTGGAGCCCGCCTTCGTGGTGCCGTAAGACTTGTATTGGTTCCGGTAACGACTGATGGGTGCCGTGTGGTTGATGCAAGTAACGTTTGGGCAGCTGTAGTCGATCGGAGGTGCCAGGTAGCGGCACATCCTCTCCAACTCCTCGGCGATACCCTGGTTGCTCTTGATGGGGGCCGACTCGCCGCAATTGTTGCAGAGCAGGAACCGACCGCCCTTGTCACCGGAGCGGATGTAGCGATCCTTTCGCCCGGCCCTTGTCCCCCTGCCAGTCCTTTGGCTCCGCTCGTCCGCCGGCACGCTGAAATTGCCGCACGCCGGGTTCTTGCAGAAGTTGACCTGGATGCCGTCAAATGCAGGCGGCACACGCCCCACACCTTCCCCCTTGCCATCCATAAAAAAATCCCCTCAGAACACTCAAGTTCTGAGGGGATTTTATCAGATTAGATTCCGCTAGCAACACTTTAAGCTAACGTCTTGGCATTTTGCGCGGCCTTTTATCTTGCTGTTGGGTACCGAAGCTCAGTCATGCAAAGTCAAGATCAATGACTCATGGCGAACCGACCCTCCCGCGAAATCCTCAGGCGAAAGACCAGTCTCCGAACACCGGCAATGCTGGAGTCCCGTTACAAATCCGCGGCGAAGACCAGTCTTCCGGGCCCACCACATCGACAAACAGCTATTGCCTGCTGATCCTGAGATCATCATACCAGGCCACTGCCCTCTCACCGGTCTGGTCGGTGTCGGTCATAATGGCAATGGCCCCGACCAGCGGCGGCTCCTCTCCGAAAAGCCTTCGATAATCCTCGTAAACATTGACCCGCTCTTCCACCCAGCTTCCAGCGCGTTGATCTCCGCTTTGCAGGGCGACCATGATCGCATTTGCGAAATAGCTGTTGGGCAACCAGCTCTCTTGGGGCAGCCGATTGGCCCAGATATAGTTGATGCTGCGGCTTTTCGGGGGAAACCAGTGGGGAAAAACCACATAGACCCGGGCGGGATAATCATCGCCGCTCTTGCGC
>CALZIZ010000430.1 GCA_945787465.1 uncultured Desulfuromonadales bacterium
GCATGATAGTGGTCATCGATGTTACCAATTTTCTTTTTAAGCGCTGCAATATCTACGTTGTCGTAAAGGCCTTTGAAGAACTTAGCCAGCTGCTCACTCAAAGCCTTATGCCGTGAAGGGATATCTGCGTATCGGGCAAGGTATGTTGCCGGGTCGTTGGCGCACACTTTTTGAATGTCGTTATTGGCTTGATACCACCGTTTGAATTGTTTGATGTCCGTTCGATGCAGTTTGGCAAACAAGCCATATATGCGCTCGACATGACCGTAGAAGAAATCTGCCCCTTTAGTATCGGAGTAATAGAAAACCTCCATGATCTCCTTGAGGTCAGGATTACCGTCAAACAAGTCCAGCCGGAAAGCACCAGTCCTTGGAGCCTTGCACCACACCTCATAGAAAATGAAATTAATGAACCGCTGCATCCGGTCCATCGTGTGCGGCACGTACTTGTAAGGGAAAAGCATCAGTCCCTTTCCTCCATGCTGTCGAGGATGGTCTTGATCAGCAGCACCTTTTCCACCGAATCGCCCAGTTGCCGGTTAATCTCAGTGATGAGTTGCTCTTTGTCCTCGTCGCTGTCTTTCGATCGTTGTTAGTTACCACAAAGAGTGAGACAGCGCAGGGAGGATATTTTCAGATTGAATTGACCGGATGAGGGAGAGTATCAGATAATTTGGGCCTTTTGCGGAAGGCTCTTTTTTACGCCGTCAAAATAAAGCGGGCGGAGAGTTTTGCAGAACTCTCCGCCCTTTTTGCTTTCGGGGCCGACACCCCTTTTCACTTGGAGGGTCCATGATATGGTCAGTTCCCGTTGATCTCAAGCAAATTCATGATCTGGGGCGTGACTACCCCTGGCCCCGTCCCGACTGCTGCCTGCGTTGCCGCAATTGGCGACTCTGGGGACATGGCTTCGTCACGCGCTATTTCGACGGTTTTGCAGACGGTCTGCTTTTGAAGTGTTTTCGCTGCCCCCACTGCGGCTGCGTGATCACGCTGCGCCCTGAGAGCCATTTCCCCCGGATTCGCAGCAGCAAAGAGACCATCCGCACCCATCTGAGCCATCGGCTGGATACCGGCCGATGGCCCCCGTCTTCACTGTCGCGCTCACGCCTTCGGCACTGGCTGGCCCATCTCAGGCGCCATATCCAGGCGCGGCTGACCAGCACCTGGAGACTGGGGGTCATGGCCGGCTTTGAACGCCTGCTCACCCTGGGACTGGTTCCTGTTGCCCGACCCATTTAATTGCGTGATCCCAACCGCTCCGGACCCACCCCAGTGACATCTGCCGGCGACGTCTCCTGGCTTGTGATTTAGGCTGGTCTAAACCTCAACCAAGGAGAATTTTTGTGACCGAAGAGCAGAAACAGCAGGTAGCGGTGTTCCGCTTTGGCATCATTCACGAGTTTGTCGGCCATGTTCGGCTCGATCATGGCGAACAAGAGGAGCTGCTTCGGCAGAAGTGCGACCGCAAGTGGGAGATCCCTTTTTCCACCAAGACCAGGATCGGTCGCAGTACGATTTTACGCTGGGTGCGCCTGTATACCGACAGCGGCGGTAAACTCGAGGCCCTTTACCCGAAGGGACGAAACGATCACGGCAAGGTGCGGGCGCTTGATGAGGAGACGAGTCTGGCGCTGTTGGAATTGCGGCGCCAGTTGCCCAAGATGCCGGTGCCCGAACTGATCCGGATCATGCACGAGCGGCAATTGGTGAGCGCCGGAAAGCACTTGGGCCAGACGACCGTCTACCGCTTTCTCCACCAGCACAACCTGATGGCCAAAGAGACGGCCGACCCGACCGACCGTCGCAAGTTCGAGGCGGAGTTGCCCAACGACCTGTGGCAATCCGATGTCATGCACGGCCCGCTGTTGCTTTGCAGCAACAAGAGGCGCAAAAGCTACCTGATCGCCTTTATCGATGACCACTCCCGGTTGCTCCCCCACGGTCGATTCTACACCTCCGAGGCCCTGGGCCCCTTCATGGAGGCGTTTTCCCAGGCGCTGCTCAAAAGGGGGCTGCCGCGCAAACTCTATGTCGATAACGGCTCGGCCTTTCGCTCCCGTCAGCTCGAATACACTACCGCAGCCCTGGGAATCGCCCTGATTCACGCCAAGCCCTACCAGCCGCAGGGCAAAGGCAAGATCGAGCGGTTCTTCAAGACCGTGCGCACCCAGTTCTTGCCCTCCTTTACCGGTGATACCCTGGAAGAGATCAACGACGCCTTCGAGCACTGGCTCACCGAGCACTATCATCAGCGCAGCCACTCTTCGACCGGGCAGAGTCCCTTTAAGCGTTTTACCGCGAAGATGCAGTGCCTGCGGGCAGCCCCCGAGAATCTTCGGGATTATTTCCGCAAGACGGTGCGACGCCGGGTCAACAAGGATCGCTCCGTAGTGGTAGACAAGCGCCTGTTCGAGGCGCCGGTTGAGCTGATCGGCAAGCGGGTGGAGATTCTCTACCATGAAGAGAGCCCCGAACAGGTGGAAATCCACTGCGCCGGGCAATCCTACGGCCTGTTACGCCAGGTGGATCTACACGTCAACAGCCGGGTCAAGCGCGATAAGAACGGCCAGATCGAGCTCGTCGGGCAAGGGGTTTGCCAAAGCGGCCAGCTCTGGGAGAGCGAACAATGAGCAGCGCCTATCGTCAGTATTTCGCCTTGCAGAAAGAGCCCTTTGCCGCTGACATCGCCCGTAAGGAGATTATGGTGACGCCGGTGGTCAGCGCGGTCGAGGAGCGTATCGGCTACGCCATGCGCCTGGGGGCCATCGCCTTGGTCCATCGCCTTGGTTACCGGCGAGATCGGCAGCGGCAAATCGACGGCACTGCGCTATGTGATCGGCGGTCTCCACCCCTCCGAATACCGAGTCATCTTTGTAACCGCCTCCTCGGGATCCATCCTGGAACTCTACCGCCAGATATTAGGCGAACTGGGCGTCGATAATGCCGGCGCCTCCCGAGCGGTCATGACCAGAAGAATCAAACGCGAGATCCTGGAGCTGGTCCACGGCAAGAAGATGAAGGTGGCGGTGGTGATCGATGAGGCTTCCCTGCTGCGCCTGGAGGTGTTTGCCGAACTGCATACCCTGACCCAGTTCGAGCAGGATTCCAAACCCTTTTTGCCCATCGTTCTGGCCGGTCAGGCCAACCTGGTCGATAACCTGCGCTACCGCAACTGCCTGCCAATGGCCAGCCGCGTCGTCGCCCGCTGTCACCTCAAAGGGATTGACCAGAAAACCATGGAAGAGTACTTGCGTCACCATCTCGCCATCGCCGGGGTGAACCGCATGCTCTTCGACGAAGCGGCGGTGACCGCCATCCACCAGGGCTCCGGCGGTCTCTTTCGCAAAGCCAACCACCTGGCCCGCGGGAGCATTATCGCCGCCGCCCGGAGCGAATCAACGCTGGTGACGGCCGACCATGTGCGCTTGGCGAACACGGAAATATTCTGAAGCGGAGGTCTCAAGATGAATATCTACGAAGACGGGAGCCTGGAACAGAGATTAGAGGAACTGACGGACCTGATGGGGCAATTGGTTCTTGATATGCTCCTGGTCAGCCTACGCAAAGCGGTCAAGGAGAATCAGGTTTTTAAAGAGTGGACCGAGGCGAAATTGCCGGTTCAGCAGGAGAAGGACTCGTTCTGAGTGAAATCGGGGTCGACCGCGGTCGACCCCGAAGCCCCATTGGGTCAACGGAAGTGGAAAACTCTCAAGTTGTCCAAAATAATCAAGAAATTGAGGGCCGAATTAATTGGGAATCAACAGCCTTTATGAAGAGTGCCACGAACATCCCTTAGGGTACATTCTTACATGAATGCCCGTG
>CALZIZ010000431.1 GCA_945787465.1 uncultured Desulfuromonadales bacterium
AAGACATATCACGTCTTCCCACGGAGCAGGACGAGGTTCCTGAGTCCCCGCTTCCCCACAAATCAAGGCGGGTCCATTCATTTTTGCACTTGGAACATTGATGCACTCGCAAAAAGTGAAAATCAGATAACCATTTGAAAATATACGGAAATCTGCAAAACTGCTCTTGCGCCAAGACGTGACCCATGGCATATTTCCTCAATGATTTCAATCTGCTATGAGGAGTTGCCATGATCAACGTCAAGGACCACAAACAGGTCGACATGTTCAACCCATTTGAGTACCTGGGCCCGAAACGGTTGGCCCTTCTGGAATCCTCCTGGGCCCATCTGTTTCGGGAAGAGATCCTCCATAAGCTGCCGGCGGAGAAGCTGTTTCCCCTCTACGATGATCTCAAGGGGCGCCGAACCAAAGAGCTGTACACCATGCTCGGCATTGTCCTTCTGCAGCAGATGGAGGACTTGACTGACGAAGAGACGGTTCATCAGTTCGCTTTTTCCATCATGTGGCACTATGCGCTCAACGTCACGGATCCCTCGGACTTCAGCTCCTATGTTTCCCCCCGCACCCTCTGGACCATGCGGGATCATGTCGGCAGGCTTGGCCTGGAGCAGGCGCTCTTTGAGAACGTGACCGATGCACTCACGAAGCTTTTTGCTCTTGATCCGTCGAAGCAGCGTCTGGATTCGGTTCACCTCTTTTCCAACATGGCCCACCTGGGGCGAATCCGACTTTTTGTCAAAACCATCCGGAAGTTCCTGGTCAACCTCAAGCGTCATCATGCCGAGGCGTACCAGGTGCTTGACGATGTCGCCATCCGGTATGAAGAGAAAAACGACGGGCAGTTTGCCGTCAAGCCGAGCGAATCGTCCCGTACGCTCCAGCAACTCGGCAACGACTGTTTCCTACTGGTGGAGCGGTTCAAGGATCATGAAGAGATCGCCTCCATGTCCAGCTATAAGCTTCTGGTGCGGCTGTTTGGCGAGCAGTGCGTGGTTGAGAAAACCGATGCAGCCACGCAGGTGGTCATCATCAAGCCGAACAAGGACGTGCCGTCCGATTCGCTCCAGAATCCATCCGACCCCGATGCCGGCTATTGCGGGCACAAGGGGAAAGGGTTCCAGATGCAGGTGATGGAGACGTACTCACCGGACAAGAGCCAGCCGAATCTGATCACCCACGTCAAGGTGGAGGCGGCCCACGAAAGTGACGCCAATGCGCTACTTCCGGCCATCGAGGATGCCCGAGACCGAGAGCTGGCGCCGACCGAGTTGCTGGCTGACTCCCTCTACGGCAGTGACGACAATGTCGAGAAAGCCAAAGAGCAGGGCATTGAGGTCGTCGCTCCTGCCATGGGGGGCCGGGAGCAGGCCGTCACGCTGGCTGACTTCCAGTTCTCCGAAACGGACGAGATCACCGCCTGTCCGGCCGGCCAGCTCCCGCAACGAACGAAGATCGGCAAGCAGGGCGGCAGGATCGTGCACTTCGAAAAAACGGTCTGCGATAGCTGTCCGAAGCAATCAGGCTGTCCGGTCAAGCGAGAGAAACAGCGGTGCACGATCAGCTACGATGCCAAATCGTTGCGCCTGGCCAGACGGCGCAAGCAGGAGAAGACGCCAGAGTTCAAAGAGCGGTACCGCTACCGTGCCGGTGTCGAAGCAACCATGTCCGATCTGGACCGCATCACCGGGATCAAGCATCTGCGGGTCAGAGGCAAGCTTCAGGTGAGGCTCGCAGCGATCCTGAAAGCAACCGGATTGAACATCCATCGGGCAACTGCGTTCAGAAACCGGCAGAAACAACCAAGAAGTGGCAAAGAAAGCACACTAAATGGGAAAGTGGGCGTTCCATCAGCCCAAACCGATCATGTTTTAACGCTCAATGAGCACCTGAAGGCCGTGATCGAATTCCTCAGGACATTTGTCGCTAGGTTTCGCCAAGGAAACGACCTCCCAGATAAATTTCTGGGTATGACGGTGTGAAGCGAATTTGCGAGTGCATCAACTATGCGCGAAAAGACGGCAGCCTTTTCCCGGGGGAAACCCTGGGAACGGTGATCAAGTCGTCCGAGGGCGAGATCCTGGGCTACCTCGGGGCGATGCGCGATATCACCGCGCGCAGGCAGGCGGAAGAGGCCCTGCAGCGGGAACTCGATATCAACCGGGCCATCGCCGAGTTGAGCCGCCTGCTGCTGAGTTCCTCCACCACCGAGGAGATTTCCCTGGCCATCCTGGAAAAGGCCAAATTATTGACCGGAAGCCGTCATGGTTTTGTCGGACATGTCGATCCGCTTTCGGGGCACCTGGTCTGCCCGACCATGAGTCACGAGGTCTGGGAGGGAGAGCCGCTTGCGGCCAGGGACGTTGTCTTCTCGGCTTTCAGCGGTCTCTGGGGGGCGGTCTTGAACGGGTGCCGGCCGCTGCTCAGCAACCAGCCGCAGCAGCACCCCGACTCCTCCGGCGTGCCCGAAGGGCATGTGCCGATCCGCCGGTTTCTCGGGGTTCCGGCCATGGCCGACGATACCTGCCTGGGGATTCTGGTTTTGGCCAACGCCGAAACGGATTACCTGGACAGGGACCGGGAACTGATGGAGCGCCTGGCGGCCATTTATGCCCTGGCACTCAAGAACAAGTGGTCGGCGGAGGCGGTCAGGCAGAATGAAGACCGGTTCAAGCACCTGGCCCATCACGATTCGCTGACCCAGCTGCCCAACCGCCTCCTCTTCAACGACCGGCTCTATCACGCCATGAGCAAGGCCAGGCGCTCCGGCAGCCAGG
>CALZIZ010000432.1 GCA_945787465.1 uncultured Desulfuromonadales bacterium
GCTGGCCGAAATGAAGGCCGACTGCGGCGCCGAGTAAGGCAGCGCAGGTTCAATAGCAGCAACAAAAACGCCCGGCGGGAAATCCCGCCGGGCGTTTTTTTGTGATGCAGACTAATTGTGGTCTGCTCCTTTCCAATCCCGATAAGGGGCGAGGCTTTATTGAAAGAGGCATTAATATACATCGCTGCGCCAAACATGATGCCCCAGCACTTTATTTCGCCGGGCAGTTTACTAGGTGACTGTCGTCTAATGTTGCAATCTTGCAGGCCTGACCCGGTTGATCCGGTTGATCTTGCTTTAGGTGACTTTTCACTGGCCTTTTTAAAGTCTGACAAAATCGGTCAAAAATTTGAGCAAATAGGTGAAGAAAATAAATTCCCTTTTGATAAATTTAGATTAAAAGGGTTCTGATTTGTTTGAGAATCCTTCAGGGCTGCAAGGCAAACCAGGGGGGGGGGTGATACAAACGCTAGAGGCCCCCCATGGAAGCAATATCCTGAAATTTTTCCACCAATCGGAGGAAAGTCATGAAAGCGTGTGAGAAATGGAAAGTATGCAGTAAGCCGGGTCGCCTGCTTAGGGTGGTATTTGGGGCCGTCTTCATTCTTTTGGCCGCAGGCCCCCTCTCGATAACCATGGCCAGTGATTACGATGACGATGGCAAAGACAGGGATCGGATCAAAATTGTTGAGCCAGGTCATACACTATTCGGGGAGTCATACAATGAATTAGCTGACAAATGGACGAACTGGTTACAATTAGAGCCTCCAGAGACAAACCCTGCATTTGACACTGATGGTAGCTTTTGCGACCTCAACCAAGAAGGCAAGTTCTGGTTCCTGGCAGGGACCTTTGAAGGGTTGGCAGTGCGCACATGCGAGGTTCCTGCGGGCAAAGCGATCTTTTTCCCAATTTTGGCATTCCTTTCTTTCCCGCCCGAGTTTCCGGACGAGGGAGATCCAGATGCCGATCCGCCAACCGAGGATAATGTGTGTCTGCCTCTGGGCAAAGGGATTGAGGGTGTACGATGCGACGTCAATGATGACATCCCAGTTGCCCCAAATATCTCTTTGGTGGTTACCTTGGACGGAGAAAAAGTCGAGGACCCGTTTGCCTACCGGGCTCAGTCCCCGCCTGGAGGGTTTTCCTTCAGGATTGTTGAAGGCGGACTCTTTGAAGCGTTTGGTTTTCCCTCGGGGCCTCGCGTCCCAGCGGCAGTGGATGGTTATTGGATTTTGCTGACGCCACTGTCTTCTGGTTTTCACACGGTCAGCTTCGGTCAAGACTTTGATGGTGACGGTGCAGTTGATTTCGGCGCGAATTATGACCTCACGATTGTCGGCAACGATCATGACGATGGCTTTTTTGGCTTTAGATCAAAGGCCTGTCGTTTCGGGAAATGTCAACCGGGGGCAGCGTGGAAGTGGTAAAGGGCAGGCCACTGATTTCGACGTTGGTTGGAAGGGGGGCTGTCCAGGTTTGTTTATGGAGGTAGGGGCGGCGTATCGGACAGGCAACCTTTTGGTGGCATCACCATCAAGGGAAGGAAAGTACATATTCCCAAAAGCCACGACTGGCAAGACAGCTTGAACGCCTGAAATTGCCGTGACTTTTACCACACCCTCCATGGGCCATTTTGATCACGAGGTCAAGTGGCCCTTTCCTCACTAATGCAGGGGGCGTGAGAATCCACTTTTTTCGACGTTACCGATCACAAGCCCCAGAAACAATCCGACTCAACAAATCGTACCCCCCCCTGCCTTCAGGACGCTTGACAATAAACCCTCAATTCGTTAGACATTGTATTCCATGGACACTGGAGGAGCTTATGTTGGCAATTCGCTTAGAAAAAGAACTGGAGCAGGAGCTAGACCTGTTTGCTAAAGCCAAGGGCAGTAACCGCAGCGCCGTAGTACGTGAGGCGATCGTTCGTTACTTAGAAGATAATGAAGACTTGGAATTAGCACGACAGGCACTCGCTGAAACTGGTGATAGAAAATCACTTAAAGAATTGAGGAAAGATCTTGGCCTGGACAGTTGAAATTGACAGCTTCGCTGAAAAGCAGCTACGCAAACTTGACCGTCCGGTACAAAAACGCCTTCTCGACTGGCTTTTAGACCGTATTGATGGATGCAAGAACCCGCGACATTTCGGTGAGCCACTACGTGGGGATTTGGCCGGGTTATGGCGCTACCGTGTAGGAGACTATAGAATTATCTGTGAAATTCAGGATGAGCAATTGGTTGTTCTTGCCCTTGCAATTGGGCATCGCCGTGAAATTTATTTACGCCAAAAATAGTTAGAAATGGTCGCTCGAGCGACCTTCAATGCACGACACAAAAATGGCCCGTCCGGCAAAGGATCGCGGGCCATTCATTTTTTCAGGGCCTCTAAATCGAGCTTGAGGGGGCGAAATTCTCAGGATGCAGGGGTTTTAAGAATCTGGCCATTCCCCCCGTTTCAACCTACCCAAACAATCTGGAACAACTTATCAGACAAAAGGAGTGTCCGCCGCCAATCCAGTTCCTGCCATCTCTGGTGGCCCGTTTTTTCACCTGTAGGTTTGGCCGGTGTCAGGGTATTTGGCGAGAACGTCTTTTGGGATAATAAGCATGGGAAGTTATCCAATTTGCTATTTAAGCACACAATTGGGTGTGCTATCCAACTGAAAACATGAACCATTCCAAGCTCTTGCGTCAATGTGAAAATGTCTCAACTCTTGACAGGAGGCAAAAGCCGGATAAAGTCAATAAAAACCACTTAA
>CALZIZ010000433.1 GCA_945787465.1 uncultured Desulfuromonadales bacterium
CCCTGGACGAAGCCGCCGAGCTGGCGGTGGTCTCCTGCGGTGGTGCGCCCAAGGACATCAACTTCATCCAGTCGCACAAGGCCCTCGATTACGGAGTGGGCGCGCTGCGCCCCGGCGGCACCATCATTCTGCTGGCGGCCTGCCCCGACGGCTTCGGCAACCCGACCTTTTTCGACTGGTTTCAGCACCAGGACCTGGATAAATTCGAACAGGCGCTGCGCGAGCGCTACGAGATCAACGGCCAGACCGCCCACGCCTCCCTCGACAAAGCGAGGCGCTTCAGGGTGATCATGGTCAGCGGCTTTACCGAAGATCAGACCCGGGCCATGGGGATGGAAAAGGCGGCGGATCTGGATGGGGCGCTGCGCATGGCGTATGAAAAACTTCGCGCCTATCCCCGGACGGTCATCATCCCCGATGGGGGAACCGTATTGCCGGTTACAAAAGCAAAAGCGTAATGAGTAATATGTGATCAGTGATAAGTAAATTCCTTAAATCTTTTCACTCGTCACTCATTACTGATCACTTATCACGCCTTTAAAGGAAACATAATGCTCGATTCGAGAATCATCGATGCCCTCAAAGACATCGTCGGCGCCAAAAATGTCTCAACGGAAAAGGCCGACCTGATCTGCTACTCCTACGATGCCACCCAGCAGAAATTTATGCCCGACGTGGTGGTTCACCCCGGCTCAACCGAGGAGATCAGCCGGATCATGAAGCTGGCCAACGCCGAGAAGATCCCGGTCTTCCCCCGCGGCGCGGGAAGCGGATTTACCGGTGGCAGCCTGCCGACCAGAGGGGGAATGGTGCTGACCACCGAGCGTTTCGACCAGATCCTCGAGATTGACCAGGAGAACCTGGTGGCGGTGGTCCAGCCCGGTGTGGTGACCGAGCAGTTCCAGCAGGCCGTCGAAAAAGTCGGCCTCTTCTACCCCCCCGACCCGGCATCGCTGAAGTTCTCGACTCTCGGCGGCAACGTCGCCGAGTGCGCCGGCGGGCCGCGCTGCGTCAAGTACGGCGTGACCAAAGACTACATCATCGGCCTCGAGGTGGTCACCCCCACCGGGGACGTGATCACCACCGGCGGGCCGACCATGAAAGGTGTGGTCGGCTACGACCTGACCAAGCTGATCTGCGGCTCAGAGGGGACCCTGGCCGTGATCACCAAGATCGTCATCAAGCTGCTGCCGCTGCCCGAGGCAAAAAAGACCATGCTGGTGCTCTTCGACTCAATCGACGGCGCCGCCCAGGCGGTATCAAGCATCGTGCGCAACAAGATCATCCCCACCACCCTCGAGTTCATGGACGGCCGCACCATAGACTGCGTGCGCCAGGCCACCGACCTGCAGGTCCCCGACTCTGCGCGGGCGGTGCTGATCATCGAGGTTGACGGCGACCGCGAATTTCTCGACAAGCAGGTGGCGAAAATCGCCGAGATCATCAAGCCCCTCGGGGTGGTGGAGACCCGCATCGCCGAAACCCCGGCCGAAAGCGAGGCGCTCTGGCAGATCCGCCGCTCGGTTTCGGCCTCGCTGCGCAAGGTCAACCCCGACAAGTTCAACGAGGACATCTGCGTGCCGCGCTCCAAGGTGCCCGAGATGATCCGCAAGATCGACGCCATCGCCGAGCAGTACGGCATCCCGATCGTCAACTTCGGCCACGCCGGCGACGGCAACATCCACGTCAATATCATGATCGACAAAAAGGTCGAAGGCGATATGGAAAAGGCCGAAAAGGCCATCGAGGCGGTCTTCAAGGGCGCACTGGAACTCGGCGGCACCATGAGCGGCGAGCACGGCGTCGGCATCGCCAAGGCCCCCTACATCCCGCTGGAGATCAGCGAAGCGGCCGCCAGCTACATGAAGACCATCAAGAAGGCCCTCGACCCCAATAATATCCTCAATCCTGGGAAGATTTTTCTGGAGGACTAGGGTCTGGAGACTAGGGACTGGGGACTGGGGTTTAAAACCTTCTAGTCCCCAGCCTCTAGCCCCTAGCCCCTGAATTAGCCATGAGTAAATTAAAGAAACTCGAAGAATTCCGCGAAGAGATCGAACAGTGCGTCAAGTGCGGCGCCTGCCGGGCCCACTGCCCGGTGTTCGGGGCCGACAAGCACGAAGGAAGGGTCGCCCGGGGCAAGGTGACGTTGGCCCACTCGCTGCTTGAAGGCGAGATCGACCTCGAGGAGAAGGTGCTCGAGGACATGAGCCAGTGCCTGCTCTGCGGCAGTTGCTGCGCCCAGTGCCCCAACAAGGTGCCGACCGAAGAGATCGTCGCCGCCGCCCGGCGGCGCATCGCCGAGCAGAAGGGGCTTTCGAGCTTCGGCAAGGGGGTCGCCGCAGTGCTGGGGCGCCCCAAGCTGATGAACGCCCTGGCCAAGACCGGCGGCACCCTCTCGGCGCTGCTTTTCAAAAAACTGCCCAAGGACAGCGGCTTGCGGCTGCGTTTTCCGGCGCCCTATCTCGATGCAGACCGCACCCTGCCGCCCGTCACCGCAAAGCCTTTTCGCGAGCGGGTTCCCGAGGTCATCCCCGGAAAAGAGGGTGCGCCGTCCGTCGCCTTTTTCACCGGCTGCGGCATCAACTATATGTACCCGGCGGTGGGCGAGGCCTTTTTGCAGGCGCTGAAATTTCTCGGCGTCACCGTGATCATCCCCAAGGACCAGGGCTGCTGCGGGTTGCCTGCGGTCAGCGCCGGTTCCGCGGAGACGGTGGAACAGCTCGCCTCGAAGAACCTTACCGCCCT
>CALZIZ010000434.1 GCA_945787465.1 uncultured Desulfuromonadales bacterium
CGGTGGTGGAAAACTGCAGCAGGCAGACCTTCTCGCGGTAGCAGTGCATGGAATCGGCTTCGAGATCAACGGCAATCGCCGTCTCCGCCTGGAGTTCGGAGGCCAGTTCGCGAACCGCCCCGATGTCGGTCAGGATAGGAGTCTTACTCATCATCAACCTTTCAAAAAAAAACCTGGGATATGGCTCCCAGATGGCCCAGCGCCTTTTTGTGGGCACCGTGTAAGGGCAGTTCGGCCAATTCGGCCGCAGCCACCCAGCAACTCGCATCATCTTCAGCAACCCGGCCGACGCCTTCAACCCGCCCCGCAAAGAGATGCAGATCGAGACGAAAATGACTGTAGGCGTGGGCAATTTGACCGGCGGACCGCAACCGCCCGGCCAGCCCCAGCTCGTCAAGCAACCGCTCGGCGGCAGCCGATGGGTTGCGGGCCTCGGCCGGCGCACAGGGAAACTCCCAGAGCCCGCCGAGCAGCCCCTCGTAGGGACGCCGCTGCAGCAGAATTCGTCCGTCACGCTCGAGCAGCAGAGCAACCTGCACCCGGGTCGGCGGGGTTTTTCTGGAGCGCCGCTCGGGCAGCACGTTTTCCAGCCCCCGGGCCCGGGCCTGGCATAAACCCTCCAGGGGGCAGTCACCACAGCTTGGGGATCGCGGGGTGCAGACCGTCGCCCCAAGGTCCATGATCGCCTGGGCGTAATCGTGAGGGCGATCCTCCGGGGTCAGCTCCTCGGCCCGCCGCCAGAGCTCTTTTTCAACAACCGTGCTTCGGGGATCCCCGCTCAGGGCATAGAGCCGGCACAGCACCCGGCGCACGTTGCCGTCGAGGATCGGCGCCTTGCGGTTAAAAGCGATGGATAATATGGCGCCTGCGGTCGACCGCCCAACCCCCGGAAGGCTCTTGAGGTCCTCAAGCTCAGCAGGGAAGTCGCCGGCGAACCGCGCCACCACCATCTGTGCTGCCGCGTGCAGATTACGCGCCCGGCTGTAGTACCCAAGCCCTGCCCACAGGCTGATCACCTCGTCGAGGGGTGCCTCGGCCAGGGCGCGAACATCGGCAAAGCGCGCCAAGAACCTCTGGTAGTAGGGGATCACCGCAGCCACCGTGGTCTGCTGCAGCATGACCTCCGACAACCAGATACAGTAAGGGTCACGGGTGCGCCGCCAGGGCAGATCCCGCCCCTGGTGGCCGTACCAGGCCAAAAGGCAAGCGGATACCTGGCAGGGATTGAATTCAGGGGATTTTTTCATAAAGTTTGGGCCAAGAGCTGAAAAACGTAATCAGTAATATGTAATGTGTAAAGGCGCAAAAGCATTGGATGCAACCCATCACTCATCACTCATCACGCCTTTGGCCCTTAACCTATTTCCGTAAGCGCCTTTACGGTTTTCTCCATCTCCTCCCGGGTGCCGATGGTGATGCGCAGACCGTGGGAGAGCAGAGGGTCCGAGAAATACCGTACCAGGATCTTGCGCTCGAAGAGGGCATCGTAGACCCGCTTGGCGTTGCGGCCGGGAGGGGTGGCGAAAACGAAATTCCCCCTTGAGGGGATCACCCCGTACTCGAGCACCCGCAGTTCGCCGGTAAACCAGGAACGGGTTTCTCTGATTTTGGCCACACACTGGTTCAGGTAGTCCTGGTCCTCCAGGGCGGCCAGCGCTGCGGCCTGGGCCAGGCGGTCGATATTGTAATGATCGCGGATCTTATCGAGGGCGGCAATGACCTCCGGCCTGGCAATCGCCAGTCCCAGCCGCATCCCGGCGAGGGAGTAGCTTTTGGACAGGGTCCGGGTGACAATGACATTGGGGTACTTTCTGACCAGCTCCAGGGAGTTTTCGTCGGCGAAATCGACATAAGCCTCATCGATCACCAGCATTCCGGCGACCTTTCCGGCCAGCTCCTCGATAAACGGCTGCGGGTAGGCAAAGCCCAGCGGTGCGTTGGGATTGGTCAGAAAGAAGAGCTTGCCCTCGTAGCGCTCTGGAAAATCGACCAGCTCCCATTGCTCGGTCAGGCCGAAGGTGTGGATCTTCGCTCCTTGGATCTCAGCGAGGGTGGCGTAATAAGAATAGGAGGGATGAACGTAGGCGATCTCCTCCCCTTCGGCGGCAAAGGCGCGAATCAGGTTATTGAGCAGCTCATCCGAGCCGTTGGCCATGATCACCCAGCTGGGGTCAAAGCCGCAGAGCCGCGCCGCGGCCTGGCGGGCCGCAGCGCTCGGCGGGTCGGGGTACTTGCGCAGGCTCTTCCCTGCGCCACCGAGCTCTGCGATGATCGCCTCGGCGACCTTCGGCGAGGGCGGGTAGGGATTTTCGTTGGTGTTGAGCTTGATCCAGGCCTGCTCGTCGCGAGGCTGAAAACCGGGGACGTAACCGGCCATTTCGGCAATGTTTTTTCGCAGCGGGATCATCGCGCCTCCTGCAAATAATTTTTAGAAATTTACCGCAGAGGTCGCAGAGAACGCGGAGGAGAAAAATCAGCAACCCCCTAATGACAGCCATTTTCGGCCCACCATGAGCGGGGACTCTCTCTGCGTACTCTGCGTGCTCTGCGGTTCGATCCTTCGATCGCCTAATATTCCTCGAGAATCTCGTACAGGGTATTGCGCTTTGCCGGGGTGAAACCCGCCCCCCGGGCGAGGTCAACGATCTGCTCCTGGGTCATGCGGAAAGAGATTCCGGCGGCGGCCACGACGTTTTCTTCGAGCATGGTGCCGCCCAGGTCGTTGGCGCCGAAAAAGAGCGCCAC
>CALZIZ010000435.1 GCA_945787465.1 uncultured Desulfuromonadales bacterium
CCACTAAAACCGCATGCAAGATCGCCAACCATAGGAAGATGGTGGCAATCATTTTTATCCGCATTCGAAGGGAGTTGTAGGCCGTTTCAAACCCCTGGTAAGAAGAGGAATTGAAGTTTTTATTGCTCATGCCCTCCCCCCATTCGGCCGCGTTCTTACGGAGGAAGCCTCCTGGGTTTTCTCAGCCTTTTCTTGTGAACTTTCAGCCTTGGGAAGCATGCGATTGAGGGCTTCTTCTGTTCGGCTGTCAACCGTCTTGCGGTAATCTAAATACCCCTCCCGGCCCTTCTCGTTTAACCTCTTAATGTGTTCGTCAATAGCCACATTGGCACTAACAGAAAAATTAAAAGTCCGTTGCAACAGGGACAACACTTCCCCTCCGAGACGCCTCTCCAAGACCTCCGATAATTCCTCCAAGCTCTTCAAGGTCGTCTCTTTGGATGCCTCCATCGATAAGGTACGCAGAAGGATCTCTCGGGCTAAGGCATTTGGATTTTTGCCTCTGGCATTTCCCAGCTCTTCAAGTCTTCTGAGATCCTCGCCATCGATCTGGAATTGAATTTTATGGGACATGGAATTCTCCTTGTTTTTTTGAGGATGAACTTCAGGGAGAAGAAGGATCCAAAGGCCTCCGATTTCTTTCCTTGCTTCGTTTTCTTCGTGATCACCAGCAAACCCTGATTACAGCTGGGTTTACAGCCTTTTTGATCAGGCAAAACGATCAGGGCTTGATCAAAAAAAGAAACCTCGAAACGGGGAGTTATCTGTTATTTTGATCAAGCCTCGCCATATTTCATGGCGTGGGGTGTGCAACCAACCGAAGGTTGGGCCGCGCAAACGCGAGCTACACCACCCAACCCAACCCACCGACGACCAAACCTTCTGCGAGCGCGCGCCTTTTTTTGCCCTTTGGATCATGGGACATGGGCCAATATCCCGGATATTTCCTTTCGGAATTCTTCCAAGGAAAAGCCGGCAAAATTTCTGCGGTGATGTTTCAAAACCACCTTGGCAAGAGCGTCGTTTCTCTTCGCTTCTTCCTGCTTCCTCAGCTCCTTAGCTTTTTCCAGAAGCTCCCTGGCCTTTCAAAATCCCGTTCGTGGGATTTTTCAGGTTCGGAATGGGTCTTTTCCATGGCGATGGTGTCGCCGGTTATGGGTTTTTCCAAATAGGCAACATTTTCTTTTTCTGCCAATTCAGAGGAGCTCTTCTCTGGCTTTTCGGACCGATCCTTTGAAGGGGAATCTTGATGATCAAGGGTGGATGTCTTGTCCTGGATGTTCTTGGCCTGGCTTTTCAATTCCTCCTTGTTGTCCGTGACCACCAGCAGATCATGGGAGGCCCGAGTTGAGGCCACATAAAATGAGTTCATGGTGGTGATCTTAAGCCCTGAGTCCGCATGCCAGATCACGCCATGAACGGTCGCCCCTTGCGACTTATACTCAGTCAAGGCATAGGCCTGGGTCAGGTAGTTGTAGGGAGCCCTCCCGGAATCCTGGGGGTCATCCTTAAGAGAAAACAGGACAGTTTTCCCAGCCTCGGTCTCAACGGTCATGTTCCCCTCTTTGCTCAACTCCTTAATAATCCCCTGCAGGCCATTTTGAACACCCAAGAGCCGGTCGTTTTTTAGAAATACAACCCGGTCGCCAGGGGCAAAGGCTTGCTCCATTTCGTTGAACACCGAAACCTTTTTATAGGCCCCCTTCTCTCCCATATTGATCTCCCGATGCTTGCCATCGAAAGCAACGGTGAGAGTGTTCTTCTCCGGGTTGACTGATAGAACCTTTCCCTTGGCCCCCTGGGGCAGTTCATAAGATATCTTTTTTGTGACCAGCAGGATCTGGCCCGCCTTAAACGACTCACTCAGAGCCGCCCTCTCCGCAGTGAGGCCGGCATTTTCCAACACCTCAAAAACATGGCCCGAATCCAAATGGCCGTCTTCGACCAGCTCTTTACGAATCCGCTCGTTCAGGGCCCTGCGGTCCCGGTTGGTCGCGGTCAAAACCAACGTGTTTTTACCCTCGGCCTGTCGCTGTAAAAACTCCCTGGCCACCCGCTCCAATCGTTGGTCCCGGTGGGATAGCTCCACCAGGTTTCCGTGGTCATCAAGGGCCTCCAGTGCCCTTCTCGGGGCTTTGGAGCCAATGGCCTTAACCACTTCCTGGGTCAGGGCGGTTTTCTGCCTTAAAACCTGCTTCATTTCCACCAGAGGGACCGAGGTTTTTTCCTGCAGGAGCTGAAACATTCTGCCGGCGGAGATCGATTGGAACTGTTTGACATCCCCAACAATGGCAAGTTTCAACTCCCCCTCTTTGGCGATCTTGAGAAGGCTTGAAAAGTGATGGCTTCCCGCCATGGAGGATTCGTCCAGCACCAGGATGCTGCCGCGCTCAAGCACAAGTCCATTTTTCGGAAGGGACGCCAAAGAGCCCCCTCCCCTGTCGACAAATGTGATCTGCGCATTGAACAGCGAATCGAGGGTCCTCGATGGCACCCCTGCCCCCTCTTCCAGTTCAAAAGCTGCTTTGCCTGTGAACCCCAAACCCAAAACAGAAATTCCCTTTCGATCGGCCATGTCTTTCACCAATTTCATGGCAGCCGTTTTCCCTGTCCCTGCATCGCCCTGAATCAAAACAACGCCATCTTTTGAGGTTAAAATGGCCTCCGTCGCCTTAACTTGCCCCTCGGTAAAGGTCCAACCCTGCCCTCTCTGCCTGGACTCAATGAGATGTCTAATTTCGGAAGAAGACGCGATAGAAACCTGGGTGTCCTTGGAAGAATTGACGGATTCGATAATGGTCCTTTCCATCCGCTTCATTTTTCGAGTCGAGAAAAATTCCTGTGACTCAAAAGGCCCGTTGACTGGCCTTCCCAGGGAAACGATATGCCCCGTTTGGCGAAGAACCCTAAAGGCCTGTTCGAAGTCCTCGATACTCTTTTCTCCAATGGATATTTTTGTGGCGATCGCGAAAATATCTTTTTTCTCAAAGACTGATTCGTGTTGGATGGATCCAAATATCGGCTGCGGTCTTTAGAATGTTGAAGGATGTTAGTGTTGACTGAGCATTTTTATCTCCAAGGGCCTTTTCATAAAACCCCTCGGCCTTGGCCTTCTGCAGAAGGCCTTCAAATGTGTGCCCCTGGGAGGTGAGTTTTTCGCTCCAGGATTCCTGCAGGTCTTCTTTGGTGATTCCCCCCTGCTTTCTGGCACGGCTGCCAAGAGCGGCTATTTCATACAAGCGGGGCTTCGATACCCCTCTATATGCACCCGTCTCCTTGAGCCGCTTTACTTCCTGTTCTATTTGTTCGCGACGGGTTGAAAACCCTTGGATCAGTTCCGAGGACACCCCTTTTATCTCGAAAAAGGTCTGATCCCGATCGGTGATTTCGATCCCATATCCCAGGGACCTCAATTCCAGAGCAAGCTCATTGCGATAGATTCTCCCCAGGGGCTTTTGATCCTTAAAAAGGGTGTCATTGTGCAAAGATTTCCAAGACCCGTCCTCTTTTCGGGTCAGGTTGGCGATGACCGAGTGGGTATGTAATTGGGGATCCAACTCTCTGCTGACAATATGGTTGAACTTGGCAATGGCCAGGTTTCCGGTATTGACGGTTTGCCTTCGCCCTACCGAATCGACCTCGCGTGTCTGTGCATTGTTTCTTTCGATAAAAGCCAGGGTTTTAGAAACCGCAGCCTCATGGGCAGCTTTCACCTCTGGATCTGCGATCGCCATGATGGAAACAGACTTCGGGGCCGAAAATGTCACGTCGATCGCGGCCCGATGTTTATCCCCTTTGCCGGGATTTAAAACCTCTCCTGTTTTAGCGTCAGTTCCGCCCATCAAGGCCTGAAAGTCTTGCGGAACAATCTCACCGGAAAGCCCAAGGGTGTCAGCACCGACGCCTTGCCACTCCCCTTTTTCCGAGAGGTAATAGTCATCCTTGGCAAAATACTGGCCGGCCTTCCCCGCCGACATCGGTTTGGATATTGAAAGCATTGATGCCCCCTTCGCAAAAACGATTAAGCGAGGAGGTCCACAAACAGACGTCCTCTAACTTGATATTTGAGCGATGATTATGAAAGGTCAGTCGACAAGGGAAAATGAAATTATTTCACGGCAGAAAAGGTCAATAGGCCTTCCCTTCCCCACCCCGCAGTAAGGTTCTGCGCCGGGGCGCCGAAGGGCGTCCGGGTGCCGCCCTTGGCCGTTTCCCGGGTCTGGCCCGTCCAGGCCGGGGGAACGGCTTGAACTAAAATCTGGCGAGCGGTTTCTTGCGAGCCACAAATTCCGCAGCCGTCCACAGGGAAGCGAGCACAGCGAGGAGGGTCGCAGAAGTCCACAAGGAGCGTGAAGCATCCCATGGAGGGATGCGTAACCAGGGAAGCCGTGCCAAGGTGGCGCGTTAGGGCTTCCCGGGCCCCTTGTGGACTTCTGTTCGCGGTCCGTTTTCCTGTGGGGCGGGTGAGGCCGGCGCTTTGCCTCTCATGTAAAGACCTAAAACCAGCCAGTCATTTTTTATGCAACAAGCTAATTGCATCGAAACGGCGGCAGGTTGGAGTCTTTAGTCTGGCCTCAAAATGAACTTTTTCCACAACTGCTGTTGATATGAAACATGCAGGTCAATGGAATAGCCAAAACAGGTGAATGTTCGCCGAAGATGCCGGACCTTCCTGATTAAATCCAGCCCGGGTAGCACGACAGTAATGAGACAGGGGATTTTTTCTTTTTTGTCTAATTAATTACCCACAACCCCCTGCCAACCCCTGAGAAAGTTGCTGAGCCAGAGATGGTCTGGGCCTTCCGAAGTTGGTGTGCATTGGCCTGTGGATAAATGTAGCAAGTTGTAGTGAGTTAAAAATAAAAAAAGAGGTTAGCCAATGAAGGCTAACCTCTTGTTTTTGTTGGTGCCGAAGGGGAGACTCGAACTCCCACGTCCCTACGGACACTAGACCCTGAACCTAGCGTGTCTACCAATTCCACCACTTCGGCGTTCGTCGTTGCGAACGAGGAGGGTTATAGCAAAACCGATTTTGTAATGCAACCAAAAAAAAATATCCCTATGCTTTTTTTGTTTGTCCGCTCCAGGTTGACTTGCCTTAGGGGGTTGCTAATCTTTAAAAGACGCCCCTTTCAGATCGACAAACCCATAACATTTTCGAGGCTTTATGCTTTTAAGGCAGACCCTGTTGTTTCTTTCCCGGCACCGGGAGTTGGAGGATTTTTTAAAAAACAATCCCCTGACCAAGAACTCCTGGACGCGCTTTATCACCGGGGAGACCCGAGAGGATGCCTTGAAAGTGGCCCGCGATTTGTGTCGCAAAGGATTCGCGGTTCAACTGGACTACCTTGGTGAGGCTGTCAGCAACCTCGAGGAGGTCACCGCATCGGTTGAGGAGTACTGCGATCTGCTCAAACTGATTGAAGCCGAAAACCTCAATGGGGGGATTGCTGTAAAACTCTCTCATCTTGGGTTGGAGATTTCAGAGGACCTGGCCCGGGAGAATCTTTTGCACCTGGCAACCTGCGCCGGAAAGATCGGTCGCCTGGTGCGGGTGGATATGGAAGGAGCCAAGCTGGCCGACCGGACCCTGGGCCTGGTCAGAGCAGTGTTTCCCCAAAGCCCTCACCTTGCCACCATCGTCCCCGCCTGCCTTGAACGCAGCAGCGACGACATTGAAGGGCTTAATGACCAACGCATTCCCGTCACCCTTGTCAAGGGCCCCTACCTGGAGCCGCAAAAAGAAGCCTTCCACGACCGCGAGGATGTCATCCTCTATTTCATGCGGCTGATTGAAACCTTGATGCGCGACGGTAAGCATCCGGCTTTTGCCACCCACGACGAAAAGCTGATCGAATTCGCCATAGATATGGCCTTTATATTCGGCCTCGACGGGCATCAGTATGAGTTTCAGATGCTATACGGGGTATGCCCCAAGCTGCAGGAAAAGACCCTTAAGGAAGGCTACCAGGTACGCATCTCGGTGCCCTACGGCACCAACTGGTACCCCTACTTCATGCGCCGCCTCGCCGAGTACCCCACCAATCTGTGGAGATTGATGAGAGAGAAGCCAGGTGACGGGTGACGGGTGACAGTGGGCAGCGACAAGAAGATTTTCATTTCAAAACTTAAAATTAAAAATTGCCATCATCCCCCTTTCTTTGGTTTTACAACGACCGTCTTGTAACGGTCGACGACAACCAACCCGGGCTTTGCACCCTTGGGCTTGCGAACCGATTTGCCTTCGGTGACCATCACTTCGACCTTGCTGTCGTTGCTGCCTCGCGAGTGACCCGCGGCGATGGCTGCTGCGAACAACAGGTCTTCTTCGGGCACTTCTTGCTGCTTTTCGCGCTTGAGAACCAGGTGGGCGCCAGGGATGTTGTGGGCGTGAAACCACAGATCATCGGGCCCTGTCAGTTGGCGACTGACATAATCGTTGGTTTTGTTGTTCTTGCCCCAATGAAGGATAAAACCGTTGGGGCTGATTGCCTGGCGCAACCCGGTGGTCAGAGGTGCCGGGCTTTTTCTGCGCCCCGGTTCTTGCTTTGGCCGGATCAGCCCGGCCTCTTCGAGTTCTTCGCGAATCGGCAGCAGATCGTCCGGTTCTAAAAC
>CALZIZ010000436.1 GCA_945787465.1 uncultured Desulfuromonadales bacterium
ACCCCGGCCTGCCTGAACGGGGTCTATCAACCAGGCAGCCAAAACTGCAAGGTCACAACGACAACCACCTACCCTGCAACGGTCACAAAGAATCAGATCTCCTTCAGCGGGCAATTAAACAGGCCTGGCAACTATGGCATGTCAAGAATTGAAGGCAGTGGTGGAACCCTTCAGGCCTATTTTTTTAGTCAGGTTTTCTCCGGCACGATGAGCGTTTCCGGAACCACCGTCTCAACTTCGTTTAGCAACGACCCCGTCGGAGCAAGTAGTTGGTATATAGAAGGATATCAATCAACCGAGGGGCAATTTGATTTTTTCGGCAAAGATGGGTTTGGCCCAACATCCCGGCTGAACTTTACCGATGCAAACATTACCTACAGTGGCTCCAATTCTTCCACGGCCTACCTTGTCGGATCAGGAAATCAGTTGCTTTTTTATAACGGCAACTGGAACCTGCGCGGAACCGCCACCTTTGACGGCACCAGAGATATCTATACCTGCAATACTGGCGACTCCCTAAGCGGGACCACCTGCACCCATAAAGAAGTCACCTACGAGGTCCCGGCCTGCCCCAATGGTGGAGCGCTGGATCTTGGGACCGGTCAGTGCACGATTCCCTTTGACTGCCCGGACCCGGCCCTGAGCCTCAATCCGACCCTGGGCAAATGCGAAGGGGCAATCAGCTGCTCCCAAGGCAGCTACGACACCCTCAAGAATCTTTGTCTTGAAGGGGAAACGGCCTGCCCCACTGGTGACTTTACTTGCCTGGATAACAGCTCCGGCCACAAGTTCTGCTCCCCCAATGCATGCGTCGACCTGGCGGTAACCCCGCCGGAGGAGTTGCCTCCAGCCGATACCAGTGCCTACGAGGCTGATGGCACAGTGGATCCCGAAACGGGCCAATGTTCGGGGCAGTTTTACATCTTCAACGGCCGGGGCCGGGAATGTCTTCCTTCCGGGGTCAAAACCGCCTTTTTCAACTGCTGCAGTGACGATCCCTCGAGCTTTTTGTTTCTCGAGAAAAACTGCCCTGCCGAATCGGTCGAAGCCGTTCAGGCCAAGATCTCCGGCCGGGCCCATTCGCTGGGCTCTTATTGCAAAAAGAAGCTGCCCCTGATCGGCTGCGTACAGCGAGGAGAGGTTTACTGCGTCTTTAACTCCAAGCTCGGCCGCATGATCCACGAGCAAGGCCGGCCGCAACTGCAGAGCTTTGCCCCCGCCGGAAATTGGGGAAGTGTCCAAAGCCCCAATTGCGAGGGCCTTACGCCCCAGGAGTTTCAATCTCTGGATTTTTCCAAAATCGACCTGGAGGAGTTTTACCAAGATATTCAGGGTAAGTCCCAGGAGCAGATCAAGCAGAACATTGAGGGTACGGTCAATGACTTTTTCAACCAGGTTCAGTAACGCCGCTACCGCCTTGGCCCTGCTGGTGCTGCTTCCCCTGACGGTCCAAGCTCAGAATCTGGGCAGCTTTGGGCAGACCTATCCCATCTGGGAGCCGGACGCTTTGCAAGAGCTTCAAGAAAGAGCCTCTCAGGTGGACTGGAAGAAACATATCAACCCCGAGGCCCTGAAGAAAAAGGTCTGGGAGTACCAGCCCCAGGATCTTGCCCGGCTTTCCAGGGCGCAAAAGGATCGCATTTTTCAGGTCGATATGAGCTACACCGTCCCCAAGGATATTCCAGACGGTCGTGGGGGGATTCTTTATCCGGCCGGCTATCGCTTCAACCCCCTGGAATACGTTTCTTATCCGCAGGTTCTGGTGGTCTTCGACGGCTCCGACCCCGACCAGGTGAAATGGTTCAAGGACTCGCCCTACCTTTTGGAGCCCCGGGCCAAACCGATGGTCGCCGGCGGAAACGCCTTCGAGGTCATGAACCAGATCGGGCGGCCGGTCTTTTACCTGCCCTATGAGGTTCGGGATCGCCTGCAACTCAAAGCGGTCCCTTCGGTGGTCTTGCAAAAAGGGACGGCCATGGAAGTAAGGGAAGTTTATGTTTCCAAAAGCCAATAGCCTGCTGCTTCTCCTAAGCCTGCTGCTTTTTGCGTCGGCGGGCCCCGCCCAAGCCGGAGTTTCGGGAAAGATGATCAATCCCATCTCCGATGTGCTGTGGAGCGAGATCTTTCCGATTTCCATCGCCGGTGTGTCGATTAAGGGGGGATCCTCAGAAGAGACGGGAGGGCTTTCTTCGCCGATCTGCACCTGCGCAACGCCCTTTCCAAGGGTCGGCATTCCCCTTGAAATGTATGAGCCGGCCCGGGTGATTGAAACGGTCAAGGACGCCTACTACTTTCCGCTGCTCGGGGTTCAGCTCATGGATGGTCAGGGAGCGACCCTTGATGGCAGCTCCACCATGGATTACGGGGGCAAGTCGCGGCTCAGCTTTCAGCAGGCCCATTACTTTATCTTTCCGGTCTGGACGATCCTGGAGGTCTTTTTGGATTTTGTCTGCCTGGAATCCTCGGGGATTGACCTGGGCTATCTGACCGAAATCGATCCGCTGTGGAATGACGATCTGCTCTCCCTGATTATCCAACCCGAAGCGCTGCTCTTCGCTAACCCCGTTGCCCAGGCGGCCTGCGTGGCCGATGCCGGCGCGGCCAATGCGAAAAAGCCCCTCGACCCTCTGTTTTGGTGTGCGGGAAGCGGCGGCTCGGTCTATCCCCTTTCGGGACATGTCTTCGGCAATGACCGCTCGATGGCCAACGCCACCTTGGCCTCGCGCATGATCTATAAGCTCTCAAGGCAATTGATGCTTCACGATACCGGGATCAACCAATGCACCCCGGTTAAAGATCGGCGAAAGCTCCCTGCGCTGGGGCTGGTGGAAAAACCCGACCTTCGGCGCCGGCGGCAATCCGCCGGACAACTGGCTGTGGATGCTGTTTCGCAAACGCAAATGCTGCATCTTTTGATGAGGGGGAAAATGAACGTTCTTGGAAAAACTCTGCTTTTATGGTTTCTCCTGGCTGCGCCCGGGCTCTGCCTTGAGGCGGATGGCGAAGAGTTGCACCAGGTCTTTTTGGATGCGCCCTCGCCTTGCTACAGCGTCGATAGGGTTCTAGGGGCGAAAGTCTTTTTGAAGAAGAAAGATGGAAATTGCATCGAGGCTGCGGGGAAGATCCCGGCCAGGTTGCCTGCAGGCCTTTCAAGGGTGTCGATCTACATTGCCGGCGAGCTTTGGAAGGAGCAGGATATTCGTTCCTTTAATATTCGGGATATCGAGGCTGTCCATACGAGTGCCAGGGTATTTGAAAATGTGGTCCGAGTGCCCGATGCCGGGGGAAAGACTGTTGAAAACAGCGCTGCTCAAAAGATGGCCAAATTATTTCACTCCGAGGCGTTTCAAAACAAGCTGCGGGAGGAATCCAAACGGGTGAAACGGGACGTTTTTCGAGAGACCTTTCAGGAGGGCGCATCGGAATCCGGCTCCGACGACGAGGAGAAAGGCAAAGACGGACTTTCAGAAGACGAGAGGATTTATGTCTTTATTTCCGAGTCGGTGCCCCTGCAGACCCTGCGCAACCTGGCGGCAGATCTGGCCAAAGGACACGAGCCCCACGCCACCATGGTTCTTCGCGGCTTTGTTGGAGGGATGGCAGAGATCCTCCCCACCGCCCGGTTTATTTCGAGCGTCCAGACAAAAGATCCGAACTGCAATGTCCTTGACGGGCAGGAGTGCCCCTCCAACCAGGTGAACATCCAGGTCGATCCCAACCTCTTCCGCCGTTATCAGATCGAGCAGGTCCCCGCCGTGGTTTTTGCGCAAGGGGTCAACCCCTTGGATCACACCCCTGGAAGTGAAGGACTGCAGGAGAAGGCTGCGGTCGGGGATTGGTTTGCGTTTTTCGGCGATGGGTCTTTGAAATACAGCCTGGAGAGAATCAACCGCAAGGCCCAAAGCCCAGGGCTTACGGGATTGATCAAAAGAGTTTCAAAGGGGGTTTACTAAAAAGATGATCAGACAAAATGATGAGGGAGACATCGATTTACAGATCCAGGTCGGATGGAGCAAAAAGTATAACCAATACCTTGCTTATTCTACGATTCTTCCAGTTTTTAGCGCCTTCGGCGAAACCCCGGAAGAAGCCCTGGCCTCAATGCAAGAGCTACTGCCTTAAGCCGTTTCGCCCACAGGGAAACGGGCCGCAAACAGAATTCGACAGGGAGCCCGGGGAAAACGTGCGCTCCGGTTGGGCGCTTTTCCTCTGGACTCGTGCCTCGTCGCTCCCTGTAGATTTCTTACGGCCCTGCTTACGCTTCCCTATGGACGAAACAGCACTACATCACAAAAAAGCAGGGAAACTGCGGATCGAAAAGGCTTTATTGGGGTGCCCGCAGAATTCGGAAAAAATAGTACGCTAAGGTTTAGGGGACTGAATATATCTAGTTGCGGGGGCTCTCAAATGTTCTTGGTATTTTAAGAATGCATTTCGATAGGACCTTTGAGAAACGAAAGAAAGGGCTTTTTTGTGGGAGACGAATAAAATTATTGAAACTCCAAAGATTTTAGACGAAAAATCTACCGACGAAGTGTGCTGCTCTGCGGAGTTCTAGGAATACAGATTTCTTGCCTCAATCGACACCCCTCAAACGATCTGACACAACAAATAAGACGGTCCTGCCACCTCTCGGGCGGACCGGTTTAGAAACAACCAATTCCAGGTTCTCCTCTCTATTTGAGCTATTCACCGGAGCCTTGCAACCCCTTTGCTCTCTGCCTTGGATCCGCTTTTTCGTTCATCGCAGCAGATATTTTTCGAATCTGTAACCGTTCCGTAACCGGTCCTCCCTTACTCTCTCAATCAACATCGTTGTAAGCGCTCGAAACAACCAAAGGCAAAAAAGACGAGACATGAAAGGAGAGGGCCATGCCAATTGGACAAATCAAAGCCGAGCTTGAATGTAGCATTTATGCATCCCGCAACGAGGACGGAACGGACCCCATCCCGAATGGAGGCTGGGTTGGTAACCCACCAATTTGGCTTCACTACACTGTGAAGAATACCGGGCTAAAAGATGCAAAAAATTTCCAAGTAACAATGGTTGCAGCCAACACCTATTTTTTGATCCACAATCACACGGAGCAAGACTTGAGCCTAAGTGGGACGGCAAAAGTGAAGACCTTTAGTGTTAAGGTCTCAGGTATTCAACTACCTTTCTCCTATAACAAGATTGAAGCGTTTATGCTCGTTGATGTACTTGACACCATTCCAGAGGAGAGGGAATGGAACAACTTCAGTAGTTTTGGATGTGGTGTTGTGATAATTAAATAATCTGGAAAGGAAAAAGAGGACAGGCTCATTATGGGCCTATCAATGCAAATTCATTTTTCCCTGCACACCAAAGCCCCAACCT
>CALZIZ010000437.1 GCA_945787465.1 uncultured Desulfuromonadales bacterium
AGAAAGGCCGAGGCCTTCTGCTGCTCTTCCTGCTCGCCGGCAAAATCAACCTTGTAGCCTGCCGGCAGGTCCATACCGGCGAGCCTCTGCTGCACATCGCCGAGCACTTCGTTGCTGTTGCGTCCGGCGGTGTTGGCCGACAGGGTCACGACCCGCTTCTGGTCGATATGGCGGATGGAGCCAAAACCGCTGCCCAACTGCAGTTGTGCCACCGTAGAGATCGGCACCGGCGCCCCGGCGTTGGTGGGGATGAGGAGGTTTTCGATATCGGCAAAACCCTCCCGGCGGCTCTTGGGCAGCCGGGCAACGATGTCGTACTCATCCTTCCCCTCGCGGTAGACCCCCATCTTGCTGCCGCTGATGGCCGCTTTGACCATGGTCGAGATGTCGACCGTCGATAGCCCCAGCAGGCTCGCCTTCTGGCGGTCGACAAGGACCCGGATCTCCGGCTTGGCCTTGGAAAAATCGTCCTTGAGGTCAACCAGGCCCGGAACATCCTTGATCCGCAGCCGTGCCTGCGTCACCAGGGCTTCGAGCACCTCGACCCGTTCGCCGCTGATTTCGATACTCACAGGAGGGCCGGTGGGCGGGCCCTCTTTCTGTTTTTCCACCTTGATCTCGGCGCCGGAAAAATCGGCCAGTTTCTGACGCAGACGCTCCAAAACCCGGTTGGAGTTCTCCTGGCGCTCGGCGCGATCGACGAATTCAAGAGAAACCTTGCTCATGTGCGACTGGCCGCCGGCCTCTCCGCCTTCCTCGCCGCTCGCCGCTACCCCCACCTCGCCGATCACGTAGCGGATATCGCGCTCCTGCAAGGCCACGGCTTCGACAGCCCTGGCCAGGGCGTCGGAGGCATCGATGCTGGTCCCTTCGGGGGCCTTGATCTCCACAAAGGCGCGGTTCGGCTCGGTATCGGGAAAGAGCTCGACGCCATGGCCGAGCAGTCCGTAAAGAACCACGACCCCCACCAGCAGCAGCATGGCCGCAGAAACGACCAAGGCGCGGTGATCGAGCGCCTTTTCCAGCAGCCGCCGGTAGAGTCGCAGCACCAGCGTGCGCCCCTCGTCGGGCTGGACCTCCCCCGGGCGGATCCGCATGAAGCTGGCGCAGACCACCGGGTTGATGACCAGGGCGACAAAAAGCGACGCCGAGAGGGTGATGATGAGGGTGATCGGCAGGTATTTCATGAACTCGCCCATGATCCCCGGCCAGAAGGTCATGGGAAAAAAGGCGCAGAGGGTGGTCAGGGTCGAGCTGATGACCGGCCAGCCGACTTCGCCTGCGGCCTGGCGCGCTGCGGTTACGCGATCCTTGCCCTCCTGCATGTGGCGATAGATGTTTTCGACGATGACGATAGCATTATCGACCAGCATGCCCAGGGCGAGAATCAGGCTGAAGAGGACCACCATGTTCAGGGTCAATCCCAGCGCCTGGATCACCACAAAGGAGATAAGCATCGAAAAGGGGATCGCCAGAGCCACGAAGAGGGAGTTGCGCAGCCCGAGAAAGAGAAACAGCACCGCCACCACCAGGATCAGCCCGGTGAGAATGTTGTTCTCCAGATCCGAGACCATGCGCCGGATGTCTTTGGACTGGTTGAGGGTCACCGACAACTCCACGCCTGCGGGCAGCTGCGTTTTGGCCGCCTTGAGCAGGGCGAAGGTTTTATCGGCCACGGCGATGATGTTCTCGCCGGTGCGCTTCTTGATCGCCAGGGTGACGCTTTCGGCACCGCCGAGCCGGGCGTAGCTGGTGCGGTCCTCGTAGGTGTCGTAAACCGTCGCCACGTCCTTGAAATAAATGGGGCGCGACTGCCTCGCCACCAGCACCAGGTTGTCGATCTGGGCCGGGTCGGTGAATTCGCCGGGAATGCGCAGCAGGTACTTGCCCTCGCCGATATCGATGCTGCCACCGGGGATATTGACGTTTTCCCGCTTAATAGCCGCGACGATCTCGGCAAAGGAGAGCCGGTAAGCGGCCATGCGATCTGGGTCGAACTCCACCCGCACCTGCCGCTCGCGGCCACCGGTCAGCACCACGTCGAGCACCCCGGGGATCTCTTCGATGCGGTCCTCGAGTTCCTCGGCCACCCCCTTGAGCAGGGTTTCGCCCACGTCCCCTGAGACTGCCACCATGAGGATGGGAAACTCGGCGAGGTTGACCTCAAGGATCGAGGGATCGTTCTCCAGGTCGTTGGGCAGATCCCCCTTGGCCTGGTCGACCTTGTCCCTGACCCACTGCATGGCGTCGTCGATATCGACCTCGGGGGTGAACTCGATGGTGATCATCGAGCTGCCCTCGGCGCTGACCGAACGAATCTCCTCAACGTCCTTGAGCCCCTTGAGCTTGCGTTCGATGGGATGGGTGATCAGCGACTCGATATCCGATGAGGCCACCCCCTCGTAGGGGGTCACCACCAGCACGTAGGGGATGGTGATGTCGGGGTTTGACTCCCGCGGCAGGGTCAGGTAGCTGTAGACCCCGACGATGACGGCAATGAACATCAGCGCAAAGACGGTGCTGCGCTGGCGGATGGCGACATTTGAAATCAGCATGTTACTCGTCCAGCGCGACGACCCGGGAGCCGTCGCCGATCAGTTGCTGTCCCTTGACGATGAGGCGCTGCCCGGCGGCAAGGCCCTCGCGGATGATCACCTGCTTGCCGATGACGGCCCCGGCCGTGACCGGTTGCATGTGGGCAAGGCCCTGCTCTTCGACAAAGACCACCTTCATCCC
>CALZIZ010000438.1 GCA_945787465.1 uncultured Desulfuromonadales bacterium
GCCGAAGAGATCGACGCGATGATCGTCTTCGCCCGCACCAAGATTGCCACCGTGGAACTGGCTGAGAAGCTCGAGGCCAGAGGGTTTTCCAGCGCAGCCTTAAACGGCGACATGACCCAGACGCTGCGTGAGAAAACCATCGAAAGACTCAAAAACGGCTCCCTCGATATCGTCGTGGCCACCGACGTGGCCGCCCGCGGCCTCGACGTCAAGCGCATCAGCCACGTGGTCAACTACGATATCCCCTACGACACCGAGGCTTACGTCCACCGCATCGGCCGCACCGGCCGCGCCGGCCGCGAAGGCAAGGCGATACTCTTTGTTGCCCCCCGCGAGCGGCGGATGCTCGCAGCCATCGAGCATGCCACCCGCCAACCGATCAAACCGATGAGCCTGCCGAGCCGCAAGGACATCACCGACCGCCGCATCGGCCTGTTCAAGGAGCAGATCGCCGAGGCCATGGAATCCCAGGACCTTGAATTTTTCGAGGAATTGATCGACAGCTACCAGAGCGAGTACGATGTCGGTCACCGAAGAATCGCAGCCACCCTGGCGTACCTTGTGCAAAAAGAAAGGCCCCTGAACCCCGAAGAAAGCCCCGTCGATACCTACCAGCAAAGCAGGGATGCCGCCCCGCCCCGGGAGCGCACCCAGGATCGAATCGAGCCTGGCATGCAGCGCTATCGCCTCGAAGTCGGCCGTGACCAGGGGGTCGAGCCAAGGCATATCGTCGGTGCCATCAGCAACGAGGCCAACATCAGCAGCCGTCACATTGGCGCCATCAAGCTTTTTAACACCTTCAGCCTGGTTGACTTGCCCGACGATCTGCCGGCAGAGGTTTTGAACCTGCTGAAAAAGGTCTGGATCTGCGGCAAACCGATGCAGATCAGCGTTGATACCGGGGGCAAGAACGCCGCCCGACCGAACAAGCCCCCCAGACGTAAACCTTTTGGCAAAGGCACCGAAGGCCGGCGGTTCAAACCGGCCGGGAAAAACCCGCCCTTCAGCCGCCGGGGGCCGAAAAAAGATTGACCCCCTGCGTCATAAAGTCAAACCTGCCCCCCCCTTACGGCAAAACAGCCGCAAGGGGGGCTTTATTTTCGACGACTCCATCCAACACCCCATCATACACAGGGCCCAGGTGCTGCCAGTCGTAATGGGCGACAAACGACCGGACCTCTGCCCTCTCCTTACACCCCACCTTTTTCAACAAATCTCTCAGGCGCTCCAGAAGATCCTCGAAGTCAGTATAGAAAAAGCGTGAATGCTCGCTCTCAGGCACATGCTCCGGATAGGCAAGGCGTTTGGGCAGCAGGGGATAGCAGCTGCAATACATTGCCTGAACCACGCTGGCACCGAAGAAGTCATGGATGGAATGGACCGGCAGGATATCGGCCCGCCACAACCAGCCTGCATAGTCAGCGAAATTCTTTGCATAGCCGAACTGAACGACCTTATCTCCCAGCCTCTTCCTGGCCTCGGCAAAGACCGGCGAGCGTTTGGCGAACGACTCCCCCAGAATCGCGACCTCGAAATCAAGCCCTTCTTCCTGCAAACGGTAAAGAGCCTGAAAAAACTCCCCGGGATTTTTGTCGTATTCCCATCGGTGGTTCCACAGAATTAATGGCGGCCGTGAGTCATCAGCCCCCTGCACTGGCCGGTAGGCATCGAGGCGCTGCAGATCGATCCCCAGGTGCAGGACCCGGCTCTTTTCTGCAAGCTCGGGGAGGCTGTTCAGCTCATTGTAATCTGGAAAGGATTTTAAAAATCGCGGCAGTGCACTGGAAAAGGATTCCAGGTGGTAAGCCGAGTTGAACAGGACCGCATCGGCGGCCAGGGCGCTGGCGTAATTGATAAAACCATAATGCGCATCCCTCTGCTCACCAGGGTCGCGATCATCCGGCGACCAGGGGTAGGTCAGCTGATTTTCGTGAAAGTAGATAGCGCTTGGCACCCGGGCGGTTCTTTGCCGGGTCAACGCCAGAAAAGTGGTCAGATCGAGCATGTCGGTCGCCAGCAGCAGATCGGGCTGAAACGAGCCGGCAAGAAAGCGGCGGGCCAGGGTCACGGCGGCTCCATGCATGCGCCATTTCCAGTGTCTGCCGCTCAGGGACAGGACCTCGATCTGATGTCTGCTGCAGCTGATGTACTCATCGATCCAGGCTGCATGGGAGCCAGTGTAAAACGGTTCTAGAAGGGTAATTTTCATTCTGCTTCTTCCAAGTTGCGATGTTCCGAAGTTCATCTCCTGAGGCCCTGGCAGTCCGCAAGTTGATAACTCGCTAAATCCCGATAATCTATATCCATCGGGGCAAAAGTGTGCCCCCCATAATCACTGTTCAGGAGGGCACTGGCTTATGCTGAAAACGAATATGCGGATTATTCTTCTCATCGTCCTGATTGCCGTTCTGGGCTCAGTTTATTTCTGGAAGTACTCACAAGAGCCGGAACCTCCAGCACCCTTGGAGACCAAATATCCCGTGGCTGAGAAATTGGCGGAAGAGTCTGCCCGCTACCCCCTGCCTGCCCCCCGGGAGCAGGCACCTGAGACCGCACTCGCCGAAGAAACTGCAGACGCCAGGCCAGAACTGCATGAGCCGATAGAAGATGAAACCATCCAGGACGCCCTGACCAGAATCCTGGCAGGGCAGGACCTCGACAAGACCCTGATCCTGGACAATTTCATTCAACGCTTCGTACTTATGGTCGACACCTTGCCGCAGAAGAGTC
>CALZIZ010000439.1:0-1446 GCA_945787465.1 uncultured Desulfuromonadales bacterium
CGCACGGTGCGGGTGCGCCTGGAGGGGAAGCGGGGAGTACTGACCATCAAGGGGAAGTCCCAAGGCATCAGCCGCGCCGAATTCGAATACCAGATTCCGACCGATGAGGCCCGCCAGCTGCTCGACAGCCTCTGCCTGCGTCCGCTCATCGAAAAGACCCGCTACCGCCTGGATTATGCCGGGCGGACCTGGGAGGTGGACGAATTTAACGGCGACAACGCCGGGCTGATCTTGGCCGAAGTTGAACTCGAAGCGACCGACGCCGAACTGGAACTACCTGAATGGGCAGGCAAAGAAGTCTCCGACGATCCTCGCTACTACAATGCCTGCCTGGTGAAAAACCCCTTCTGCAAATGGTGAGTTCTCCCCCAGCCCCAAAAGAGTCTGGGGTAAACTGAAACCTTTACCTGAACCGGAGCCGATCTTGGAGGTCTTCCTGCACGCCATCACATCGTATTTCGTCATCATCGACCCCATCGGCTCCGCCCTGATTTTTCACGGACTGCTTGAAGACAGCGATAAAAAACACATTCTTAAAATGGCTTTGCGAGCGACGTTGATTTCCATCGCCATCGTGCTGGTTTTCGGGTTTTTCGGCGAGGCGATTTTAACCCGGCTCGGTATCAGTATCGAGGCTCTGCGGGTTTCGGGCGGTTTGCTGCTCTTTTTCACTGCCTTCAACATGATCACCAAACCAGGCTCAGGGGACTTCGGCACCAAAACCCTGAACATGGACATCTCGGTCTATCCCATGTCGATCCCACTGATCGCCGGCCCTGGCTGCCTGACCCTGACCATTCTGCTCTTCTCCCAGGTTCAATCGGCCCTGTCCTACCTGCCGCTGATCCTCGCGGTACTGACCATTTACCTGCTCACCCTCGGCGGTTTTTTACTGTCCAAATTCATCAAGCGCATTATCGGCCAGACCGGAGACGACATCCTGCGTCGCCTGCTCGGTGTCATCCTTGCCGCCCTGGCTATCCAGTTCATCGCCGACGGTATCAGGCAGATCGCCGCCTGACCGCTTGCCACCTGCCTTTCCTCGAGTCACCCCTGCCAAAGTCAACCAACTGACACTTCAGTTGTCAAAGCATCTGCAAACCCGAGAGGGAAAAGTGTCATTTTATTAGACACTTCCTCAGGGTAACCGTTAACAATTTTTCCCAAATCAGTTCCTTGACAAACCAAAAATTAGGGGTTTAATCAAAATATGAAAAACAAGTGTTGCATCATTATGTCAATTTCAACCATGGACAATGAACGGGCCCCGCACGTGGGTTGTCCCACGCCAAACAGCGTGAAGAGGAGGTAAGCAATGAACGTCAAGCTACTGCTCCAAGTAGTTGTCATCCTCGTAGTCGCCGTATTTCTGGGCGCGTGCAGCAAAACCACCGGCACGCACACTGCCGCTGCGGATTTTGATTCCAAAATGGCCCAGATCCAGCA
>CALZIZ010000439.1:1478-4703 GCA_945787465.1 uncultured Desulfuromonadales bacterium
GTTTTCGTGCCCCCGGTATACAAGACCGTATCCCAAAAGGTCTTGAAACATGATGCGGGCGAAAAAATCGATATCATCCCTGCCAAGTACGAAACCGGTACCGAGCGGGTACTGGCAAAAGAAGCAGGCCAGAGACTTGAGGTCATTCCGGCCCAGTATGACTTTGTCGAAGAACAAGTCATGGTGAAACCTGCCACCCAGCGCCTGGTGCAAGTGCCTGCCAAGTACGAAACCGTATCTGAAAAAGTCCTCGTGAAGCCTGCGCATACGGTTTGGAAAAAAGGCAGCGGCCCCATCCAGCGCATCGACGATTCAACCGGGGAAATTATGTGCCTGGTTGAAGTCCCCGATGAATACCGCACGGTGAGCAAGAACGTACTCAAAGAGCCTGCCACCACCAGGATGATCGAAGCGCCGGCGGTTTACAAGACCATCAAGAAGCGCATAATGGCCAAACCTCCGACAACTCAGGTTGTTGAGATTCCTGCAGAATACAAGACCGTTCAGGTCACCAAGCTGGTACAGCCGGCCCAGGAAAAGCGCATTCCGATCCCGGCCGAATACCAGACCGTCACCAAGCGTGAACTGGCGTCCGAAGGGCACATGGAGTGGAAAGAAATCCTATGTGACACCAACATGACCCGTGACCGGATCAGCCAGATTCAGTCTGCCCTCAAGCAGGCCGGCTATGACCCGGGAGGCGTTGACGGTGTCATCGGTAGCCAAACCATGGCTGCAGTCAATCAGTTCCAGAAAGCCAAAGGTCTAGTGGTCACCAATAACCTGACCATGAACACCGTCAAGGCTCTGGGGGTTCACCCCGGTAAATAAAGTGCAAACTGAGCAGTTCGACAGAGCGTGAGCCCGGGGCCCTGAATATTTCAGGGCCCTTTTTTTATGAAAAAACCAAAGGCCTGCCGTTACCGGCAGGCCTTTGGTTTTTTCAGGGGAAGTCTGGTGAGTAAGGGGTCAGCCACCCCAGGAGGTCAGAAGAACCTTTTCAGCCACGTAGGTGGCGTTGTTGAGTTGGGTGCCGAGCTGCTGTGCGCGATTACAGACCTGCTCCGGGTCAAGACCGGTGGTCGATTCCATGATCGCCATCAGGTCGGGGCCGCAATAGGCCCGGGAAGGATGGTCGACGTGATCGAGCAAGGTCTTGAGGTTCACCGATTCGGTCCAGGCCATCAGCAGCAGCATCGAGGCACCGTAAAGATCCGACTCCAGGTCCATCGGCAGGTTGTTGTTCTGGGCCCACTGAAAGACCTCGTCACGAACCTGGGGGTTGGCCAGCACCGAGCCGACGTTACGAATCCTCAGGGAGCGGCCAAGAAAATGGGGAGCTTCCTGGCTGGCAAACCCCTTGGCCAGAAGCTCGCAGACCCCATCAATGAACCAGCGGGTGCTGAAGGTGGGGCGGTTATCGATGTCATGCTTAATCGCCGGGATATCGGCAAGAATATCGTGGCCAAGCTCGTGGGGGATGGTGTCATAAAGCAGATCAGCAAGGTCCCGCGAACCATTGGGCCCGATGAGGCTCTCACCCTTTTGCAGCATCGCCATGCGCACTTCGCTCCATTCGGAGTCATCCTGAAAGGTAGCCTCGAATTTATATGACAGGGGGATGGCATCAAACTCCAACAGGTAGAGAAGAATGCCTTTTTTCAGGGGGCGCCCCGAAACCCCTTCGATATATCCATAGGTCCGGTTGATGATGCCGGCGACTTCGGCCAGCTGCCGGGATGCCGCCCCGGATACATTGGTTTCGATGCGCAGTTTTCGTCCTGCGCCCAAGTCAAATTCATGACTTTGCACCCCGGTCATCCGGGAGGGATCGATCACCACAGCCGGATAGGGGGTGCCATAAGGATCGATGGCCATGACCTCCTGGGTAAAGGCAATGGCGTAAGGGATCTCTCCAGAGCCTGCAAAGGCGCTGGAAACGCTTAAGACCAGAAACAATAACAACGAGGTGAATAACTTCATAAGACCATACTCCCCTGTCCCAGGCCAGGGCTTCCCCTCCCCTTCAGGACATCATTTATGACTGTTTCTTAACCACTTAGACATCATTTTCTGGCAGTCGATAGGGTTTAATCCAAGATCCGTGCCGAATATTTCCACCCGCCGCGGGGATTTTGTTGCCTGGTTGATGGCTGAGAGCTGTTCTAAGAAGCGTCTTATTTTAATCCAAAAAGGGCTGCAGTATTTTCGACGACTTACTTCAGCACCCTGGGAGAGAATTAATAAAAGGAAATTATGGCTATTTATCAGTGACTTAGTTGAGTTCATTCTGCCCCAGACAAAGAGCTTCTGTCAACAATCCTTGACTGTGTAGTTTATTTAGTCAAACCGCGTAGCACTGACCGAAATTTGGCCAACTCGCAAAATGGGGGCTTAAAGTGCCTCCATAACTCCAAGACGTGCAAATTGCGCTATTGACGATAAAATAATCAACATGACCGCCAACAACTTTCGGGGAGCAAATTATGGCCGAAATCGAATTTTTCTGGCAAGCAGAGAATCAGGCAAAACGCCTGGAGGAGCTGACGACCAGCGAAGGTGAGCTGAAGGATTTGCCCCTGCGGCGCGATGTACGCTCCCTGGGCCATCTGCTGGGATCGGTGATCAAGGAACAGGCCGGCCAGAGGGTTTTCGAGGCCGAAGAGAAGCTGCGCCAACTGGCCATCCAGCACCGGGAAATGAACAAATCGGCAAAGCCGGGCTGCCCAACGGGCGGTGAGCATTATCGGCACCATGAGCGAGGATGAGGCATACCAGATCACCAAGGCCTTTTCGACATTTTTCGAACTGACCAATCTGGCCGAAAACAATCACCGTAAACGTCGCCGGCGAGCGGCGGACCTGGCCGCGCCCCATATCGACAAGCCGGGATCGTTCAGGGGAACCTTGAAGCGTATGCGTGACGCTGGCATGAGCGCCGGGCAGGTTATGGATTATCTGCAGCAGATCAAGGTCGTCCCGGTCTTCACCGCCCATCCCACCGAGGTGGCCCGACGGGTCGTGCTGTTCAAACGCCGCCGCATTGGCGGACATATCGAGGCTCTGGACCGGCTGCCGTTGCCCGGGGCCGAGGCCGCGCAACGCCAGGAGGCCATCCTTGCAGAAATCACCGCGCTCTGGCAAACCGACGAGGTCCGGCGCCGCAAACCGACCGTGGCCGACGAAATCCAGATGGGGCTCGATCATTACCCCGCATCATTGATT
>CALZIZ010000440.1 GCA_945787465.1 uncultured Desulfuromonadales bacterium
TTCTGACAGGTGGTCGAGCCCCACAGGGCAACATCAGCGGCCAGCGCCCCGCCAGCAACCAGCATGACCATGCTCAAAGCCAGGCCCAGACGGGCCATAATCGATTTCTTCATTGGTGCCTCCTTGATTGTGCTCTTATAAGTAGGATGAACTCCTAGTGTCAACATCCAGCCCTTGCAGGATGCTGACACCACCCTCGATGTCTCTCCTTCCGTTAAGGCAAAAGCCGTACCAGTTGAGCAGCTCCTCCAGCCCCCCCCAGCATAACTGTTTGAATCACAGATACATACGCGGATTAATTGTTGGCGGGAGGGGATGAAATCGAACCAGAGCTTGACGACTGGGGATCTGAGATCGTCAATATTTCGCCAACCCGGAGTCAAGCCGATGACATTCGAAAACCCGTATGATTTTTCTTGCCCTGGTGCCGACCCTTCACCTAAACTGGGGCCCTGATGCCAAGCCCTCAATATCATACTCCCCTGCAACCGCCCTGTTTTGCCGATGTCACCGGCGTCATTCTCGCCGGAGGCAAAAGTTCGTGCCCGCCATCGCCGACATCTACCCCGGTAGCGCCCTGGGGGGCCTCTATACCGGCTTGCACGAGGCGCAGACCGAATGGATATTCGTCGCCCCCTGCGATATGCCCTACCCAGACCCTGCGCTGATCGGCCTGATCCTCTCGCAGCGCGAGGGATTCGACCTGGTGGTCCCCAGGACCCGCCACGGCCTTGAGCCCCTCTTCGCCTGCTACCGTAAAACCTGCCTGGCTCCGATGCGCGAACTGCTCGAAAGACAGCATTACCGCATTTTTGATTTCTACGACCAGGTCCGGGTGCGCTACCTCGAAGAGGACGAACTGCCTGAGGGCTGGCAGCATAACCTGGTCAATGTCAACACCCCGGAGGACTTTCGGGGACTCACCAAAGTGCCTCCCAGGTAACCACCCCACACCCCGCACCTCTACGACCGGAGAACATCAGCCGCCATGCTCAGCTATGTCGAAGCCATTCGCATCGTCCTTGATCGCATCCGCCCCCTGCCAGCGGTGGAAGTCCCCCTGCAGCAGGCCCTCGGCCGGGTGCTGGCCGAGCCGCTTAACGCCCGTTGGGATATGCCCACGGCCGACAACTCGGCAATGGATGGTTACGCCTTCGCCTTTGCCGGACAAACGGCGGGCAACAGGCTTCCGGTCGCGGGATTTCTGCCCGCGGGATCATATCGAAAAGAACCTGTCCCCCAGGGGCAGGCCGTCAAGATCATGACCGGGGCGCCGATCCCTGAAGGATGCGATACCGTAGTACCGATCGAAGGGGTCTGCACCGACGCCGGGGGGATCTGCCTTGAGAACTCGCCGATCTCGGGACAGCACATACGCCGCAGGGGCGAGGAGATCCGTGAGGGCGAAGAGCTGCTTGCCGCCGGAACGGCGATCCACTCGGGAGAACTCGGCCTGCTGGCCTCGGCGGGCATCGAGCGTCTGAAGGTCCACCCCACCCCCAAGGTCGCCCTCCTGTCCACCGGCGACGAGCTTGTCGAACTCGGGCAGCAGCCTGGCCCAGGCCAGATCATCAACTCCAACTATTATCTGCTTTCTGCCCGGCTTTGCGAAGAAGGCTGCCCCCTTGCCCCGCTACCTATCGCCCGGGATCGTGGGGAGGCGCTTTCTGTCTGTATCAAGCAGGGCCTTGCAGCAGCAGACATGCTGATCACCACCGGCGGCGTCTCGGTGGGGGATCGTGACCTGGTTCAGCAGACCCTCGACAGCTTCGGGTTCGAACTGGGTTTCTGGAAGGTCAGCATCAAACCTGGCAAACCGGTCCTTTTCGGTACCGCCTGCGGCAAGCCGGTCTTCGGCCTGCCCGGCAACCCCGCCGCTTCGGCGGCAACCTTCGAACTCTTCGCACGACCTGCGCTGCGGCGCCTGGCCGGCCATGGTGAAGTGCTGCCGCCGCATTTGCGGGTGATATTGAGCGAGCCGGTGCGCGGCGGAGAGAGCCGCCAGCGGTTTGTCTGGGGCAATCTCGAGGAGCAGGAAGGGCGCTACCACTTCACCCCCTCGGACCACCAGGGTTCGGGGCAGAACCGGGGGATCCAGGGAGCCCAGGCTCTGCTGCCGGTCGACGGAGGAAGTCAGGGTATCGCAGCGGGGAGCGAAGTCGACGTATTGCTGCTGCGCCTGCCGCCCGATCGCGCCACCCCCTGAAGGTGCTGAGCGCACGCCAAATGTATACGTTGTGGTTTTTCTTATATAGGTGTAATGTTTCAGAGATAACGCTCAGAGGAGATCAAATCTATGTTTGGACTTGGAACTCAGGAACTGATCATCATTCTTGTGCTGGTGCTGGTAATCTTCGGGGCCGGCAAACTGCCTCAGGTCGGCGGGGCACTCGGCAAGGGACTGCGTAACTTCAAGCAGGGCATTAAAGACGAAGAGCAGGAACCAGCCGAGGACAAAAAAATCGACGACAAGAAGGACGGCGAGTAACGCCAAAAAAGAAAAGCCCGCCAATCGGCGGGCTTTTCTGCTTTATCCTAATTCGTCCCAAAGGTATATTTTAGAAGGTCCAGGCCCCTGTGGGGGCTCTTTCCTATCGCTGGTCGACCTGGGCAATCCAACCGGGGCTGCCGAAGCGAGCTGAGCACAAAACTCGATTTTACAAAATGGCGCCGGCGCCTCTGCGATCCAAAACTCCATCTACACCTCCTGGGCCTCTTTCAGGCTCCTCGCCTTAAAAAAACCTCTGCTCCGCACTCCCCCACTCTTAGCCAGGTATCGAGACCACCGACCACTGCCAGGCTTCGACCGCCGCACTCTCCGCAGCGCGGGGCCTCAGGGTCAACGCCCCTGCCAGGGAAGACGCGACCGTTATTTGGCGCGGCCCGTGGATCGGGGTCGAACGGAGCAAAGGTAACTGGTTTTCCTCCCGAAACAGCTCAAACCGGCCCCGGCGCCAGGGCGCGCTTGGCCTCACCGAGGTTTTCAGCCCAGGCGTCGAGCTGTTCGGTGACCGCCAGGGATGTCTGGATACAGATCACCGGAAGCAACTCGTTCCATTCGGCGGCTATTTCTGCAAAACCGGCCCGAATGCCTTTCTGGACCTCGAGAAGATTCTCCGATATCCCTCGACAGCGAGCATTTGCCGGGCTACCTGCATATCATCCGCCCCGTCTGCGGTACCAACCCGGGAAGCGATCGCCTGGGCCTGCAGGCTCTCCTTTACCACCATGCGAGCGATAGTAAAGGGGTACCCTTGCTTGTCAGCACCGGGATCCCGTTTTTTCCAGGCCAAGGCCTTTTCCGAACAGGTCAGATCCTGGGCAATGCTCTGAACGGCCATACTTCTCTCCTTTGAACCGGGCAAACGAACCAGAGTGAACACCGACTACCAACTCAATTACACTTATCATGCCATAGAGTTTTCCTATTTATTTTCGGACACTTAAGTTGCAAGAACCGGCAAACACAAAGGAACTGTTCAGCATTTCTGTCGCCAGACGGCAACAGTTTTTCTAATGGAATTGAGAAGTGACGCTAATTCAACACCCTTGATTGTCGCTTAAAAACAACAGACTCTCTCATGAGCGATAAGAAAAGCCGACTAAAACGAAAAACCCGCCGCAGTCCTGGACTGCGGCGGGCTCAAAGTGCAAAACCGGTATAGTAAAAAACTACATCTGCTGGGGGGTGATGCGGATCTCCACCCGGCGGTTCAGCTGCCGTCCGTATTCAGAACTGTTATCTGCGATCGGCTGGTTTTCACCGTAGCCGATAGTGTTCATCCGCATGGCGTTAACGCCCTGGCCCGCCAGAGCGTTCTTGACGCCCATGGCCCGGCGCTCGGAAAGCTGTTGGTTGTGGACCTCGGTGCCGCTGCTGTCGGTGTGCCCGGCGATCATGATATTGGTCTGGGGATACTGGTTGAGAACCGCGGAGACCCGATTGACCTCATCATAGGCCCCGGGTTTAATGGTGGCCGAGTTGACATCGAAGAGCAGGTCGGACTTGAAGGTCAGGGCGATGGTGTTGAGGTTTCGCTGCACGTTGGCCCCCTCGACACCGGCAACGGCCTGGCGCAGTGAGGCTTCCTGCCGTTCCATGTATTGGCCGATCGAGCCACCGGCAAGCCCGCCGACGACCGCACCGATACCGGCGCCGAGCAGGGTCCCCTTGGTGTCGCGACCGATGGCCTGGCCGAGCCCGGCGCCTGCTGCCGCGCCGACTGCCGTGCCGACGGCGGCGCCCTGCTGGGTTTTGCTCATGGGCTGGGCGCAGCCGGCCAGGATCAGGCCGGCAATGGAAAGTAAGATCAAGCATTTTCTCATCTTCGTCTCCTAATGATTGGAATTAAATACGGTCAATCGACCGATTTTTCACTCATACTACGCGTTTATTATTCACATGACCACTGCAAAAATCAACACCGATTCTTCAGCTTAAAGGCCCGCTTCGGTGCCATTCAACCCACCGTCCCAGGAGCTGAACAGAAATCCTTAAGACTTGAAAAACACGCATTTTTCATGGTAAGTTCCCCTCTTATGTTCGCCGAATAAATGAACGGAGGATTCTACCGATGAAAATAACCCGAAGCGAGGTTGAACACGTCGCCCGCCTGGCCCGCCTGGCCCTGCAGGATGACGAACTCGACACCCTGACCGGGCAGATGGACGCCATACTCGGTTATGTTGAGAAACTCAACGAACTGAAGACCGAGGGCATCACCCCGACATCCCACGCGGTCCCCATGGAAAACGCCTTTCGTCCCGACGAGGTCAAGCCCTCCCTGGGGGTCGAAAGAGCCCTTGCCAATGCCCCCGATGCCGCCGCAGGCTGCTTCAAGGTCCCCAAGGTTATTGAGTGAAAAAAGCAGGGGCTGGGGATTAGGGGCTTGGGGCTGGAGGAGCGATGCTTTCACTAGCCCCCAGCCTCTAGCCCCCAGCCCCTCGCCTTTATAAATATTCTGGAGGAAGTATGCAACTGACCGACCTGACCATTCACGACCTCCACCAGAAACTTCTGAACAAAGAAGTGACCTCGGTAGAGTTGACCAGGGCCTTTCTCGAGCGTATCGCCGCCACCGACGAGAAGGTCAACGCCTTTATCACCGTGATCGAGGAAAACGCCCTGGAGCAGGCCGAAGAAGCCGACCGTCGCATCGCCGACGGAGAGGCCGACCTGCTCACCGGCATCCCCATCGCTCTGAAAGATATCTTCAACTGTGAAGGGCTGCTGACCACCTGCGCTTCAAAAATTCTCACCAACTATATCTCCCCTTACGATGCCACCACGGTTGCCAAGCTCAAGGAGCGCGGCGCCGTCATCCTCGGCAAGCTCAACATGGACGAATTCGCCATGGGCAGCTCCAACGAGAACAGCGCCTTCGGGCCGGTCAGAAACCCCTGGAACCTCGAGACCGTCCCCGGCGGATCCTCCGGCGGCTCGGCGGCAGCGGTTGCCGCCTGCCAGGCCGTGGCCACCCTGGGCACAGATACAGGCGGTTCGATCCGCCAGCCCGCCTCCCACTGCGGGGTGGTGGGACTCAAGCCGACCTACGGCCGGGTTTCGCGCTATGGGGTCATTGCCTACGCCTCCTCCCTCGACCAGGTCGGCCCGGTGGCCCGCGACGTGGAGGACTGCGCCATCATGCT
>CALZIZ010000441.1 GCA_945787465.1 uncultured Desulfuromonadales bacterium
CATCAGCCGGGCGAAGACCTTGAGTCGCTCCTGGTAGCCGGTCAGCAGGGACTGGGCCTCCTCGGCACTGTGCAGGGCGGTCACCGAGGTCAGGTCGCGGATGTAGGTGGTCTTGTCGGTATGAAACAGTTTGGCCATGGTGTAGGTGATCAGGCTGAGCACCGCGATCACCACCAGCAGCTGCATGACGAGGAATTTGAACCGAATCGGTATTCGCTGATTCCCTAGCATGGTCTAACCCCTTCAATATTTTCTCTGCACCACACCGGTGCTGTAGGCGATGTTGCCCACCGCGTCGACGGCCTCGACCACAATGGGGTTGATTCCCTTTTTCAAGGGCACCCCACAGGAGAATTTCCCCAAACCGTCGGGGAGTATTTCGGTGCCATCGACGAAGACTCGGGCGCCCGGCTCGGTGATCCCGCGAAGGGCAAGCTGCCCGGTGTCGAGGTCCTGCTCCGGAAAGGCGACTTCCAGACGGGGCGGAGCCAGGTCCTGCACCAGCTCGAGGCGCTGCGCCTGGCTTGCCAGCCCTTCGCAGCCATCCCTGACGCTGCTGACGCGCCAGAAGTAGCTGCCGTTTTTCAGGCTGCCGTGGGTGAAGGCCGGGCTTTTGAGGTTCTCCTCGACAAGCAGGGTTTCGAACTGCTGATCTGTTGCAAGCTGGAACTTGAACCTCTCGACCCCGGCGGGAGCTTCCCAGGCGAATTTCACCCTGGGGGACAGATGCCGATAGGCGCTCAGACTGCCGTCGGCAGGCCCCGTTAGAGTCGGTGGCTCGGGAAGCACCTCAGGTACCGGGGGACCTTCTCCGGGGACAATGGTGACCCCCTGATTGGCGCCGACGGCAACGATTCTTCCTCCGGCTGTAACCTCGGCCGTTCCGTTGAAGACGACAACGCTTGCCGACTGGTCGGGGTTGATCGAGACCTTGAACTCGGCTTCCTGTCCCGTTTCTTTACCGGGCTTGAAACGGGCCACGGCATCTGGGGTGGTCACCTCCACGCGCATGGTGTTTTGGGCCGTTGTTGCAATACGGCCGCTCAGCTCCCCCTCGACCATGACCATGAAAGACTGCTGCTGGTCGAGCCAGGGATCCTTTTCCATCCGCTTGATGATCACCAGGGAATTGCTCCCCATGGTCAGATAGTTTTCCCCGTCAAACACGATGCGTGCCCCCGATTTGCCCAAGGTCTGCACTGCATCCCGGTTAAAGAGCTTCATGCCGGTTTGGGCCCTTCCCCAGGCAATGGAGGCGGAGCGCTTGCTCTTGACATCATTGCGGAGGTCGGTCAGGACTGCGTCCTTGGTCCTCTCATTGGTGTCTCCGCCATCGGTGGCAAGCTGTGGCCCCGGCAGTGCCGTGGATTCAAGGTCGCCGGGGGAGCCGACGCCCCCCTTCACCAGCGCCGTCAGGGACGCACCGGTGGGAAAGATGATGTTCAACAACCCCAGAAATCCGGAAAAACAAAGCAGCACCAGCAGCAGGATCACGACAATCTCCGCCGCCATTTGCATGCCAGCTTTGAGGCGCCTCTTTAAAGAAGAGGATTTCTGGTTTTTGTTGTTAGCATCAGCCATTGGTTACTTTCGATTCAGGAGCCAGTGGGCAGTGGGCAGAATTAAAAATTCAAAACTAAAAATTCAAAATTGCCCTTTAGCCTCTGGCCTTTTACCCATGCCATTTCCGCCATTTGCCAGCATTTTTTCGTCCTCCAAACTCACCTCGATCTGCAGATGGGTCAGACGTCTGGTGCCGTCAGGCTTTTCAACCATGATTCCGAAGAGATTGACGCCTTTCTTCAGGGTTAGATCTGCATTAAAGGTGCCGTCTGGGGCAACCGGTAGAGGATTGCGGTCGAGTTCCACCCGGTTGCCGGGCTCGGTACGACCCTTGAGCCGGTAAGCTAAGACCAGATCGTCGAGGGCTGAGGTGCTGCGGCTGCTGTTCACAGGTAGCTGCAGCTCCCCTCGCGGTTGAATGATTTCCAATCGCGGCAGCGGGATGCGGGTTTCAATTCTGCGCCCCTGGGAGTCGTTCATGGCCAGCTGCACCGGGCCGTTTTCCGACTGCAGGGTCTTGCGGAATCGGCCATAGGGGTCGAGGGCGAGGGGCTCATCGTTGACGGTCACCCGGGGGGTGGAGCGGAACTGGTCACGGATGTCGATCTTGTCCTTTTCTTCGAACTCTCCTCTGATTTCCACCCGGCGGTTCAATTCGCGCCCCTCGGGCAGACTGTTGCTGGCCACCGGTTGGTTCTCGCCGAACCAGCGAACGATCAGCCGCTCGGCAGCTACGCCCTCCAGGTCCATCAGGTAGGCGGCGGCCGTTTCGGCCCGGCGCCGGGAGACGGTCAGGTTGGCCGCCGATGATCCGACGGCATCGCTGTGCCCTTCGATGACCACTTTTTCTTCGGGATGCCGCTGCAGGATCTCGGCGATCTCCCGCAGGGCGTCCCTGGCCTGGGGGCTGAGCTCGGAAGAGTTGAAGCCGAAGGCCCCGCCGGTCAGGCGCAGCGAAACCGGATTGCTGCGATTGACCCCGAAGAGCCGTCGGGCGCTAGTGGTGACGCTGCCATCGATGAGGCGGGTTTCGATCTGGTAATGGAAGATCTCGCCCCCTTGGATAATCTGATTCTGGTCGTCACGACCGTCCCAGGCGATGCTCGCCGGCGG
>CALZIZ010000442.1 GCA_945787465.1 uncultured Desulfuromonadales bacterium
TGGTCAAGACCCTGACCCGCATGCAGTGGTATTTTCTTGAAATCTTCCCGCTGTTCATTATTGCTTCGGTGCTGCTTTGGGCAGGAAAAATGACCGGGGCGCTTGAGTGGCTGGTCAGAATACTGAACCCGGTGATGCATGCACTGGGATTACCCAGTGAGGCCTCGGCGGCCTTTATCTTCGGTTTCTTCCGCCGCGATTTCGGTGCTGCCGGTCTTTACGACCTGCAGACTTCCGGGTTGTTGAATGCCACCCAGTTGACCGTGGCAGCGGTGACCCTGACTCTGTTCGTACCCTGTGTCGCCCAGTTTTTGATGATGAAAAAAGAGCGGGGCTGGAAGGTCTCGCTGGGGATTTTTGGTATCGTTACTTTCCTGGCCTTTGCAACCGGCTGGCTGCTTAACCAGCTGCTTTTAGTGACCGGGATCCTGGCATGAAATGCGCATTCTGCGACAGACAGATACCCGATGCCCCCGATGAGGAACGCACCTCTTGCGGGCAGTGCAAGGGCGGCTGCCGTAAGGTACACTGCCCTTATTGCGGTTACGCCAATCCGGTTGTTCCCGGCTTTCTTAAACGGTGGACCAAGGACCGGGATAAAAAATGAGAGGATTGAAGAATGAAAATATCGGCTAAAGCGGAAGAAATTCTCGAGGCGATGTGGATCGCCACCGAGGAGCAGGGGGACAATGCGGCCCACCTCTCTACCCTGGGAGTCGGCCCCGAGGACGAGGCACTTCAGGAACTCGACCGGTTGGCCTATGTGGAGATCAAAGGCGAACGGGTCTATTTGCGTCCTGAGGGCAGGCCTGAGGCACGCATGACCGTGCGTCGTCACCGTCTGGCCGAGCGACTGATCATGGATGTCTTCGATCTCAAGGGTGCCCAGGGTAACGCCAAGGCCTGTGAGTTCGAGCACCTGTTACACGAGGCAGTCGACACCAAAATTTGCGCCCTGCTTAACCACCCGACCACCTGTCCCCACGGCAAACCTATCCCGCCAGGAGTGTGCTGCGAGCAGGCCAAGGCCAGCGGAGAGGTTGGAGTTGTGGCCCTGACCGAACTCAAAGCAGGGCAGACCGGTGAGATTGCCTATCTTGCTGCGTCTGACGCCAAGAAGATGCAGAAGTTGATGAGCATGGGGGTGCTACCGGGGAACCAGCTTGTGCTTAACCGGACTTACCCCTCCTTTATCTTCAAGGTGGGGCATTCCGAATTTGCCGTGGACGAGGACCTTGCCAGGGAGATTTTTGTGCGCAAGGCGTAGAGCAGGCTGGAGTGATTTAATCAAAACGGAAGGGAGCGGATTTGCTCCCTTTTTTTTATCGAAATATGGCTTAAATCTGCAAATCCTTCGCGGCTGAAGCCACTCCTGCATCCGGGCCAATTGGTGGAAGTTGAAGGAGCGGCTTCAGACGCGAAGCTTTTTATTGCGTGATAAAAAAGGGAAGTCCCCTGGCAGAGGACTTCCCTTTTTATTTTTTGAGCAGATTTTCCGGCAGCCTTTGGGCTGCCGGAAAATCTTCAGGGTGTTGAGCTTAGTACCCAGACCCGCAAGTGGCTTCGGGGAAATCCGATAGTTGCAGATCAAGGTTGATCGGGCTTGCACAGGAATTGAGGTTGAAGAGTCTTAAGCCGTCGACCTCCGACGGAATGTAGACACTGATATCGCCGCTTCCTGTGCGGAGCTGGGTGAAGTTGATGGTGCCGTCTGGCGAGTTTGCTGTGTAGGAGGTCTCAGCCCCGTTATCAACCCAGAGTACGAGGTCGGGGTTGGCTACGATGTAGGGCCTGCCCCGCAAGTCATACACGGTGCCATTGACCTCACAACCGCTGCCCATGACATCCACGTTTGTCGAGCCGCCATGCTGGTTGACGATTCCGTAACCATCCCGGCCCCCCGATGTGACTATGCGGTTTCCGCCTCCAACTCCGGTAAAGGAGTAAATTCCGCCGAAGCTGGCAGTTCCAGCGGTGGTGTAATCGAGCTGCACAGCGGCATTGCGTTGGATAGAGCCGGCTGCGTTATAGACGGTGCCCGTGACCTCCCCGGCAACACCAGGCCCGATGTCTTTGATCAGCGATTGTCTGCCATGGAGCATGTTGACATTGAAAACCGTCCGTGAAGGATAGGTCAGGAACTGGCTCTCACCCAGAGGGATCATTAACGGACCATAGGTTCCATCCGGGCGGATGTTGATGCTGGTGGAAGTCGTGGGGAAGTAGATGTCAGAGCCCTCGTAATTGCCGATGCCGATGATGGAATCGGAATTGGAGGGAGTTCCACCGCTCTCATAATGGGTACCTTCAACGGTCCCCCAGATGGTTGGCAGGTAAAGGTTGCGTTGGCAACCATCCTGTCCGTTGACACCGGGGGTGAAGTTATTGCAATCGACCTGTACGTCGCGAGCGTAGACCCAGCTTCCAATCTGGTCGAGGGGGTTGTTGGGGTCTTCTTTGGTGAAATTAACCATCACCCTGCCCTCAAAGCCGCCGGTATAGCTACCATTGACATATTCGCAGCAAGCGACGTCATCAAATTCATAGTAGCCGCTCTGGTCGGTAGAAACGGTCCGGTTGTAGCCGCCGTTATTTCCGTCGAGGGTGACCTGGTGGGAGCCAAGAGGTGCCCCGCTGGTGCCGTAAAGGGTGCCTGCGATTGAGCAGG
>CALZIZ010000443.1 GCA_945787465.1 uncultured Desulfuromonadales bacterium
GCATCATGGTTGCCCGAGGCGTCGAGCATGACTTCGACGATACCTTCGACATGACGATCGATGATGGTCGATCCGCCGGCATCGATTCCCATTCGTCTGGCGATTGAGGAGCGCACCTGCTCCCTGTCGAATGTCTCCCCCTCTATTTCGCTGGTCTTGAGGACATCCAGGGTCAGGGTCTGAAGGCTTGCTTCTTTCTGCAGCGGGAAGCCGAGAGCATCCATGCGCCCCAGAAGTCGCCCCTGCAGATGTCGGACCTCGGCGAGCAGAACTGTCAGCTTTTCCAGGTTCCACCTGAAGTCGGGCCATTGGTCTTGCTGGTGTATATACATATATTCTCCGCGCATATTAAGGAGATTATGTTGTGTAATCACCGCAGACGCATGGATATTCTCAGTATGAAGTGCGGAGAATGGCGGTATTATTTACTGCCGGTTAGAGGCGCAGGGTCAGTCCTGACCCCGCCCCCCATGAACCCGCGCCCTAACAAGGTCCCCTTGACCTCACGCCCCAGAAAGCCCTTCTCACAGCGAAGGTGCCCCCATAATTATATTCAAAACTGCACCTACCGATAGGGCCAACTTTTGGCTAAAATCTGGCTAAATTTGGATCTGTGAGAAAAACAGAGGCTCTGTTTGGAGGGGCGGAAAAAGGCAGGCTCATCGTCACGTACAGATTTGGGAAAGCAACGCAACACCCTGCTCGATCTCACTGGCGGTCATCCCGCCGAAGCCGAGTAGCAACTTCAGGGAGTCGGGGTGATCTGTGACACGGGTGACGGAAAACGGAAACAGTCCGATCCCTTTTTCTTGGGCTTTCCCGATAAGCTCCGTTTCGTCCAGGTTATTTGCAAGCAATTGCAAAACAACATGGAGCCCGGCCCCCTGTCCCATAATTTCAACCCTGGGGCCGAAATGATGTTCGACGGCTTGGAGCAACGCATCGTGCTTCTTTTTGTAGATGGTGCGCATCCGCCGGATATGCCGCTCCCAGTGCCCCAGTTCCATGAATTTCGCCAGGGTTATCTGTTCCAGCAGAGAAACGGAGGCACAATAATCCTGGAACATCCGGCGGTAATCAGAAAGCAGTGACCGGGGCAGAACCAGATAGCTCACGCGCAGCGCAGGGGAGAGTATTTTGGAGAAGGTCCCCAGGTAGATGATATTGCCGCCCGGACGCAACCCCTGCAATGAGGGGATCGGTTTGCCCTGGTAGCGAAGCTCGCTGTCATAATCATCTTCGATGATGAAGCTACCGCTCGATTGGGCCCATTCAATCAACTTGAGCCGGTTTGCGACAGGCATCACATAGCCCATGGGAAGCTGGTGTGAAGGGGTGACGTAGGCGATGGTGCTGCCGCTGGCCTTGAGGGCCTCCACGTCCAACCCGGTCGATGCGACAGGAACGGGAACCAGGTCATAAGAGTGGTTTCGAAAAACAGACCGGGGCAGATGGTAACCAGGGTTCTCAACGGCCACCTTGGAATGCTCCCTCTTCAGCACCTGTGCGACGATGTCGAGGCTCTGCTGGAGTCCGGCGCAGATGACGATTTGCTCCGGCTCGCAAATCACTCCGCGCGAACGTTCCAGATATTTCTGAATGTTGCAGCGCAGTCCCCACTCCCCCTGGGGGGCGGAATACTGGGAAAGTTCTCGGAAACTCTCGCGCAGGCAATCGGTGAAACATTTTCGCCAAAGGGCTGCGGGAAAACTCTCCCGGTCGAGTCGAGCAGGATGGAAGTCATACAGGTACGGTACTGGGCGCTCTGGGAGACGAGGGTGTTTGCGGCGATGATCAGACAGAGACAAAGGTGCAGAGACTTGATCGAGCGCTGAAACGAAGTATCCACTGCGCGGTTTGCTGTAAATGTACCCTTCCGCGTACAGCTCCTGGTAGGCACCTTCGACCGTGTTACGGCTGACCGAAAGTTCGTCGGCCAGATCCCTGACAGACGGGAGCCTGGAATCTGCCGACAGCTGCCCGGACAGAACACGTTCTCTTATCTGATGATAGAGCTGCTTGTATAATGGGATAGCTTCATCGTTTTTCAGAATGAACATAATGATCAAACCAACCAGAATATTATAAGGCAGTCCGGTGTCGTCAAAGTGAAACGGCTCCCCTCATTCTGCAAAAACCGCAACCTGATGATATCAGCAATACACCTACCAAACCAACAACCAAAACATACTTTAGGAGGTAATTATGATTCCGGAAAAACTGTTAGAGGTACTGAAAAAAGATGGGGTTGTTGCCATTGCGACCCTGGGACAGGACGGGCCGCATATGGTCAACACCTGGAACAGTTACATACGCATCTCAGAGGATGGGCGATTATTGATCCCTGCCGGGTATATGAATCGCACAGAGGCGAATATTGCCGAAAACAACCGGGTATTGGTCACGCTTGGAAGTAGCAAGGTGGCAGGTAAAATGGGCCCGGGGACCGGTTTTCTGATCGAGGGCACGGCAGCCTTCATCACCTCCGGCGCAGATTTTGACACGATGAAGGCGAAATTCGCATGGGCACGGGCGACCCTGGCCATCACAATCGATTCGGCAACTCAGACGTTGTAGTATGCCGGGGCCTGGTGGAAGATCAGGACTTTTTGACAAACTCCGATTTAAGCTTCATCGCCCCGATGCCGTCGATGATGAACCCTTGACCTTGAGATCCTTGATCACCGTGACGCTATCGCCATCGGCAAGCAGGTTGCCGTTGGCGTCCCGGATGACCCGCTCGTCCTCTGCGTTTTGCGCAGGGGCATCGGCTGTCCATTCATGGGCGCATTCGGGGCAGACGAACATGTCTCGGTCTTCGTAGGTATACTCGGAGCCGCATTTCGGGCACTTGGGCAAGTCACTCATTTGGGATCCTCTGTTTGCAAGTTGGTTGGCGGGGATAATTGACGGAGAAAAGACCCCGGATATCTACCACAACGGGCCGTGACCAGGCTATTTGTTTTTGATCCTCACTGCCGTTTCCGGGCAAAAAGGGAGGGACTGGCTCCGCAGGTGCCTGGCCCCGTGGTGGCGCCCTTCCCCCCAGAAAAATGCCTGTCACGGCAAAATTTAGAACTCGTCCAGGGAGAAAGAAAGCCCCGGCTTCAAATGGACCCGGGGCTTTCTATTCGAAGCGCTCGTGAAGTTAAAGTTGCTATCTTGGAGGTTTGACCCCGTAGCCTTGTTATTTTGTAAAGCTGGTCGTAAGAGCCACCATCCTCAGGCAAAAGAAATGCCCCGCAGGGGAAAGCCATTTTTTGCTTACTTTTTGTTGGCGCCTGGACAAAAAGTAAGGCGTCTGGCGGGACGCGACCCGCCGGTGTTAAGATTTACTGTTTTGGCTCTAAACCGTCGGTTCCCGGACCGACAGCCGGCGTCATTTTCTTTGAATCGCAAAGAAAGATGGCGTCGCAAAAAGTCCGCCCTACTGCGTTACAGTGGTTTTTCAGGACCTCGACATACAACATGTATGCCTTCGCCCCTGAAAAACCACTAAGCCTGGAGGCCGGTGGTCAGATACCGCAGAGAGCATCTTGGCGTTGTGGAAGCTGAAAGCGACAGGCCCCAACGAGCAAAAAGCCGCTCGAATGGGTTAAACGGGAACTGCCGTGGGAGCAATTAATCGGCCTATTGTGCAGAACCGGTTTTAGATCTCGCGGGAGACTGGCTCCGCAGGTGCCAGTCCCCCGCTCTGTCTCTGCGTTGCAGAAAGCTGCATCGCTACAGCTTTGACAGCGCCTGCTGCACATCGGCCTTCAGGTCGGCCACATCTTCAAGCCCGACATTCAAGCGAATCATCCAGCGATCATGGTAGCGGGAGATATCAGACTGGGCGAACTTTCCGGCGGTCACCAGGCTCTTGAACCCACCCCAGCTGTAGCCGATGCCGAACAGCTCCAGACTATCGACAAAGCGGGCCACCGCCTCTTCATCATATTCCGGCTTCAATACGAAGGAGAAAATCCCCGAGGCGCCGGTAAAATCCCGCTGCCAGATGGCATGTTCAGGATGGCTGGGCAGGGCGGGATGCAGAACCGCCTCAACGGCCCCCTCCCCTTGCAGCCATGTGGCCAGCTCGAGGGCCGCGGCTTCATGCTGCTGCAATCTCACCTTTAAGGTTTTCAGCCCGCGCAGAGCCA
>CALZIZ010000444.1 GCA_945787465.1 uncultured Desulfuromonadales bacterium
GGCGAATAGTTCTCCTTGACGATAAACTCGCCGTAGGGAACCTGTCCCGCCTTACCGTTGAGGGCCCCGAGAGCGCCCGGGGTGACGTAGGTGGTCAAAAAGGCGCCATGGGGATGCTGGCCCTTGTACAGCTTGTCCTTGCCTGGCCACAGATCCCAACTCTGGTAAGGGCTGGTCCTGGTGATATAGTCGATGACCGCCTGTCCGTCGGCGGCAGGCATCTCAGCGGCAGCCATTTTGGTTCCGGCGGCGCAGGCGACCAGGGCAATCAGAGAGGATGCAGCGAGAAAAGCGATGAGATTTCTGGAAAGATTCTTCATTTACTCCTCCGTGGGCGGGTGAATGGAGCAGGTTCGTACAAAACTTGAACTTAAAGAAAAGCAAAAGAAGATCGATAGTCAAGCCCGGTGGAGCAATTCATCTGCAACTGCCCCAAATCGAGTAGGGTGAGGCGAGCGGATCAGGCTCGCCTCATCCCTCTCACAGAACCGTGCGTACGGGCCTCGTACACGGCTCCTGTCCATTCTTCCCCTCAGTAGTTCTGAGGCAGGAATCCAGTTTGCACTAAAGCAATATCAAAGAGCCCCAATTCCTTTAAGTACCTGTTGGGAATGGCGTAGTTGGCCAGAGGGCTGGCAGAGTTGCGCCATGAGCTCATTTTTATCGAATCGAACTCCCCCTGATAGCCAAGTTGCCTGAGTCTGCGGTGAAGCCGCTTTGGCTTTTTCCACAAACTTAGCTTCTTGGCTCGCAGGCGCCTCCTGACCCACTTCATCAACGCCTTGAACTCTCCTTGGCAGTTCGCCACACGGAAGTAGTAGGCGAACCCCCGGATGACCGGATTCAAATCAGCTATGATCTTCTCCAGGTTGACCGGAGAGTTGCGCCGGGTAATTCCCTTCACCTTGTCTTTAAACTCTCGAACCCTATCTCTCCTGATCCGGGTGTACCCCGTATGGATCGTGACTCCGAGGTAATTTACTCCTGCGAAGCTGTGGACGATACGGCTCTTCTGTTCGTTGATAGTGAGGAGAAGTTCCCCTTCCAGGTAGCTTCTGGCCACATTGAGTGCATTGTGCGCTGCGCTCTTTGATCGGGTGAAGACCAAGATATCGTCCGCATAGCGGACGATACGATGTCCCCGGCCTTTCATGAACTGGTCGAAGGCATCTAGGTAGACATTAGCGATGAAAGGACTGATGACCCCGCCTTGGGGACTGCCTTCCTCACTGGTTTGCCAACCTTCACCGGTCATCACCCCGCTCTGCAAAAACATCCGCAGCATCTCCAAAATACTTCCATCGACGATCCTCCGGCGAAAACTCTTGAGGATAAGGGCATGGTTCAGGGTGTCGAAGCACCGCGACAGATCCATGTCCACAACCCATTTGAGCTCATAACGCCGGATGAACAGGCTGGCCTTGGCGATTGCCTGATGCTGGCTTCTGCCAGGCCGGTAGCCGTAACTCGATGGATGAAATTCCGGGTCAAATATCGGCTGTAGAATGTTCAGAAGAGCTTGCTGTACAACCCGGTCACGAACTGCGGGAATCCCGAGCAACCGCGTTCCCCCGCCGGACTTGGGTATTTCAACCCGCCTGACCGGTTGGGGACGGTAACTCTTCTGCCGCAACTCGCTTACAAGTTGGGCGAGCTCTCCAGATAGATTCTCGGCGAAATCCTCGATGCTCTGCCCGTCAACGCCGGGTTTGCCTTTGTTGGATTTCACCTTCGAAAATGCCTGAAGCAGTCCCTTCTCGTGTAACATGCGGCCATAGAGACTGTAGTAAATCTTCGCCATACCTGCTCCTGCGTTTCCTTCCCCTGCCCCTCTCGCCTCGCCTCCGATCTTGGCCGGAAGACTGTCGCCTTCTATCCCTTCGGGCAATCTACGACAGCGTATCCCGGTTACTTCGGTGGACGACCATTATCGGCAGAAACCTTTCACGGCCTACCGCCGATAGCGTGTCCCGCCCCGTCGGGCGGCTTGTGTCCGGCTTGACGTTCGAAGACAGCTTCTGCGAAACCTTCGAATAAACTTCCTCCCTTCGCACTCCACTACGGCTTTTGGCTCGTAGCGGCCCCCACCGACCAGGCGGCGGGTCGTCCCGGTTTTACCCTCCAGACTGTTACCAGCTTTCACAGGCCGGGACTTCATCACTACTACGGATTCATCTGCCACCTCACACCGCATCGCTGACGCCTCGGGTCTCCCCTTGTGCCTCTGCTTACCCAGTACCCGACCACTCGGAACACTGAGACGATGCAAGGCTTCCCCAGTTACCTCGGGCTCCCTGTGCACTACCGCATCCTCAATCACACCACGGGTCTGACCAGGTATCGGGCTTTGCGCTATCATGGACGCTTACCCACCCGTAGCGCCGAATCAGGTTCGCTTGCGCTATGTGCAGTTCACTTCCTATCGCTTCCTTCAGACCCTGCCGTTACCAGCAACGCCCTTGCGAATCGGATTGTCTTCCCCCTGGTCGGGGTGACGCCTGTTTCTTGCAACAGGCCGGGTTTGCCCGCTACGCTGGGCAAACACGAAAATGGGCCGGGAAAAATCCCGGCCCATTTTGTGTTTTTTAAAAAACCAGGCGTTCCATGAACCCGGTATCGGCTCGACCTTCCCTGAAGTCCTT
>CALZIZ010000445.1 GCA_945787465.1 uncultured Desulfuromonadales bacterium
GTAGAACAGATCCGTACCGCGCTGTTCGCTTCGGGGGAAATAGATCCTGATGGGGACGGATTACCTGGTATCACAGGGGACCCGGACAGCAACTTGGAGAGGCTTGTGAATGCGGGGGCGATTGTTGGTGACATCGCTCCACCCGACCCGGCCCTGACCGTATATCTTTCCACGAACAAACCCAACTACACCGAAAATGATGAGGTGGCCACCCTGACCGTTTCCCCACGCAACGAACTGGGTCAGCCGGTCGAAGGACTACCCGAAAGCGCCTTTACCCTGACGGTGGATGGGCTTCCCACCGCCTGGGATTCTGGATCTTTTTCCGAAGCAATGGGAACCTACACCATGGATCTCAACATTGCCGGGTTTGAGCCGGGTAGAGACTATGCCGTTGAAGTTCAGGTGACCGAAACTCGTGACGCGACTAACGTCCTTACCGCGACCGATTCAGTCGTTATCAACAGGGTCAGTTCGGCTTCGGCTTCGGTCATCTTCGTCTCGGATATCCGTTATGAGTTGATTTTCAAAAACCTGAGAATATTCGTTACGGTAATCAGCATGGACGGCAGTCCCGTAGCCGACGCCCAGGTGGCCACCACCGTCAATCTCAATGGTTCGCCATTTAAAAGCCTTTCCAAAACAACCGATACAAACGGCGTGGCCAACTACCGCATCGGCGGGGCCCCTGACGGCCAGTACACCACCACGATTGAGGGCGTCAGTACCGGCGGGACCTATACCTATGAAAGCTCAAGGAACGTTATAGACCCAGGCTTTACCAAAGGGTCACCCTAAGGTGTTTTCCCGGGGGACCTTCACACCACTTCAAAAGCCGTTTCCGAATACTTTCGGAAACGGCTTCCCAATTATTGGCTCATTATTTGCGATCTGAAGAAACAACCCCCTGCCTGCATTGCGACAATACGATAAACAACACATCCAAGGAGAGCCTCATGCCATCCAGTACAGTATCTGGTGCGCCCACTAAAGAACGCAGTCCCGACGGGTGTCGGGGAATTGTCGTGCCGAACCTCGACATAGTCAACAGAATGTCCCATATGTTGTGTTATTGAAATTTGCAGGTCATTAGGGGCCAGAAATAGAGCGTTCCCACAAACCCTGATATGGCTGACAGTTGTCAAGAGACGAAATGCTCCCTGCCCAACTGATTTTCAGCGGTTTTTCTTAGGGTCAATTCCAAAACACTATCAGGAGGCGGAACCTCTTTGCGACGGTTGATCACTCTGATATTCGCGGGTTGGTTACCGCCTGACTTGGCTTCGTCGCGGAGCTGCTCTCTCTGCAAAGCGTGAGTTCGACCTGTGAGGTCTTATCCAACAGGGTTTACGAGGGTTCTCCTGACCGGGGTTGCGCCCCCTGATAGTGTTCTGGATAAATGGATTTCTTTTTATAGGCACTCTCCAACCGTTCTTGAGGTGGTTGATCTCGTTTCTCCTGATTCGTTAGTTCTTGACGGGGATTTGGACTTCATTGGCGATCGCCCACATAAAGGCACAGAGTTCTCGGGCGATGGCTGTTATGATCAACTGATGGGGCTTCCCTTTTGCTTGGAATCTCTTGTAGCGGGCGCATAAACGAAGTTGGGCTTTCCAGGAGATGGCACACACCTCTTGAGGCAGCCCCTCCTGCCGGATTTGAAGTTTGCGGCTCACCCGGGCTGGAAGGCGATACGCCCAAGCGGCCTCAATCAGGACGCGACGAACATGCCCATTCCCTGTTTTTGTAATGGCTCCTCGCTTGGTCGTTTGGCCACTCGAGTGCTCCGAAGGAACCAGGCCGAGATAAGACATCAGCTCGCCAGGGCCTTCAAAGCGGGTCAGATCACCGATCTCAGCAATGGTGGTGGTCGCGACAATCAAGGAGACACCGCGCAGGGCTTGCAATGCCTGGGCAACCGGGAACATTCGCCACTGAGGCGACAAGTGCTGAATCTGCTCGGTCAGACGGTCGACCCGTCGCGTACACTCTGCCAGTGCGTCAAGGGACTCCTGCAGAACGATCTGTTGCGCTGGATGAGGCATTTTGATATCGGAGATCCAGCGAAAATGGGCGCGACTCCAGGGTGATCTGCCGGCGTAACGGTGTCCATGGCGGAGCAGTAACGCCAAAATGCGCTGTTTGGCCTTTCGTTCCACCGCCTTGGCGTCTTCCCTGGCTCGGGTCAAATCCCGCATGGCCTCATCTTCGACACGAGGGACATAGACTGCGGTTAATTCACCTGCCCGGTGCAGACGAGCAAGCATCTGAGCATCCCGGCGGTCATTCTTAATGCGATTGCCGCTCTGTCTTGGAATTTTCGAGGGAGCAACCACCACACAATCAAAACCCTGGGCCGTAAGATGGCGGTAAACATCATAACCACAGGGCCCGGCTTCATAGACGAAATGCAGCTCACAGCCCTTGGAGACCAACTTTCGGATGACCTTGTCGAGAGCGTTTAAGTTCCCCTCGATGCTGCCATAGCTGCGAACTTCACCATCGCGCCCCGCCTCAGCGAAAGCAATCTCAATGGAATTTTTGTGGACGTCCAAACCGACAAACATGCTAGACTTTCTCATGACCTGCCTCCTTGGTTTTGGCTCTGTGTTGGGGTTTCCGAGCTTCCAA
>CALZIZ010000446.1 GCA_945787465.1 uncultured Desulfuromonadales bacterium
CGGTGATGAACAAGAGATCCGCGCCAAGATCGAAGAACTCAAGCTGGAACTCAACGGCATTGAAATCGTCGATCCCGCCACTTATGAAAAACGTGGCGAGGATATCGATGCGATGTTCGAAAAGCGTCAGCGTAAAGGTGTCACCCGCGCTGAAGCCAAGGGCAAGATCAAGAACAACCGTCACTATTTCGGCTCAATGATGGTCGATTCAGGTGATGCTGATGCGGTTCTGGCCGGAATTAACCACCACTACCCGGAAACCATCCGTCCGGCCCTGGAGATCATCGGCAAAAAAGAAGGCCTCTCCAAGGTTCACGGCGTCTACATGATGGTCACCAAGAAGCAGGCGGTTTTCTTTGCCGACACCACCGTCAACATTGAGCCGACCGCAGAAGAATTGGCTGAAACAGCGATTCTAACTGCCCAAAAAGCGCAGCAGTTCGATGTTGAGCCGAAAGTGGCGATGCTCTCCTTCTCCAACTTCGGCAGCTCCGACCACCCGCTCTGCCAGAAAGTTAGGAAGGCCACCGCGCTGGTCAAAAAGCAAGCCCCTGACCTGGTGGTTGATGGTGAAGTCCAAGGCAATGTGGCTCTTGATCCTGAGTTAACTGAAACTCAATACCCCTTCTCGCAACTCAAGGGGGATGCCAACGTCTTTATCTTCCCAGATCTCAACTCGGGCAACATCAGCTACAAGCTACTCAACAAGTTGGGAGAGGCTGAAGCCGTCGGTCCGATCCTGATGGGGATGAAGAAGCCGGTCCACGTCCTCCAGCGAGGTGACGATGTCTCCGATATCGTCAACATGGCCGCTGTGGCGGTGGTTGATGCCCAGGACGCTGCAGACAACGCCGACGAAGTATAAAGCAGACAAAGGGAGTATCTGTCATGGATACTCCCTTTGTGTTCTATTCTTGGATTTCAAGAAGTTCATTCGAATGGAGCGGGCAGGCTCGCAAAAACTGTCGATTTCTAAAATTTTCAGGGCCAAATTTCCGACCGCCTTAAAAAGAAGCAAAGCAAAGAAAAATAAAAAGCTCTGTTAGCGAGTTGAGTTGGTGCGTGGCGTTAAAAGAGAAAAACCCCCAAGCATAAATGTCTGAAAGGACGCATGGGGGCAGAAAATGAGGGAGGAATTCGTCAGCTTGCTAGTTTATGGCCGTCAGACATGGCCATCTTAGCCAACTGCTACGCGGAGATGCGGTTAACCAGCAGCTCCTTAACGACTTCTTGTCCCATGAAAGGACTCGGGAGGCGGTCGGTAAGGCGGGTGCAGTCAATCCTGGCCAACATGGCGCCGTTACGGCAGTAAAAATTCAGTACTGCGGATATCAATGTATCTTTCAGGAGAAATCGGAAGGCAAGCAGACAGGAGAAGATCCAGTTTTTTGGCCGTCATAGATGTTCGGGAATTGGCATCGATGAATCGGAAGCAAGTGAGATAGTTGTCCAGGAATTTTGTCGCAACGCCATTGAAACGATTCATCCAATCCTTCAGGCGACTGTGGAAGGCGTTGACGTTCTGAATGTGATAAATCCGTTGAATAACGCGCTGTTTGCGTTTCATGTTCAGCTCTTTGTGGTCAACACCAGCGTCTTCTGAGAACACTCGCCATGTGCCGTTCGCATCGCTGCATATCGCTGAAACCGAATCGATATAAGGCGTAAGAAGGGCCTTGGCTTTGGCCTTGTTGATCGGCCCCATACAGGCAACCTGAACATGCGTCAGCTTGTTGCGATCCCGGGCAACAACGACACAGGTCTGCTCACGGCTGATCCCACGATATTTAGATGATCCGCCTCGTTTTCTTGGCTTGCGATCGACGATGTTCTTGTTTCCTTTTTCTGAGTAGAGAAAATAGGTTTCATCAACCTCCAGCAGGCCATCAAAGGACTCAGGCTTCAGACGTTTTAAGGCGTTCAGTAACTTGTGTCGCCAGGTAAAAGCCGTCGAGACGGCTATACCGAGTTGTGTTGCGGTTTTGCGCAGCGAGAGTCCATTGATCATGCACTCCATAAACGGTAGCCATTTTTCCGGGTGGTGGGTGCCACGAAATGGCGTATGGGTATGATCAGAGAAGGCTTTGCCGCAGCTCGTACACATATATTTCTGACGCCCCCGCGGTGTTCCGTAGCGGATGACTTTCTCAGAATTGCAGTGCGGGCAGGCAAAGCCTTTACGGAACCGTTTGTCGCGGAGGGCTTCGATAAACTCAGCAACTGAAGTAGTGTCGGTATCCAGGAGCGCTTTGAGGCTGGCCAGCACCTTGTGTTGGCTGCCATTATCAAGCGCACCAATTACCGCCATGGCCTCGCAAAATGCGACATCTCTCGTTTTTCCGGTCACCAATCCCTCCACGTTCAAGTTGGATTGGTAACAATAGCAACATGCTGTGACAGAATACGTCGTGGCGAGTCTGCTAAAGCCCTGCATGCGGAAAAAGTAAATAGGCCGCTATGACCAACTTAATTCGCTAACAGAGCTAAAAAAAAAGACCGCCTTTTCGGGCGGTCTTTTTTCATTTTTCAATCCTGGCAACGGTCAGTTTTTAACATGACAGCCTTTACAGCTGGTCGGTCCGCTGGAATTGCGATGACAGCCTTTGCACTGGCCATGAAAGGCCTTGGT
>CALZIZ010000447.1 GCA_945787465.1 uncultured Desulfuromonadales bacterium
ATCATTCACCCCCTTGTCAGCTATGGTAAAAGGTTGGGAACGGGTCCTGTGCGGGGAAATCTTCGCAGCGATGTGGATGGCTTAAGCTTTTTCGATCAGCCATTCCCGGTGAGACCGGGCTAACCTGGGATTTTTCTTGTTTTAATGAAGCTGGGGCCAAGTTTGAGCGATTTGTCCCCTGACACGTTGAATTTTTGCTCGAAATCCACCTGTTTGGAACCCTCGCTTCATTTGAAATAACTTACTTTTCGTTGCCCTGCCCGCATCTGTCCCTTTGCCCTGCGGCAGGCGCTTTGCCGATGGTTGCCGGGGCTTTGGGGGAGCATCGAGGCTGGAGTTACCAATCCGATTCTGTTCTTAGGGGTCGGCATAGAGGATCTCGGGCTTGGGTTGTCGATAGCCGTTTAACAGGGCGGTATAGAGCATTTCCATCGATTCCAGCTCAAAGACGTGGAAAAGGTTGCGCATATTCTCCCACAGGGAGCGTTTGGTCCTGAACTTCTGCCAGGCGGATTGAAACAGGGCGCAGGTGAGCTGCTGGGTCTGGTCCACCAGAAAGGCGAGCATCATCAGCATGACGAACACTTCGCTCAGGTGCTCTTTGCCCAGCCCGTAATTGTGCTCGAAGTGGTAGCCCTGGTTCTTGAGAGTATTGAAGGTCTCGTTCTCGATCTTCCAGCGGGCGCGGCCGCCGCGCATAAGTTGGTAAACGTTGTCCTTCGTCACCGTAAAGTCGGTGATCCAACTGAAATGAAGAGTTTTTTTCTTCTCGGTGTTCTGCCAGTACTCAATCACGTTGACCGGAAGATCGAGATTGGACTGATTGAGTGGCACGCCATTGAGAAACCGAAAAACATGGGTCACCTTGGGGTCTTTCGGGTCGACCATGGCGTGCACGGTGACCTCCCCCTGTTTGGCGGCCTGCTCAAGGTGATGAAAGAGCAAGGGGTGATCGCCTTGCTTGACCCCGAGGATGTAATGCATCCGGTGTTGCTGCAGGTCCCGGATATGCGGGCCGTTGGAACTTAAGGCGTCTTCCACAACGATCAGCGGCAAATGGGGATGGTCCTGCCGCAGCTTTTGCAGAAAGCGTCTTGCGGCATTGCGTTCGCAGTCGTTCTTGGTCGATCCGTCCTGACGGATGATCATCTCCGGGGCCAAGGGGATGACCTCCTTGAAGTCGGGATGGACGATAGCGGCGCCCAAAACCTGCTGGTAATAGGTCGTCTTGCCCGACCGGCTCTTTTTCACCATGCAGGATGCGGAACTCAGCTTTTCCGAGGAGAAGGAGCCGGTGCCGTCCACGCTCAGCAGGTAGCAGCCCTCGAAATAGGCCATGGGCTCCAGGGCCTTGCCCCGTTGCAGTTGGCGAAAAATGTCGTAAAACAAAGGACGTAACCCCTGGGGGTCCACAGGATCGAGAATCTCGCGCATCCGGGTGTCGCTGGGCACCTTGCCAATGCCGTAAATCCGGCCAAGATTACCGTCATTGCGGCGCCGTTCATCGAAGGCCAGAAGAGAAGGATCTTTCAGGGAGAACATGGCAAAGCCGGACATCAAGGCATCTGCCAGGGGGATATCGACCTTGCCCCGACGATGGTCGGTAATGGCAGAGAATCCTTGATGAAGTGATGAAAGCATGGCATCCATGTTCAAATGTTTCCGGACTTTGAGTTTCGAAGGACGTTTGAATTTGGGTTTCAGTTGCTTGGCAGGCGACATTTTTCACAGCTCCCGTGGTGAAGGTTGGCTAATGAAAAAATGCGCGCCCGCGCTTCCTTGCCGATGTCAAGCAGAAAATGACTGTCGAGCAATTATTTTATGTTTAAATTCAATGACTTGGATTAACTCCCCCGGTTAGGTTCCCTGCCTCAGTGACTGCCGGAGGCAAGTCATCGTCAGAGTTCGGCAGGCGGTAAACAAGGGCAAACAAGGTCAAACGTTTACGAAAGCCAAAATCTCAGGCCCCCTGTTTTAGCGGGTTGGCAGAGTCCCCGGGAATGGCTGCCTCCTTTCTGTCATGGAGCAATTGGGGCTCTAGGTTGAAGTTTGTAGATAAGATATCGCCAATTAAAAAAGTTTCTTTGCATATCTGATCTATTTTTTGTCCGATTGCGGCAATTCTGAACATAAAGGCACCGGTGGTCGGAAAATTTGACGGTCTCCCCTCGCTTTTTCCTTTCTTTTCCAGAGTGGCCAACAATAGCGGTCCACGTTTTCACAACTGTGGCCGTTTTGGAGAGTAGAACACAGAGGGGAAAGAGGCGATGGGCAGGAATGCTCTTCGCCCTAACGACCACTCTGTGGAAAATCAGGACCAGGGAAAATTCTGAATTAGCAGGGTTCGCTTTTGTCAGGCAGTGTCTCCTATCAACAGCCTCAGTCGCAGTATCTAGGGTGGTTGTGTGGCAAATTAATTTTGTTTTTTGAGGGTTTGACAAAATCGATCAAAAACATGACCAGATATGCAAAGAAAAATGGGAGAGGCTTGATAAAATTTAGTTAATTTTCAGCGAGAGGGCAATATTGGGCCACGTGGTGGTCCGCTAGGGGATGAACAAAGAAATCAAAAAGATTTTCTTTTATAGGAGTGGAGAAAATCCCCGAAGTCTAGAAGCCAAACGTA
>CALZIZ010000448.1 GCA_945787465.1 uncultured Desulfuromonadales bacterium
AATACTTTAATGACTTTAAGGCCTTGAAGACTGGACAGGTGCGCCGTCTGCGTTAAAGTATTGGTAACTATTCAGCACAGTGCCCGACTAGCCTCCTCGGGTCGGGACGAACAGCAACTATTGAGGCAATATAAATTGGGGCAACTTACCCTCAAACAAGAGGCGCAATGCTTCGGACGCACTGACGCCCTGTTTTCGGCAGGTGGATAAATAACTTCGGATTCGGCAGAACATCTTTGCCCCGTCCCAGGAGCGAAAGCATCCTGATATCTTCTGCTGAACCTTGGTCATTCGGAGATCATTTTCTGCCAGGTTGTTGGTGAACGGGACCTCTGGATCTTCCATGAATCGTAAAATATCAACCTCAAAGTCTCGAAATCGTTCCAACAGGTTCCGGGCCTTGGAGCGAGGTAGCCGCCCTCTGCGTCCCTTGCGTTGGCTTTCATCGGGGGGAGGACATTCCTTCTCCGCTTCCGCGAGCAGGGTTCGGTAGCGCCTGCGGTAGGGCGTGGCGGCAATGCCATCGAGATGGCCTCCTGCATCCAGGACGGCCCCGTTTATCTCTTTGAGCAAGGCAGCCATATCCTGAGCCCACTTTTGTTTGTCTTGCTCCCAGGCTCTTTCCAGTTCCCTGAGCAGGTGGGCGTTGCACAGGGAGTGACGGGCACCGTATTTGAAGTAAGGCTTCCAGTGGTCATGACAAAGAGTGCCCATAAATCGCGGCAGTATCCCAATCTCATCCAGCGCCTCGCTTCCCCGCTTTGCGTGAGGTGAGAAGAAGGTGAATTCGGCATTGGAAGCATTGTGCAGCCAAACGCGTCTGCCACCGATGTTGATGCCGGTTTCATCGGCATGGATCAGTCCCGATGAGGCCAGTTGCTGCCGGACCCATTGGTCGAAATGCTCCAGGAGGTCATAGGCCTCTTGATTGAAGTTGAAGATGGAGCCGGCGCTGAGCGGGAGTTGCATCTGGTCCAAGAAATGATCCTCAATCCGTTTGTAGGGGACCAACTGGAACTGGGACATGTAGACGGCGTGGGCCTTGACCCCGTTACCGTATTGCGCCGGACGCGTAACACCTTCCGGGAAAGGAGCCACATAGCGATTGCCATCCTGATCTTGCAGGACCTGGGCGCGGAATTCGGTGACCACGGTGCTGATATCCAGGTCGAAGACTTGTCGAGTTTCGAAACCGGCATCATGGTAATCGCCCGGAGGCAAGGTCCGACGATCCACCGAGATGACTTTGATCTGGTCAGGCTCAGAGACAGGCTTAAGTGTCGCCCCGTTATGCCCCGCTTGGCCACCAGGCTTGCGACCACTCTTGCTTCCGGACTCTTTTTGGCGATTCGGATCAGTTGAAGGTGACTTATTGCTGTTTTTGCTGTTGAGGCCCAAACGGTTGAGTAACAACGACACCAAGACCAGGAGAATCTCAAGGCTCGACTTAAGCGCAGGAGAGAGGTCTTTCTCTTCAGCCAGCTGGGTCTTGACCCGATCAATTGTCTCTTCAACATCGATGTTATTAATTGTCATGTCCTGGCCATCCATTCATTGAGATGGCCAATAATAACACGGGTTTTCAGGGCCGGTTTTTTGTCCCGAGGCTCACATATGAGCCGATCAGTTTACGCAAACAACCCCAGCACAACAAGGCCGTTTCGCCAGGCGTCTGATGGCGAGAGAGGTGCCTTGCCGAGCCATCATGACGGACTCGCCGTAGAGGTCGCCAATTTGGCATTTTTGCCGAAAAACCCTGTCAAGAACTTTTTTGCTGAATAGTTACCAATTTTGAACAATCATAGCACCCTGAAATCCATTTTCATGCCAGTACCGGCTTAATTCTGCCATGAAATATCGTAAAGAGGATCAACAATGAAACCACATTTGCCCGCCCATGATCTGGCCCGCAACACCCTGGGAGTCGTCTTTATCGGTCTGCTGGCCGCAGCTTGCCTGTGGATTCTGCGCCCCTTCCTGCCGGCTTTGATCTGGGCGACCATGGTCGTGGTGGCGACCTGGCCGCTGATGCTCAGAGTGCAGGCCCGCCTGAGGGGCAAGCGCAAACCGGCGGCGGCGTTGATGACGCTGGTCATGCTGCTGGTGTTCATTATTCCCTTTTCCCTGGCCCTGGGCACCATCGTGGAAAATGCCGGCGCCATCGTCGCCTGGCTGAAGGGGTTGTCCGAGCTGACCCTGCCCCCTCCCCCCGATTGGCTGAGCAAGCTGCCCCTTGTCGGAGATGATATTGTCGACGGGTGGCTTCAACTGGCAGCTGCCGGCCCGGAGGAGCTCAATGCCCGTTTAATGCCCCACGTGCGCAAACTGGTGAGATGGTTCGTGGCTCAGGCAGGCAACTTCGGTGTCATGCTGGTCCATTTCCTGTTGACGGTGGGGCTTGCCGGAATTCTGTACACCAAGGGAGAGACTGCCGCCGAGGGGATTCGCCGTTTCGCCCGTCGCCTGGCCGGCCCGCGCGGGGAGAGTTCATCGGTGTTGGCAGCCCAGGCCATTCGCGCCGTGGCCCTGGGAGTCATCGTCACCGCAATCGTTCAGTCGGCCCTGGCGGGGATCGGCCTTGCGGTGGCCGGCTTACCTTACGCTTCCTTGCTGACCGCTGTC
>CALZIZ010000449.1 GCA_945787465.1 uncultured Desulfuromonadales bacterium
GCTGCCGATAAAGCTCGCGGGCCTGCCGGTTGGCGGTATCGAGGGTCAGTTCCTGTTGGGTCCCGGCGACTTTGTAGCGGCCTGCGGGCGGCAGCTCTGTTTCAAGAGGGTCGTGGATAAATACCAGCACCAGGTCGTTGTGTCTGGCCAGCAGACCGAGGTTGGCCTCAGCCTGGGGGGCCAGGTTACGAAAATCGCTGATCAGAAAGACTCTGCTGCCGGGTCGGGCCACGCGGCGCAGCCTGGCGAAGTCCCACAGGGCCGTTGGCGCCCGGGTGCTTTGCCGCATCTTCTGCTCCCAGGCCGGGTGTTCGGCAAGCTGGCGGATGAAATGCAGGACGGCATTCTTGCCCTGCTGGGGGCGCAGTTCGAGGTGGCGCTCCTCGGAGAAAATCAGGCCGCCAAGGCGATCCCCGGCATAGACGGTGCTCCAGGCGAGCAGGGCGGCCATCCTGGCGGCGACCACCGACTTGAAGGCCCCCCGGGTGGCGAAAAACATGGGGGCGCGGTAGTCCACCCAGAGCTGGACCGGCTGTTCCCGTTCTTCGCGAAAGAGTTTGGTGTGGGTTCTGCCGGTGCGGGCGGTGCGGCCTTTGAAGGCGCTGAGGTAATTGCCTGCCTGTTCGCTGCGGATGGCGCCCGTCTTAAGGGGCAGTGACCGGGCTGCCTGGCTCAGGCCGATTAGAGACTGGGCCGAAATTCTCACCTTCTCGTCGATGCCGGGTGAACCGGCAGATTTTACGGGGGAGCGGGAAAAGAGTCTCATGGTACGGCAATGCGCAAGATCAGTTCCTGGACCAAAGCGTCGCTGGTCATGCCATCGACTTCGGCTTCGTAGCTGAGCAGGATGCGGTGGCGCAGCACGTCGGCGGCAACGGCTTGAATGTCCTCGGGGCCGACGTAATCGCGGCCGGCAAGCCAGGCGTGGGCCCTGGCGCAGCGGTCGAGGGCGATGGTGGCCCTGGGGCTGGCCCCGTACTGGATAGCTTTGGCCAGGTCCTCGCCATAGGCTCCGGGGTTGCGGGTTGCCATGATAAGTTGCACCAGGTATTCCTCGAGGCTTTCGGCCATGTAGATCTCGAGCACCTCCTGGCGGGCTTCGAGCAGGGCCTGCTGACTGATTTTCTCCGGAGATGGCGCCGCTTTGCCAGTAGCCATGGCTTCCTGGCGGGCCAGGCGAAGAATTAGGGCTTCTTCGTCCGCTTCGGGGTAGTCGATGCGGATATGCATCAGAAACCGGTCTAGCTGGGCCTCAGGCAGCGGGTAGGTGCCGTCCTGTTCGATGGGGTTCTGGGTAGCCATGACCAGAAACAGCGCGGGCAGCCGGTAGGTGACGCGGCCGATGGTGATCTGCCTTTCGGCCATTGCCTCGAGCAGGGCCGACTGGACCTTGGCCGGGGCCCGGTTGATTTCATCGGCCAGGATCAGGTTGTGAAACAGCGGCCCCTGCTGAAACTCGAAGCTGCCGTTCTGGGGCCGGTAAATCTCGGTGCCGGTCAGGTCGGCGGGCAGCAGATCGGGGGTGAACTGGACGCGATGAAAGTCGGCCTCGATGCCCTCGCCGAGGACCTTTATGGCCCGGGTCTTGGCCAGGCCGGGGGCACCTTCGACCAGCAGGTGACCGTCGGCGAGCAGGGCGATCAACAACCGGTCGACGAGTTTGTCCTGGCCGATGATCTTCTGGTTGATGTGGTCTTTGAGTCGGAGAATGGCGTGTTTGGTTGACATTATTTATTTGCCTGTATGGTTCGATAGAAAAACGGGTTAGCCACGGAGGCGCAGAGGCACGGAGAAAAGCTTAAAAGCTCTGCACTGCCCCAACTCCAATAAACATTTTGCCACAGAGATCACAGAGTTCACAGAGAGGGTTTTCTTAAAAGGGTTGTCTCTGTGTCCTCTAGGAGGCTGTCCGACAATAAGGGCCGAAGCGAAAATCCAGAAGCTTGAGAACAGATTTTGGCTCGTTTGAGAGCTCATAGCCGTAGCTATGGGGCGAAAAGGAGCTGAAATATGGGCCAAGCAGCTGGGTTTGTAGCCGGTCATTGGATTGTCGGACAGCCTCCTAGTGAGCGAAGCGAGCGGGTGGCAAAAGCCTTGTAGCCTTGTAGGATGGGCAGAGCGCAGCGATGCCCATGCTGCTGTCTTACCGGAAAAATGCCTTGCCGCAAAAAGATAATTATTGTTCGGTCACAGGTCAAGGGGGTCGGTTCAGGGAATTTTTCTGCGCATGCGGTTGATGGCGGCGGCGACTTCGTAGCGGCGGGGCAGGGCGAGATCGCCACGTTTCCACAGGGGCAGGATGTCCAGGCCCTGCTCTTCCACCTCCTTAAGGGCTTTGGCCAGTCCCTCGGGCAGACTCGAGGCGGTTGCGGCATGGTTTCGGCCATAATGGTGGATCAGCAGGCCGATGGCGCGTACCTGACCGACATCGACCAACTGTTCGACGCTTGCGATATTGATGTCGGTGCGGCCGTAAATCAGGGTGTCGAGGCCTCGGGGCTCGATCTTGACCTCTTTTCTTCCCCGGGAGGGATCGAGGGCTTTGCCGCTGATCCGCCTGGGATGGCGAGGGCCCAGGGGCGGGGCCTGGTCGTTTTCAAACTGAATCCTGGCGGGGCCGGCGAGGCGCCGGGCCTCTGCGGTGACATCGCGCACCTGGTAGTTGTCGAGCATGATCACCAGGTCGGCGACCTCGAGGTAGTCGCCTGAGCCGCCCATGACGATGATGCTCGAGACCCCCTGTTGTTCGTAGAGTTCGCGTACCCGGTGCAGCAGGGGGGTGATCGGCTCCTTGTCTTTGGTGACCAGGGCCTGCATGCGCGCGTCGCGGATCATGAAGTTGGTGGCCGAGGTGTCTTCGTCGATGAGCAGCAGGTTGCTGCCGCACTCCAGGGCCTCGATGATGTTGGCCGCCTGCGAGGTGCTGCCGCTGGCGTTTTCGGTGGAGAAGTGGATGGTGTCGCGGCCCAGGGGGAGGTTGTTGATAAACGGGCTGATGTCGACGTCGAAGATGGCGCGGCCGTCCTCGGCCCGAATCTTTCGGTGGCCACTTGCTCGCGCCCGTCGCCGGGGCGGTGGTTGTAGACTCCCAGTTCCAGGGCGTGCAGCAGGGTTGACTTGCCGTGAAAGCCGCCGCCGACGATGAGGGTCACCCCGGCCGGGACAGCCATGCCGCGGATCTCTCCGGCGTTGGGCAGGGTGGCGCTGCGCAGCAGCGACTGCGGGGAGGCAAAGGGGATCGCTCCTGCGGCCAGGGGCCGGTCGTCGATGCCGGTGCGCCGCGGAAGGATGGAGCCGTCGGCGACAAAGGCCACCAGACCCTCGGCGGCGAGCCAGCCGCGCAGAACATCCTGGTCTTCGACCGAGGCGACATGCCGGCGCACCTCGTCGCCCGACAGTTGGGCGAACAACAGCCCCGCGGCGACGACCTGCGGCAATTCGCCAAAGAGCATCTCCTCGGCGTCCCGCGCCAGGATGGTACGCCCGGCGGCGGGCAGCCCCAGGGTCAGGCGCGCCTCCACCCCGAATTCACCGACCAGCACCGCGTTGCGGCGCAGAACCTGCTGGCCGCTGGTGGCGATGGCGATTTCGCCGCTCTTGCCGATCCCCCTGCGCCCCTTGACGTGTCGCCCGATGGCCGCGGCTACGGCTTTGCCGAGAATGTCCTCCAGGGCGGTCTTTCGGCTGCGGGTGGCCCAAAGCTCCTCAGGCAACCCGGCCCGGGCCGCCGGGACCAGAACCGAAATCCTCGACGGCGCAGCAAAGGGGTCGCCCTGCACATGGTCGATCTCCAGGCGAAAGCTGCCGAAATCGTAGCTGCCCTTGAGGTCTTTGTAGGCCTTGTAGCCACGG
>CALZIZ010000450.1 GCA_945787465.1 uncultured Desulfuromonadales bacterium
ATGGCACCACTCAGATTATGTTGATTGAAGGAGTGGAGGCCCTGGTCATTTTCATCGTTCCGCGCCGCAACAGCCCGCCGATTTGCCCGGACAGTAGAGGGCTCTGGGGTCGGACCAAGTCAACCTATTGATGTAACAACAAATATGCTCAATATCAGGACCTAAAACGGGCTTAGAAGCCCCTTTTTCGAGCAAAAATAGCAGGTTTAAGTATTGAACTGATACGGCCAGAGCCAACCGTCATCATATCCCAGGACAAGTCTGACACATTACCCATCGGTGTTACAAACCAGCTGGGTTTCAAATCCAACCTTTCAACAAAAGGCCCCTTTCGTTGAAAGCCCACCCTTGCCTCTTTCCCTCCCTGGGAGTTGAGAGTGCCAAGGCGCAAACCACAAAAAGACCTGATATCGCTATCAGGTCTTTTTTATACCCGGGGAAGCTTACGCAAAGGCCTCCAGGCTTGCACCTGGAGGCCTTTCGCCTTTTTGAACGGCAAAACCCGTCAGCTCGCCTTAAGAAGCTATTAAACCGGCCCCTGCTTACTGCCAACGAGTCCGTTCACGGAACGCGGACAAAATCGTAACGCTGCATCAGCTCGCTGGTGAGTTGACCGATACCACAGCGGTCGCCTACCGTCTCGACGGTCAGTACCGTATTGGGGTCGTCATATGCGATCCTGGCTGTCGCTCCTGATCTCTCGACCAGATCCAACATGAAGTCATCGAGGGCGCGCTCAATCTCGGGAGAGATGAGGCGCCCTTTGAGCCCACGACGCTCGAGGCGGACGTAGAACCGCTTGTCGGCAAGACTTTTGGCGTAAGGCGCGAGAGCTGCCCGGACCTGATCAAGAAACGTTTGGTGCCTGAAGTTGAAACAGGTATCCACGGGGACAACCCGGCCGAGGTCCTGGAACGCGATCAGCTGCTGTGTGCGTTTCTCGCGCACTGTCTCCAGGAATTCAACCGGCGAAGGGACCTGGCCGAGTATCACGCCGAAAAACTCCGTCTTGCGAAAGTCGCCATAGAGGGAGAGTTCCTCCAGCAAGTGCTGAAAGCGCCCATCAGCAGCTAGGGTGACGACCAGATTGAATTTCCACATTTCCGTATCCGAAAGTTCAGAGTGCCTTCTGGTAGGTCCCCACCAGTTCGGCCTGGGCAAGAATGTGGCCTTTCATGGCCTGCTCCAGGTCAGCTTTGGTGGGCGACAGGATGTCGTCGAGCTTGATATCAAGGGCGTAGAGTTTGTGGAAGTACCGGTGGCGCCCGATCGGCGGGCATGGGCCGCCATAGCCGGTGCGCTTCCAGTCGTTGAGACCGTGCTGACTGCCTGCAGGAGGGGCCTTGGCTGCGCCCTCGAGGAGAGCGACGGTTTCCGGCGAAATGTTGAACAGGATCCAATGTACCCAGGTCATGCGTGGATTGGCCGGGTCGGGCGCATCGGGGTCGTCGACGATCAGGGCCAGGCTCCTGGTCCCTTGCGGAATCCCCGTCCAGGCCAGGGGGGGCGAGATATCCTCCCCCTCGCAGGTATATTTTCTGGGAATGGATTCATTCTGGTCGAAGGTGGTCGAGCTGAGTGTCAAGGTCATGATCTCCTCCGCATGACTGTTGGGATGCAGTCCACTGGCAGCGAGCAGCAGAGAGAGCAGCAAGCCCCCTGCAGCGATAAAGTTTGTGGTCATTGCATCCCCCTCCTGTGACTGTCAGGTGCCTTTCAAGCTTAGCGCAGTCATGCCGCCCTTCAATCCCTTTCCCGGTTTTTGTCGAGGGTGGCAGCAATCGGGCGCGCCAGGCGCTTGCTGTCGGCCCGCTGCATCGTCTTGCCGGTAATGCTGTTTTTCGATGGCTCCGACAGGAGGAGGGGGACATCCTGACCTGACTGACCCTAATTCTTTTCAGTCTGGCGATACGGACACTATCAAGGTGCTCCGGACTTGACTGATGCCAGTCCTCCTTCGGTGATACAATGAGCAGAGGCATTCACCCCCAACCCGACCAAGGGACACCATGTTCTCCATTCGCTCCTTCATTATGGCAAAATTCTATGATGCCTTGATGCGCAAGACCGAAGAACACTGCCTCGGCTCCTGGCGGAAGGAGTTGCTCGAGAATCTTTCCGGAGAGGTACTGGAGATCGGTAGCGGCACTGGGGTGAACCTCTACTATTATCCGCATGACCTGCAGCGACTTGTGCTCAGCGAGCCTGCACCTTGACGCGACAGGCTTGTTAGAGCAGCGCCATGGGGGCGCCGCACTGTGGCCTTAGGAAGGTCTTGAGCGGTTTGCGGTGAAAGCGGTACTTAGAGAGTGTTCCTCCGGAATCTACAGATGACACTCGTTGGTTTACGGACGAAAACTAGAGAGCCCGGGGCTGGCAACAGCCCCCGGGCTAGACGGCAGGCTCAAGAATGATAATGTCCACAATCTTATTGATTTTTGTTGCTGTATTGGTGACTGCTGCCATTCTGCTGTTGAGTCAAAACGAATCCAAGGGAAAAAAATCCGAAATTATTCGTCATGCATTAGTCCGTCTACTAAAACGTCCGTACGGTGCCTTCGTAATTATTGAAGAGCCATCAACTGGCAAATATATTCAATTTTCAGGGTCGTCCGAAGA
>CALZIZ010000451.1 GCA_945787465.1 uncultured Desulfuromonadales bacterium
CGACGAGGAGATGCTCTTCGATATCATCGAGAAGCAGTGCGAAGACGGCATGGCCTTTATGGCGGTGCACTGCGGCATCAACCTCTACACCATCGAGCGCCTGCGCAAGCAGGGCTACCGCTACGGCGGGCTGGTCTCCAAGGGGGGCGTCTCCATGGTCGCCTGGATGATGGCCAACGGTCGCGAAAACCCTCTTTACGAGAAATTCGACCGGGTGGTCGACATTCTCAAGAAGTACGACACGGTCCTTTCGCTCGGCAACGGCCTGCGCGCCGGCGCCATCCACGACTCCCATGACCGGGCCATGGTCCAGGAGCTGCTGATCAACTGCGAGCTGGCCGAACTCGGCCAGGAGATGGGTTGCCAGATGCTGGTCGAGGGGCCGGGGCACATGCCGCTGGACGAGATCGAAACCAACATCCGCCTGCAGAAGCGCATGAGCAACGACGCCCCCTATTACATGCTCGGGCCCATTTCCACCGATGTGGTGCCCGGATACGACCACATCAGCGCCGCCATCGGCTCCGCCCAGTCGAGCCGCTACGGCGCCGACCTGATCTGCTACATCACCCCCGCCGAGCACCTGGCCCTGCCCAACGAGCAGGACGTGGTCGACGGCGTCAAGGCGGCCAAGGTCGCCGCCTACATCGGGGATATGAACAAATACCCCGAGCGCAGCCGCCAGCGCGACAAGCAGATGAGCAAGTGCCGCCGCGACCTCGACTGGAACAAGCAGTTCGAGCTGGCCCTCTTTCCCGAAGACGCCAGGGCGATCCGCGCCAGCCGCACCCCCGAGGACGAGAACACCTGCACCATGTGCGGCGATTTCTGCGCCTCCCGCGGCGCCGGGCAGCTGTTCCAGGGGGATTTGAAGGGGGATAAGATCTAGTGACGTGTGACGTGTGACGTGTCTTTAACCTGTCACCCGTTACCCGTCACGCGTCACAGTTTTACAACGTTTTCAGACGCAGGAAAGGGAGTGCGATTCTCCCGCGGACCCGCCGCTGTAACGGGGGACCGAACCCTCAACGGATGTTGCATCCGGCCCACTGCATGTTCATCAAACCATGCGGGAAGGGGAGGGCAAGGGGTGATCCCGGAGCCAGAAAGCCTGTCTGTCAATGTCCCACCCCGGGATGCCGTCGATCCGACTGCACCCCGGGAGATACAACGACCGCTTACGGTAAAGGGGGTCGGAGGCTCTGGTGTATCCAGCCTCCGGCACCGCCGCCGGAGGCTTTTTACATTCCAAAGGAGCGACCAGAACATGAGCACCGCGATTCTCTTGATGGGGCACGGATCCCGCATCCCCGAAGCAAACGACGTCCTGCACGCCATCGCCGCGATGGTCAAGGCCCAGACCGGCTGCCCGATCGTCGAGGTGTCCTTTCGCGAGCAGCACTCCCCCAATATTCAGAAGGGGATCGACGCCTGCGTGGAGCAGGGGGCGAACCGCATCGTCCTCTATCCCTATTTCCTGTTCGCAGGGGCCCATGTCCTTGAGGATCTGCCTGCTGAAATGGAAGAGGCTGCAAGGCGTCACCCCGGTCTGGAGATGACCCTTGGCAAACCCCTCGGCGGCCACCCAAAGCTCGGCGAGATCGTCTGCGAGCGCGTCGAAGAGGCCCTGACCGAGGCCGGTTGGGACTTGTGCCGCAGCCAAGCCGCTTCAGCCTGAGGACATTGCAATGACACAACCGGTTGTTATCCTTAATCCTTCGGAAATCGAGGGCCGCAGCTTCGAGATCATCGACGCCGAGGTGGGCGACCATGCCTTCGACAGCCTCGAGTGGCCGGTGGTTCGCCGGGTCATCCACACCACCGCAGACTTCGAATTCGCCCGCACCACCAGCTTCGCCCCCGGGGTGATCCCGCAGGCCCTGGCAGCGCTGCGCGGGGGGGCAAAAATTCTCTGCGACACCAACATGGTGCTGGCCGGGGTCAACAAGGCACGCCTGGCGGCGCTGAACGGTTCGATCCGCTGCCACGTGGCCGACCCGCAGGTGGCGGCGTCGGCTCGCGCCCAGGGAATCACACGCTCGATCCTGGCCACCCGCAAGGGGGCGGAGGAGGGGTGTGGCATTTTTCTTATCGGCAATGCCCCCACCGCCCTTTTTGAGCTGCTCGATCTGGCCGAGCAGGGGCTGGTGCGCCCCTCTCTGGTGGTCGGGGTGCCGGTGGGCTTTGTCGGTGCGGAGGAGTCGAAAGAGGCGCTTCTGGCCACCGGTCTGCCTTTTATCGCCTGTCGAGGGCGCAAGGGGGGCTCGGCGATTGCCGCAGCCATTCTCAATGCCCTGATGATTCTTGCCGAGGAGGAGTTATGATCCGACCTGCCCGCCGTATGCCACTTCTCGCCCTGGTGGCGACTGCCTTGCTGCTGATGCCGACGGCGGGCTGGGCCATGCATATCTCCGAGGGAATTCTGCCCGCGGGCTGGGCCATCTTCTGGTTCGCGGTGGCCACTCCTTTTGTGGCCTGGGGGGTGCGCCAGATCACCCGGAAGAAACAACTCGATCCCGCATACATCCCCCTGTTGGGGATTTTCGGTGCGGCGGTTTTTGTCTTCAGCTGCTTTCCCATTCCGGTGCCGGTGGCTGGCAGCACAGCCCATCCGGCAGGCTCCATGGGGGTGATGGGGTCGTTCAGCGGCTTCGCCGCCTTCTGGCTGGGGCGCGCTCTGGGGCTGGGCCTGTTCTGGTGCGGATTTTTCGCCGGGGTCGCAGCCGATCTGCTGACCTACCTGGGGACCTCCTTCGAGATGGCCCTGGCGCTGCACGGAACCCAATCGTTCTGGTCGGTGCTGGGGCAGATCTACCTGGCCTTCATGCCGACCCAGGTGCCCCTGTCGCTGCTCGAGGGGGTGGTCACCGGCGGTATCCTGGTCTATGTCAACAAGCATCGCCCGGACATCCTGCGCAAGCTCAAGGTGCTTAAGGAGGCGGCAATATGAAGCGGCTGCTGCTGGCCCTGGTGATTCTGGCGATGTTCGTCGTCTCGCCGGTTTGTGCCGAAGAGGAAAAGCCCAAATGGCCCGGGGTCGATGAAACGGTGGTGGAAAAGTACGCCAAAGAGCTCGGCCGCGAGGCCCGGGATCCCTATATCAATACCGACCAGGGCGACCTGCTGCTGTTTCTCTTTGCCCTGGCAGGGGGCATCGGCGGTTTCATCATGGGCTACTACTGGCACAAAGTCTTTGTGGTGGGCAAAAAGGAGCAGGAGCTGCATAAATGATGAGCGGCGGCCACCATTTCATAGACGCCCAGGGGGAGAGCCGCCACCTGATGGTGGCCCTCGACGGGCGGGTCAAGGTGCTGCTGCTGCTGGCGGCCCTGGGGGTCAACCTGTCGGCTGGCGGGCTGCGGGTGCCCCTGGCGCTTGCGGCGATCTCCTTCGTCCTGGTGCAGCTCTCCGGGGTGCGCACCGCCGATTTTCTCAAGCGCATGGCGATCCCCACCCTGCTGGCCCTGGTGGCCTTTGCGACCCAGCTCTTCTGGATGCGCCAGGGCGAGGTGCTGCTGAGTTTTTCGTTCTTTTCCTTCAATATGGCCGTCTACTCAGGCGGCGTGGCCCGGGGCCTTGAGCTGGGCAGCCGGATCATCGGCGGCATGTCGGTGCTGCTGCTCTTCGCCCTGACCACCCCGCTGCCTGAGCTGATGCGCTCGGCGCGATTTTTTCGCTGCCCGCCGGTGCTGGTCGAGCTGGCGCTGATCATGTACCGTTACATCTTTTTGCTGCTCGAAGAAGGAGGGCGCATTCGCACCGCCCAGAAATCACGTCTCGGTTTCGTCGATTTTCGCAGCGGCCTGCGCTCATCGAGTATCATGGGCGGGATGCTGATCCTGCGCACCTACGACCGGGCCGAAGCGAGTTTTGCCGCCATGCGCTGCCGCGGCTACCGCGGCGCCCTGACCGCAGCCCCGCCCGGGGCCCTGCAAAGCCGCGACTGGCTGGCGCTGGCCGTCGGTTTTTTACTTTTGATCGGTGAGATAAAGAGCTTTTGCCACAGAGACGCAGAGTCACAAAAAAAAGGCCTCCTGGTTGTACGCTTTATCTCCGTGTCTTGGTGTCTTGAGTAAGCGCAGCGAACGGGTGGCAATTTCTTTGGTGGGGCGAGGTGGTGGGGCAGGCCCCACCCTACCGGACTTTTGCCAAAAAGACTCAGAGGAAAAAACAAGCTACCTGGTTTCTGGGGTTACCTTGGTGGCTTGGTGCCTTGAGTGAGCGCAGCGAACGGGTGGCAAAATTTTCTGGAGAACCAAGTGCTCAAAATCGAAAACCTGCATTTCACCTACGAGGATGGCACCCCGGCGCTCAACGGTATCGACCTGGATATCGCCCAGGGGGAGTTTCTGGCCGTGCTTGGCGCCAACGGCTGTGGCAAGTCGACGCTGATCAAGCACCTCAATGGCCTGTTCCGCCCTTCGCTGGGCCGGGTGCTGTTTAACGGCAAGCCGATCCAGAATGTGGAGGATCGGGAGGTCTTCAGCCAGATCGGCATCGTTTTTCAGGATCCCAACGACCAGCTCTTCGCCTCCACCGTGGAGGAGGATGTCGCCTTCGGGCCGACCAACATGGGGCTGGCTCCGGAGGAAATCAAGGAGCGGGTGCATCACGCGCTGCACCAGGTCGAGATGCAGGACTATGGCCGCAGGTCGATCCATGCCCTCTCCCACGGGCAGAAGAAGCGGGTCTGCGTGGCCGGGATTCTGGCCATGGAGCCCAAGGTGATCATCCTCGACGAACCGACCGCCGGGCTCGATCCCTGGGGGGTGCATTCGCTGATGCACCTGCTCGAGGATTTGAACAAAAAGCAGGGCATCACCATGATCATGGCCACCCACGTGGTCGACCTGGTGCCGCTGTTCATGAGCCGTATCGCCATCCTCAGCAAGGGCCAGGTGCTGCGCTGCGGCACCCCCGACGAGGTTTTCGGTGACCCCGAGGCGATAGAGCGGGCCCAGCTCAACCTGCCGCTTGTCGCCGAACTGATGCACATCCTCAAATCCCGCGACCATGTCAAGCTCCATCATCTGCCGCTGACCGTAGGCGAGGCGCGGCGGGAGATCCTGCGCCTGCTCTCGGTGCAGGACGTGATCTC
>CALZIZ010000452.1 GCA_945787465.1 uncultured Desulfuromonadales bacterium
TACAGCTGCCCGACGATCTCCTCCCCACTCTTCTCGGTGTAGAGCTCGAGCGGCTCGAGGGGCGGACCGTCATACTCCTCGAAGCCGTATCGCGCCGCGACGTTCCGCCAGACCTGGAAGATGTGATTGCGGAGAGCGGTCTCTTCGGGGTAAAACTCGCGAAACCCGGGGAGCGCTTGCCCTTGCATCGCGGGAATCTACCCGAGCGGCGGGAATCCGGGCAAGCGCGCCATCGCGTCACCGACGGTGTGGAATGAGCCGCAAACCAGCACCGTGTGGGCGCCCTGCTGGGCCGCCTCCAGCGCCCTCGCGAACTCCGCCTCGACCACGACCGCGTCGCCCATCGCCGTAGCCACCTCACCGAGGTTCCAGCGACGCGGAAGAGCAATAGACAAAGGAGATATCCCTGGGACATAATACAGCTTTACGGCTTGCCGGATGTCATCAACTGTATTTTGTCCCAGGAACTCACAAGGAGGAGCCCCATGAACCAAGACATCTCCCGATTCTCGCTTGAAAAAGACAAGACCGTGTTGCTGGTCGTGGACGTGCAGGAGAGGCTGATCCCCACCATGTCCGAAATGGTCTACCAGAAGACACTGAAGAACATCCAGTTCCTGGTTGAGGCCGCTGAGCACCTAAAGGTGCCGGTTGTTGCTACGGAACAGTACCCTAAGGGGCTGGGGCCTACGGTGTCGGAATTAACCGAGGCGTGCAAGAGCAAGGTTATTGAAAAAGTGAGCTTTGGTTGTTGCGGCGAACCGAGTTTTTTGGACTACATGACGGACTTGGACCGGCCCCAGGTGATTGTGGCTGGTATGGAGGCACATGTCTGCGTCTATCAGACCGTGTTAGGCCTGCTGGAGGGTGGCTACAGCGTCCACTTGGTACGTGACGCGATTATCTCGCGGAGCAAGCTCGATTACCAGAACGCACTGGAGCTGGCCGCCCAGGCGGGCGCCACGGTGACAACCGCCGAGACGGTGCTCTTTCAGCTGATGGGGACCTCGGCGGCCCCGGAGTTCAAGGCAATCTCAAACCTGATTAAGAACCGCTGAGGCAATCTGCTATGAAAGATCTTGTTCAGGATTTGCTCAAACACCTGTTCCTTGAGCGCCTCGAAGAGAACCTGTTTCGCGGAAATAGCCGTGACATTGGAGGGAAAAGCGTTTTCGGCGGGCAGGTTCTCGGCCAGGCCCTAATCGCCGCCGGCCAAACTGTCGAGGGGCGCGAAGCCCATTCGCTTCACGCCTATTTTCTCCGCCCGGGCGATATGCGGGCGCCAATTGTTTATGAGGTCGACCGTATTCGGGATGGAAGGAGTTTTACCACCCGGCGGGTTGTCGCCATCCAGCACGGTCGAGCGATCTTCAACATGTCGGCTTCTTTCCAGGTCAGGGAAGAGGGCATCGAGCACCAGGCCGAGATGCCCCAGGTGCCAGGGCCAGAGGGTTTGCCCGACAAGGTGGAACTTGGGAAAAAGGCGGCGGAGAAGGCCCCTGAAAATATCCGTAAGCTTTTGCTGCAGGAACGGCCCATCGAATTTCGCCCCATCCACCCAATCGATCCTCTCCATCCCGAACCGGGTTCCCCGTGCCGGGAGGTTTGGTTTCGGGCCAACGGATCTTTGCCGGAGGTGCCAGCGGTTCATAAGGCGGTGCTGGCCTACGCTTCGGATTTTTCCCTGCTGGGCACGGCCCTCCTGCCCCACGGCCTTTCCTTCCACCAGCGACAGGTTCAGGCGGCGAGCCTCGATCACGCGATGTGGTTTCACCGAGATTTCCGCATTAACGAGTGGCTGCTTTACGTGATGGACAGTCCGAGTGCGTCCAATTCGCGGGGTTTAAGTCGGGGCAGTATTTTCTCCCGCGACGGAAAACTGGTCGCTTCTGTGGCCCAGGAAGGGCTGATTCGTAAGGTTTGAACCCCCTTATCGCTCAGTTTTTTTTATTTATCCGATTAGCACCAATCTTCAGCTAATGGTAATCGAATGCTTGGGACCTCCCTCCCCCACCAAGGGGGAGGGAGCAATACAACATTTGCCTGCTCCAGTTTTTGGCTGAAGTTCGACACTAATCAAGATATATTTTGGCAAACGATGCTGGGAAGATATATACGCAAATCAGCTCTTCCCCTGACATGGATACCGACTTCCCCATGTAAATTGACATCTCAACCCAACTAGATTGCTTCCCATAAGTAACGGTCTATCAGACACTTTTTGACCGTGTTCGGCGATCACCACATTTTGAAGAAATTTTCAGGGCCATTTTGATCACCAGATCAAGTGGCCTTTTCTCATAATGGAGGGTCTATAGGACAACCTCATTTCCGCCTCGAAATCACGGCCCAAACAATACAGAACAACTTATATGACGTTTTCCGCGGCTGTTCTAGATTGGATCGTCGCTGTCTAAAGTGGGTAGCCTGATATCAAGCTTGCCAGCAATGAGGTAAGCCATGTTGATCAGGTTCTTGGTTGATCGTGACCCTATGGCTCTTCTTTTGGCCGATTGGATGAGGCCGTTGATCGCTTCGATGAATCCGTTGGACAGCTTGCTGTCGAACCAAGCAAGAATCCCGTTCCAATGATCGCCATCCTCGCGAGTGGGGGCAAAGTAAACATCTTGCAGGGCCAGCTTAAGGAGGTAGGCTCGAGCCGTCTTAAGTCGATAGTTGCAGAGCCTGGTTAAGGTTTCGTCCTGCTTCTCGGTCAAATTTTCCGGGTTCTTCAAGAAGGCATACCGGCTGCCCCTCATCTGCTCCGGAAAGAGCTTGGCCTCTTCCGCTCTGACCTTGCTCAGGGCATCATTCATATGCTGAATCAGGTGGAACTGATCAAAGGTAATCTCGGCGTTGGGCAGGGTATCTCTGACTCCCTTGATGAACGCCTTTGACATGTCAAGACTGGCGGCGGTGACGTTCTCTGCCGACCCGTTGTGGGCCTTTAGATCTTCCGTGAAGGCTTTAACGGTCTTATGGTCCTTACCTTCGGTTCCGAAGAGAAGGCGTCGCTGATCCATGTCGAAGAAGAGGGTCACGTAATCCTGTCCTCTTCTGGCGGAGGTTTCATCCATACCGACCCGCCGAACGCCCGAATGGTCAACTTGCGCACGTGCACTTTGCACATAATGATCGATAACCCTCCAGATACGAGTATCGTGTTCACCCAGCAGGGCCGCCGCGACTTTGACCGGCATCTCTCGAACCAGGGTCATCACAAGTGCCTCGAAAAGGAGTGTAAAGCCGGAGTCTGGCCGAGACCAGGGGACTGAAACTCGTTTCACCCCGCAGCCAGCATTGGGGCACTTCACCCGCGGCACACGAGCAGTCAGATAAGCCTCGTACTGGAAGAAGTTCAGGTGACGCCATGTTTTCTCTTTGGTGTCATATGCAGGCGCGGCAGCCCCGCAGACTGGACAAGCAAAGGTGGCGCCGCGAGTGAAACCGACTTTAATATCAAGGCGCTTGTTCTCTTTGGAGAATTCGATTCCTTCAACCTCCCAAGGGGGAGTGATGCCAAGAGCCATTGCAAATAACGATTCAGGATTCATGCGGTCAAACCTCCAGGTAATGAAATTAGAAATTACCCTGTCATAACATTACCCACTCGAAATAGCGACGAGCCCTGCAAATTGACAGGCAAACATTGTAAGACAACAAATAAGACGGCCCTGCTACTACAATCTCTGGTGGGTCGTTTTTTTCACCTTTAGGTTCGGCGAGTGCCAAAGTATTTGGCGAGAACGTCTTTGGGGATAATAAGCATGGGAAGTTATCCAGTTTCTATTTATGTACACTATTGGGAGTGTTGTCCAACTGAAAACATAAATCATTCCAAGTCATTGCGTCAATGTGAAAGCGCCTCAACTCTTGACGGGAGGCAAAAGATGGGTAAAGTCTATAAAAACTACTTAATATCTAATTATACCTAAACTCAGAACTCAAGGAGGAGTGCTCGTTAGATGGTGGGCGGTATCCAGGTGAGACAAGGGTGTGTTTTCGATGGCCGTGCTACAGTAGGCGCAAACCGTCCGGGGACTCGGCAATGTCTCGGTCCAACAAACAAAACAGTCGACCTACTCGACCGCAGGATACTTCCGCTGGCCGCGGGACTCATTGTATTGCTGTGGAACCGTGATCTCGACCACGGCGAGAGGCTAGCAGCCTCTCCTTGGATTGGAATCGGTGGCGGCGGCATGCTTTTCCTGCCAAGAGTCGCCAGGTGGGAACGAAACCGTGTTGAGAAGGTGGAGCACCCATGGAGCTAATCAAACGGGTACCGGTAGTGCCTGTCCTTGCTGTTTTGATTCTCATGGTATTGGTCCTACTGGTCTGGTCTGATCGTCGATTCTCATGGACGGGATCCGAGAATAGGGAAATTTGGGACTGGATGGAGCTGCTGATTATTCCGGCGGTACTAGGCGCTGGCGCATTTCTGTTTAACCGTGCCGAGCGCAGGTCGGACCGGGATATAGCAGCCCAGCGTGCCAAGGCAGAGCGGCAGATTGCGGACAATCGGACCCGGGAAGAGTCGTTGCAGACCTACCTCGACCGAATGACCGAGCTGCTACTTAAGGAAGGGTTACGTACCTCTGAACCAGAATCCGAGGTGCGGCACGTTGCTCGAGCCCGCACCCTTACGGTGCTTCGTAGGCTGGATGAGGAACGTAAAGGCTCTCTACTGCGATTCCTGCAAGAAGCCGAGCTAATCAAAAAGGAAGAATCGGTTGTGGAACAGGCGGTTGTCCACCTGGACGCTGCCGACCTGAGAGGTGCCGACTTGGAAGGTGCTGACCTGGGAGAGGCCGACCTGACAGGAGCCGACCTGAGCTCGGCCAACCTGGAGGGAGCCGGCCTGCAAGGGGCCTGCCTGGCAAGGGCCGACCTGAGCTCGGCCAACCTGGAGGGAGCCGGCCTGCAAAGGGCCGACCTGGGTGGGGCCAGCCTGCATGGAGCCAGTTTGCAAGGGGCTAAGCTGGTAGAGGCCCACCTGGCAGGGGCCCACCTGCGTGGGGCCAGCCTGCAGGGTGCCAGCCTGGAAGGGGCCGACCTCAAAGGCGCCGACCTAGAGGCGGCCAACCTGCGTGGGGCCAACCTGATAGGGGCCCACCTGGAAGGGGCCAAACTGAGAAGGGCCTACCTGGAAGAGGACGCTAGGTGGAAAGGGGCCAACCTGAGAGGGGCCATCCTGGAAGGGGCCGACCTGACAGACGCCCACCTGAAAAGGGCCGACCTGGGATGGGACGAGTACCAGCGAAGGACCAACCTGAGAGGGGCCATCCTGGAAGGGGCTGACCTGACAGACGCCGACCTGAGGGGGGCCGACCTGGAGGGGGCGCAAGTCACCGACGTGCAGTTAAAACAGGCTATAACGCTACAGGATGCCATTATGCCTGACGGCACGAGACAATCAAGTCGCAGCACCAATGGGGCGACGGATATGAAACGTGTATAACGAGGCGCTGCAGCCGACCGCCCAAGGCGGCGGCTGAGCTTGGTGTTCGGCGTAAAAATCATAACGGTGGCCCAAGAAATAGTATAATGAGATGTAGGATAAGTTTTATAATTGTGGTTAGCAGGGTCAGTAGCATGGGGTTTGGCTGATCTTCCCCCTTCTGTCCTTTGCCCCAAGCCTCACTCTACCGGAGAGAGCTATATGTGTGAATTCTGCATTAACCACGGCGAAGGCAAGAAATGGTATGAAAACATTACCAACTACTCACGGGAACTCTTTCTGCAAGTCAGTTCCGAGGAGAATCTGAAAAACTTCCTCGCCCA
>CALZIZ010000453.1 GCA_945787465.1 uncultured Desulfuromonadales bacterium
GAAGGAGGCGGGGCAGACCAGGTTGCCGACGTTTTCGATCATCAGGATGTCGGTGGCGCCAAGGTCGAAATGCGCGGCGCCATGGCCGACCATGTGGGCATCGAGGTGGCAGCCGGCGCCGGTGTTGATCTGGCGCACCGGCACCCCGGTTGCGGCGATGCGGTCGGCGTCGTTGGCGGTCTGCTGGTCGCCTTCGAGCACGGCGAAGCCGAGCTGACCGGCAAGGTCGGTGAGGGTGCGCTCGAGGATCGAGGTCTTGCCCGAACCGGGGGAGCTGACCAGGTTGAGCACGAACAGCTCCTTTTGAGAGAACAGTGCGCGGTTGCCCCCTGCCAGGCGGTCGTTCTTGGCCAGCAGGTCCTCTTCGATGCGAATCGTTTTACCCTGAGTGCTTGCGGGCTCGTCATGGTGATGGTGGTGGTGCTCTTCGCCCTGGGGGGCGGGGCAGCCGCAATCGGTACACATAGCTAATCAATCTCCATTTGGCGAATTCTGAGTTCCTTGCCCTGCTGCACCTCGAGAGCGAATGCATCGCAGTGAGAGCAGGCGAGGGTGTACTGGTCCATCGCGCTCTCAAGACCGCACTGGCCACAGCGCCCTTTTCCTGCGATCGGCTCGATGATCAGTCGGGCGGTCTCCAGCAGGGTGTCCCTGGCGCAGGCTTCAAAGGCGAACTCCACCGCCTCGGCCACAACCCCCGAAAGCGCACCGATTTCCACGGTGACGGACAAAACCTTCTGCGCCCCCTGATCGAGGGCCGCCTTTTCGGCGATTTCGATGAGGCTCTGGGTAATACTGAGTTCGTGCAAAACGCCACTCCCTTACGCCGTAGCCGATTTTTTAACCCCGGTCCAGCCTGTCGGTTCGACATCCTTTGCGGCGATGTCTTCAGAGCTTCTGGTCCTGCCTCTGCCTTATCCGGGGCCGGTTCGGCTTGACGGCCCTGCAGTTTCTCTTCCCAAGTGGATCGGGTCGCCCTAGGGTCATCCGGTTCCAGGTTAATCGTACTTTTCAGCTCATTAGTGGCACGCTTGAATTCGGCCAGCCCACGGCCCAGGGCCTTGGCAATTTCCGGCAGCTTCTGGGGGCCGATCACAAGAAGAGCCACTGCCAGAATCAACAACATTTCCGGCATTCCGATTCCGAACATATCGATGCCCTTTAAAAAGAGGGTTTTGGTTTGGGTGGATAACTGATGCGCCGGCCCATGCTGGACCTGCGACTATCCATCCGAATAAATCAAGAGACCGGGCGGGACATGCCCGGCCCGGTCTCCTGTTCAAGGTGACGCGAGGGGACGGGTCAGGCTTTTTTCTCAAGGGATTGAAGTTCTGCAGATTCTTCTTCCTCGGTGATCCCGGACTTGAAATTCCGAATCCCTTTGCCGAGGGCCCCCCCGACCTGGGGAAGTTTCCCGGCACCGAAAACAATCAGGACCAGTGCCAGAACGATAAGTAATTCCTGAGCTCCTAAACCAAACATAAGAAATTCTCCTTTTTGACTAATGATTGCCGAGTTCTTTTTTCACCAGCGCCAGCACTGTCGGCAGCGCTTCGGATACTGCGGGGGAAAGATCGAGGTCCCAGTCCAGACTACCCGGCTCCACCCCGATCACCATCACCTCCGGTGGCTGGCTGCGGCGGGTCAGCGCCAGGGTGCGATCCAGATCAAACCCGTGCATTGAGGCAATGGTGGGCTTTTTGGCAAACTCGTCAAAGGGCATGCGGTAAATGGTCCCGGGAGCCTCCCCGGCCTTTACCGCATCGATGACGATAACCCGTTCGGCGGTTTCCAGCGCCGGCAGAGCCTCTAGGATGGCGGTGCCGATATCGAGCACCGCCGTGTTATCCGGGCATCCCGCCTCGATGAGGGCGTGGGCGGCATGCACCCCCACGCCCTCATCACCGAGCAAAGGATTCCCCAATCCGAGAACAAGGTTCCTCTCGTCCATGATCAGACGCTTCCCGCCTTGACGATGGTCGCCTTGCCGTCAGGCTGCATCACATGCACAGCGCAGGACAAGCAGGGATCGAAGGAATGGATGACCCGCAGCGCCTCGACAGGCTTGCTCGGATCCATGACCGGGGTGCCGATCAGGGCCTGCTCCATGGGGCCGTTAGCACCCAGGCTGTCTTTGGGCGAAGCATTCCAGCAGGTCGGGGTGATGATCTGGTATTTCTCCAGCTTGCTGTTGTTCACCCGCATCCAGTGCCCCAGGGCGCCGCGGGGGGCTTCGGTCAGGCCGATTCCGGTCCCCGAGGTGGGACAGGCATAATCGGAATAGACCGGCTGACCCAGGTTCAGCTCGTTCAGCCAGCCGTTCATGGCCTCGGCGATCTTGAGGGTTTCCTGGGCCCGGGCCTGATGCCGCCCCATGACCGAGATGCTGTCGCGGTAATCGCCGTTGACCCACATCCGGGCCAGAGCCCCGGTCTCGTAGGGCTTGTTGGCAAGACGCGGCGCCTTGAGCCACGAGTAGGCTTCGGCCTTGGGATAGACGGCCTCCTGAACGCCCTGGCTGGGGTGCAGGTCGTTGCCGGAATCCTGATACCAGGAGTAGGTCACCGACTCGCTGATGGCCTGCAGATCGACAGCCTGCACCTGGCCCATCGCCTTCTCGTACTGGCCGCGGCCGAGCAGCTTCTGCTGCCCCATATCGTCCAGGTCAAAGACCCCGAAGGCGAGCAGGTTCTCGCTGCCTGCGCCGATGTTGAAGTAATCGCCGTAAGCTGCAGCGACCGCCTGGACATCGGGCAGATAGGAGTTGTTGATAAAGTTGACCAGCCAGTTCAGGTGTGCCCGGAACGTGTCAATGTCCTGCTGGTTGGGCACCGCAGTGAAGCCGCCGGGGATATAGGCGTGGGCCGAAGGCATGCGGCCACCAAAAATGGCGCCCATCTCATGGGCCCGCCGGCGGGCTTCGACGGCTGCAGCGATATTCTGGCTGACCTGCCCCAACCCGGTGCCGCTGCGCAGATCGACCTGCCAGGCCGACTGCCAGGGCTGAGCCTGGGGACCGGGAACAAAGTCGAGGGCGGCCAGCAGGTAAAAGTGCAGGATATGGGACATCACAAAATTAGAACCCAGCACCAGGTTACGCAGCACCCGAGCATTTTCGGGGACCATGAAACCCGCGGCATCCTCAAGGGTCATGACCGAGGCCAGGCCGTGGGAGACGGGGCAAACCCCGCAGATGCGGGGGGTGATCACCGCCGCGTCATGCGGATTGCGCCCTTCGAGAAGTTTTTCAAAGCCGCGAAAGAGGGTCCCGGTGCAGCGGGCGTCCACGATCTGCTGCTGCCCGCCCACCGTATCGATGGAGACCTCGGCGTCCACGATCTGCTGCTGCCCGCCCACCGTATCGATGGAGACCTCAACCTTCATATGTCCTTCAATCCGGGTCACCGGATCCATGATGGTAACTGTTGCCATTTATCTGCTCCTTTTTATAAAACCAGGTTGCATTGTTTTAAACTTTGTGAAGACGAGAAATTTAACCTTAATCATCATCGTGGCTGTCGTCGTCAGTGCTGCCCGAGGAATCCCCTTGCTGTGGTGCGTTGCGAACCGCCATTTCGGCACTCAGATCGCCGGCGTTGGCCCTGACCCGATTGGGGATGGGGTTAGGCCTGCGGTATCGCGCCCGCCATGTTCCGGAAGAGTCGGCATTGGTTGCGCCCAGCATCGCGCCGGTGTCAGCGTCATACAGGGTGACCACCTGACTCGGGTCAGCCTTACCGTCAACCCTGAGGTACCTTCTCCTCGAAACCCACTCGCACCTGTTTAGCTTGAGCGATCCCGAGGTCGGCGGCGTTTCAGGCGGAGGTGTAGGCTCCGGGGGTGTGGTCTCCGGGGGTGTGGTCTCCGGGGGTGTGGTCTCCGGGGGTGTGGTCTCACCCGGGGTCCCGACAGTGACAACATCGCGCAGAGCGCTAAGCCCGCTGCCTTCAGCCTGTACCTGGCGAGGGACAAACACCGGATTGGTCTGGGTGAAACGCCAGAGCCCGGAGGCATCGACATTCACGTCCCCCAACACGGTGCCGTTATCGACGGCGGTCAACCGGATAGAGGCGTTGGCGGTGCCGCGACCTTCGATGACCAGGGTGGAGCTATCGGCGCGCCATTCGGCCAGGGTGATATCGAGGCGATTGACCGGAGCCGTAAAACTGTTTTTATAAAAGGGAAGAAAGCTATCCGGAAAGCCACTCTCGGTGCAACCGATGCAAACGGCATTGGCGCCGATGCACCACTGGATGCCATTGTTCCATTTACGCGCATGACAGTCGGCATGGGTCCGGGGGCCTTTGCAACCCAACTTTTCGAGGCAGGCCCCATCATAACCGAACCGGCTGGCTTCGGGGCGATCCTCACGGGGG
>CALZIZ010000454.1 GCA_945787465.1 uncultured Desulfuromonadales bacterium
TGGGCCATGCGGTCGCCCTGGGTCACCCAGCTGGCCTGGATGTTTTCGACATTGTCAAGAACGATGCGCGACAGGGCCAGCACCTTGAGGTATTCCGCGCCGCTGGCGGTCTCGCCGCCCAGTTCGGTATTGGCCGGCTGAAAGGTCCAGGGGATAAAGGCGGTAAAGCCGCCGGTGCGCTCCTGAATCTCGCGGATGCGCAGCAGGTGCTCGACGATATCCTCCGGTCTTTCCTTGGAGCCGAACATCATGGTCGCGGTGGTGCGCATCCCCAGCCGGTGTGCCTCCTCCATCACCTGGGCCCACTGGCGCCAGCCGATCTTGTTGGGCGCAATCTCCTGGCGCACCTCGTCGACCAGCACCTCGGCCCCGGCGCCAGGCACCGAGTCGAGGCCGGCAACCTGCATCCGCCTCAGGCACTGCTCCATGGACAGCCCCGAGAGGGCCGCAACATGAATCACCTCGGCGGGGGAGAGGGAGTGGACCTGCACCGAGGGAAAACGCTCCTTGAGCTGCCGGAACAGCCCTTCGAACCACTCGATCGTCAGCTCTGGGTGCAGTCCGCCCTGCATCAGCAGCTGAGTGCCGCCATGGTCGACCAGTTCCTGCACCTTGGCGAAGATGGCATCGTAATCGAGCAGGTAAGCATCCTCTGCCCCTGCGGTACGATAGAAGGCGCAGAACTTACACTCGGACTGGCAGACGTTGGTGTAGTTGACGTTACGGTCGACGACAAAGGTCACCCGGCCGTGGGGATGCCGCTTTTTACGGATCGAGTCGGCCAGCTTGCCCACCTCAAGCAGATCGGCTTCGGTGAGCAGGAAAAGGGCCTCATCACGGCTGAGAGGAAAGCCTTCGTCGATTTTTTGTTTTATGGATAAAAGCATGGGTGAGCAAGGGCCATGGTAAGAGCTAAAAAGCGTAATATGTAATGGGTAATTTGTAACTAAGCAAATGCATTTCAAACAACCATTTACCCATCACACATTACTCATTACGCCCTTAGCCTTCAGCCCGCCTTTCAAAAAGTTTTCAATTCCTGGTACAAGGTATCGCGCTCCACCGGGATACGCCCGGCCTTGCGGATCAGTTCGATGATCTGCTCCTTGGTCATGGCCTGGGGCGAGTCGGCGCCGGCGTCGTGCCCGATCTTCTCCTCCACCACCGTGCCATCAAGGTCGTTGACCCCGAAATTCAGGGCGACCTGGGCGATCTTCAAGCCGAGCATGACCCAATAGGCCTTGACGTGGCGAAAGTTATCAAGATAGATACGGCTGATCGCCAGGGTTTTGAGGGCATCGACCCCACCGACCCCTTTGGCTCCGGGGACCCGGGTGTTGTCCGGCTGAAAGGCCAGAGGGATAAAGGCCTGAAAGCCGCCGGTGCGGTCCTGAAGCTGGCGCAGTCTGCCGAGGTGGTCAACACGGTCCTCATACTCTTCGAGATGGCCGAAGAGCATGGTGGCGTTGGTTTTAAGCCCGTAGCGGTGAACTTTTTCGGTCACCTCGAGCCAGCGCTCGCCGGAGATTTTTTCGGGGCAGATCTTATCCCGAACCCCCTTGCCGAAAATCTCCGCTCCGCCGCCCGGCATGGAGTCAAGCCCTGCCTGCTGAAGTTCCCCAATCACCTGCTCCACGCTCTGACCGGTAAGCTGGGCGAAATAGTCGATCTCCACCGCGGTAAAAGCCTTGATGTGCAGCTCAGGGTTATCGGCCTTTATGGCGGCCAGCATCTCCAGGTAAAAGTCGAAGGGCAGATCCGGGTGCAGCCCCCCCACCATGTGGATCTCGGTGGCGCCGGCAGCACTCGCCTCAGCGGCCTTGGCCAGAATATCGTTCAGCGCCAGGGTATAACAACCCTCGTCCTCAACCCCCTTGTGGAAAGCACAGAAGGTGCAGCGGTTGACGCAGATATTGGTGTAGTTGATGTGCCGGTTGACGTTGAAGTAGACCGCTTCACCGTTGCGACGGCGATTGGCCAGAGCGGCCAGCTCGCCGATGGCCAGCAGATCGTTGGATCGAAACAGATCCAGGGCCTCAGCGTCGGAGATGCGGGTGCCGGTTTCGATCTTGGTGCGGATGTTTTCGAAAAGGTTAATCATAACTGCCTATTTTGCCACAGAGGACACCGAGGGCTCAGAGAAAAAAACCTGAAAATCCGGCCACTGCTGGCGAGTTCGTAGGTTGGGTTGAGGGACGAAACCCAACGATTAATCAGGACTTACAATAAAAACTAACCACAAAGACGGCAGTATGTAGGTTGGGTCAAGGAGCGAAGCGACGGATCCAACAATCGTCCCATGTTAGCCACCTGTTGGGTTTCGTGCCTCAACCCAACCTACCTCGAGATCTTCTCTGTGCCCTCTGTGGCAAGGTTTTCAGCCTTCGCCCCAGCGCTGGAACAGCTGGTGTTCGATCCGAAGGGCATCGAGGGTCTTGCCGACCACGAAATCGACCAGGTCTTCAACGGTCTTGGGCCGGTGGTAGAAGGCCGGCATGGCCGGGAGGATCTGGGCGCCTGCGCGACTGAGGCGCAGCAGGTTTTCGAGGTGGATCTGGTTCAACGGGGTCTCCCGGGGCAGCAACA
>CALZIZ010000455.1 GCA_945787465.1 uncultured Desulfuromonadales bacterium
CAGGGAGGCCAGCCAGGGATAGAGCTCCGTCATGAGCAGGCCGAACCGGCCGGAAGTGATGTCGAGGGAAAGGTCCTTCACCCACCGAAGTTGACAGGAGAGGTCAGAAAACTGAGACTTTCCCAGTGTGCCGTTTAATTTGCCGAGGTCGATCTGTTCTTTGCTGAAGGCAACCTGCCCCTGTGAGATCGAAATCGGAAACGGCACCCCCAGGTAGTCGGCGGACAGCTTGAGTTCGCTGACCTCGACCTTGGCCGTGATGTTGTCCAGGCTGTCGCCGAGAACCAGCTTGCCTTGGCCGGTCCCCTGCAGGTTGGTGATCTTCTTCAGTTCCGCTACAAAGGTCGGGTTGCCGACCACACGCTGCAGAATCGGCTGGGTCTGCTGCAGGTCGGCGCTCAACGTCAGCTCCAGTTTAAACAGGTCGTTGCCCTCGGCCAGGCCCAGTTTCAGAGACCCGTCCCGACCGGTAGAGCCTTCCAGGCGGATCGACAGGCCGGAGCCCTGCAGCACGCCCTCGCTGATAACCACATCTCCGTTGACTTCAGTCAGGTCGAGCTTGATTTCCGGAATCGAGACCTTTCCGTCCTGCAACTGTCCCTTGATCAGGATGTTGTTCAGATCGCCCAATTCGGACGGGGTCTCGCCCTGGGAGGTGAAGCTGATCTGCGGCACCCGGCCGCCGCGCAGGTAGTCGAAGATCTCTTTGGTGGGGGGGGTATCTCCCGCCAGGGCCAGAACGGCCCTGCGGGTCGCATCGACATCGAGGTTGCTTCCGGACAGGTTCAGCGTGATGCCCGGCGCAGTCGGAACCAGGGTCAGGTTTCCTGTCAGCTCAAGGGCCGGTTCGGAAAGGGCCAATCGATCAAGGGAGACGGCAATCTTGCCGGGTGCCATCTGGAGGCCGCCACCGAGTTCGGCGCCCTTGATGTTCTCCCGGTGGCCTTTGCGATGGATGTTCAGCTCGGATACTTTTCCCTGCAGGGTTACCCGCGCCGAGCGGGGATCGTTCACCGATAACCCAAGCTCCAGGTTCAGCCCTTTGGTTTCGACCAGCTTCTGACGGCCACGCACGACAGACAGCCGGCCGTTGCTGACCAACAGTTTCAGGTCGGGGGCCACTTTTCCAAGGGGCCCGAGGAGGGTCGTAAGACTTTTTTCCAGTGCGGTCAAAGCGTAAGGGCGAGCAGGGGTCTCCGCCGGTTTTGTATCAGGCAGCTCCAGGCTTAACTCCGGCGCCTCCAACTCGCCAGGTGCACCTGGCCGGTCAGCAGGGGGAGGAACTCCGGGGAGACGCGCAGGGCAGCGACTGTGCCCTGCACCTGGTCCGGGATGTCCAGAGTAACCTGGCCGAGTTCGATGGCCGGCAAAGGAAAGTAGGTGAGATTTATCGACTGGTATTCACCATGGCCGCCGGTCTGCGCGGCAACCACTTGCTGAACTTTTTTTTTGAATGTAGCCGAAGTGATGAAATGCGGAGCAAACAGCAACCCAGCCAGCACCAGGAGCAGCAACGTATTGAGACAGCCCAGCAGCCAGGAACGAACACGCCTTGCGGATGGTCTGGGGGGCTCTTGTTCGGGTCGCTCGTCTTGTTTCATCGGGCACCCAATCCACATGAAGCCGGAAAAACAATGCACTAAAAACTAATCGTGTTCTGTGCCGTTTGGTTTTTTGTCCCCTAAACCTCGTAGCAGATGCTCGTTGAGCACGATCACGGCGAAAACGATACTGGCCAGCTCCAGGGGGTCAAGAAGCAGGCCAAAAGCGGTGAACATGATCGCCCCATTGATGGGCGTCTTTTCGAAGCCCGCTGACAAGACTGTACAAAAAAAACAAATGCAGCCAGGATTACCAGGTTTTCATACATGCGCTCTGTCATTTTAGTGACATTGGCAAGGCAGGTATTCCGTTCCAGCAACCAAAGTCTAACCCTGATTATATAAATATGAATCACCCGTTAAGGGTGATTTCCGGGGGATTTTGTTTAACCAAAGAGATGCGTCGCCAACGACAATTGCACCTTCAGTCCAGGTCCTTAAGCGGGGCTTTGTTGTCCTTCCCGGTCAATGCGATGAAAGCCCTAAATTCCTTCGACTCTCGAAGCACCTTACGCGCTGCAGCGATGAGGCGATCGACCTGCTTATCGCTGAGATCAAAATTGGTCCCTATACCGTTGAGAAAATCCCGTTCACCCTCATCGCGAACCTGATCAAAGTTGACCTCGACAAAGTGAAAGGTCACCGGGCGATCCTGCGTCGATTTGCGCTTCGCCCAGCCTTCGAAAGTGTAGCGCACGAGCTGAATCGTGTCTTCGCTGTAGCGGCTTATCTGATCGGCACTCACGCTCCCGAGCACCTCAAGCAGTGATGGAGCAAAAACTCCCGAGATGGCTAAACAAAAAATTTCGTCCCACAAGGCTTACTGGTTTTTCAGGGGCGAAGGCATACATGTTGTGTGTCGAGGTCCTGAAAAACCACTGTAACGCAGTGGGGCGGACTTTTTGCGTCGCCATCAACATTAGAATCCCAATTTTTCAATGACTTATCCTACTTTTCGACCGAATATGGATTCAAAAACTGTCTTCCCCAGAGCAGTTTTTTATCAACCTGATTAAGCTGAGCTTCCTCGCATACGTCGGCCCAGTGTCTTTCAATTACCGATTTCTGGTGCTCGAAAATTGCATCCGCATCATCTTTTGAAAGAAGGAAATTATTAGCAGTCTCAAGGCAGCTTTTGAACTGGCTGAGATTGTTGCTGCCTGATATCAGCATGGCCTGCGAGGCTTCATTGCCTGAACGCCCCTGTGGGCATATATCGTAAGCAGGCGTGAGCGTTAGCTCTTTGCCATTCCAAAACGCAGCATGGTTACGCGCATGGTCATCAGTATTGCCGCAAAGAACATTGAAGACAAGTCGGGAGAACAACTCTTTTAGCGTCATCTTCGGATTAGTAAAACGATGTCGGATTATGTAGCTGGCATAACGCGCCATCATGTCATCAAGGCCGAAGAGCGTAAGCGCGGAAACCATGCATTTTCGCGACCAGCCATGGCTCGTTTTCTCGCGGTCAAAACGTTCAATGAGCAACACATCTTTGTTTGCTGCTTTTGCCAATTTAACTGGTGCTACATTAAGCCCCGCGAGTGCGGCTAGCCTCATCGCGATGTACTCAGCTTTGACGATGCTATAAAGGTCACTGCTGGAAGAAAATTTGGCGACATATTTTGTACCTTGATCTTCGATCAAAGCTTTGGGACGCGCACCGCCAATAGAGCTGCCATGGAATAGTGCCTGATCTAGCTCTGGTGTAAGAGGCACACCTTTTTCAACACGTTCGGCAGATTCCAGCAATTCTTCCAGACTCACATTGTTGGCCGAACGTGGCACATACTCAAATGGTGAGCTTTGAAAGTCCAGTGCGCCAATGCGATCAGAGCCGGATTCCAGAAGATAGGTCAGTTCATCCAGTTCGGCTGTGTCCGTGCCTGTTCCCTTCAGACCCAGTTTTTTATTGATGATCACGCGCCGCCCCCATGCATCGGGCGCAGCGTCACGAATGCAGCCAGGCATACTCAGGCCGTCGAGCAGGGGCAAGGCTCCGGCCTTTAAGGGCAACTCCGGATCGTAAATAGGAATCGCTGGTCTTGTGCTGCCGATCCGTTCAAGGTAGCTTTTACCGTAGTTGAACAGAATATTGCCGTTATCGGCTTCCAGCTTACCCGCAACAACTGGTTTGGTTTCATCAGGTAACCATATCCAGACATAGGCTTCCTTGTAAGTTCCGTTAGAAGTCATCGTCTACCGCCTTTGTTGTTTTGCGTACTGATTTTGGCAATAGAGCCAGCTTGTCTTCTGTCCGACGGATATGCCTGATCATAGTGGATTCATCGGCATCAAATAGTTTTACGCCGACGATGGTAGCGACCTCGAACACCGCCCCGATTTCGCATTTGAGATCGCCTTTCTCAATGCGTTGCAGCAATCCTCTGGATATGCCAGCTCGGTCAGCTACTTCCTGTGTGGTGAGCTTGCGTTCCTTTCGCGCTGCGCGTATCAGCCCCCCAAGGAGAGCTACCGCATCGCGGCTATAGCGGGAGTAGGTACGTGTAATCGACTTTGGCATTGACTTGACCCTGGTTCGCATATAGAACATAAAGCCGCTTCATGATCTTTCTGTGAACCAGAATAGTTGTTATCCGGCACACTGTCAAGGTTACAATGATCCGTATATAAGCCATAAAAAGCTACTGCGAACCATATATAGACCATTTCAGGCTTCTGCTTCAGGCTGTGGCCATTACCATATCGGTAACGGTCCCTTTCAGAACAACCGATTAATAAAGTATTCCAATGAGTTATTTAACTGCCAAATGTTTTTCCGGTGACACTTTAATGATTCCCCCGCGAGTGTGCACATTTTTCAGGGGAGATTCAAAAAGAATAGTTGTTTTGGGTGAGGTGGTGTGCGGAGGAGCATGAAGAGGATTTTTTTAAAGGGAAGTCCCTAATCCGTAGAAAATTAGGGACTTTAAGTGATCCGTTACAACTTTTTCAACACGATAAGTAAACCCCCGCCTGAAACAGACGGGGGTTATTGTTTTTTCCTTTGCCCCAGATCCGCGAGACCGGGCATGGAGCCGCAGGACCAACTCCCTGCACCACTCCCCCGGTAGCTCGCCGCCTCAGGGGTCAAAGTCTCCGCCTCAACCACCCATCCACCGCCCATGGCCTTGTAGAAGTTGACCAGGGCGCGCAACAGGCTCCCCTGGGTCCGGGCGAATTCGAGCTCTGCGGTAAAGAGGCTGCGATCTGCATCGAGCACCTCGAGATAGCCGGCATAGCCCTCATCATAGCGTAACCGGGCCAGCCGGGAGTAGTCCTTCAGGGCCGCCACCGTCGACCGAAAGATCCATCACTCCGTCATCATCACCATCCAAGGACACTCCTGGCGCCTGCACGAATCCCAAAAGCTCAATACTGGGGACTCCCAGATCACGATCAGAAGGGGCAACGGATGTCCTCCGTTGCCCCTTCGGTGTTCTTCAATCAGCATATCCCAATATCGGTAATTCTGCCCCTTAAATTCCAAAACCAGCAACTTTCGGTGGGTCCACTGAAATGAACAAAATGGGTTCATTTTATATCGGTGGAGACAGCATTGATGGCCTGCAGGGCAGCACTCGGGGGCTGGTGGAAGGGTCAGCTAAAGCACTAAGGCAACAATGTCCTGCCACCAGCCCTCCGCTGATGAGGCTGTAGAGAAAAACAAATGCAGCCAGGATTGCCAGGTTTTCATACATGCGCTCTGTCCTTTTGGTAACATTGGCAAGGCAGGTATTCCGTTCCAGCAACCAAAGTCTAACCCTGATTATATAAATATGAATCACCCGTTAAGGGTGATTTCCGGGGGATTTTGTT